>JAEWJS010000190.1 GCA_023386495.1 Bacillota bacterium | reverse complement strand
TGCCGGCGGCCCCACCCCGACGGTAGAGATGGGGCAGCGGGACGGCCTCGTCTATGGGGAGATGTGGGTTCCGGTCGTGAAGAAGTAAGCGAGATCCGAAGGAGGAATGGAGAATGTCCGGTATCGTCGATTTCAAAAATGTGTCCACGGTCGGCCTGGAGTCCTCTCCGGTAGCCGATGCGTTGGCCGGGTTGCGCGCGAATGAGGCACGATATTTCATGAACAAATACAAGCATGAATTCACGGTTGTGCCAGCCGCCGAGAGCCAAGATACGCTGGACTATGTCAACCGGATCTTGAAGGAAGAGCGGGGGATCGAGTTCGCGGCGCGGCCGCTGGAAACCTCGCGTCTGCAGGTGGACAATATCGATTGGACCTTCGTCTTCTACGAGGACGGTCTTGCGGTCAACGTCATGTATACGATCGATAACCCCAAGAAGCGGGCAGTCGGATTCAAGCTGTCCGAGGGGATGGAAGTGCCTAAGGAGCTGGAAGAGAAGAAGTTCAAGTTCGCCAGGCAGAAGTCCAAGCTGGCCGGGACAATTCGCGGCACGTTCTTCGTGATTAAGGGCGAATATTGAGCCTAGCGATTCATCTTACAGCCGTCTCAACCGATAATTCTCTCTAAGATTATATTTATCGGGGAGAAGGGACGGTATTCTGTGGGAATGAAGCATTATCGCAGGTTATGGGTCGTCATGGTGGCGATTCTCCTGATCACGGCCATAGGGGGCACGTCGGTTCCGAATGCCGACGCGGCTGCAGGGAAGCCGGTTGCCACGTATCTGTCGCCTGAGCGCATCCAATTCGTCAGCTACAGCAAGAACTGGAGCCAGGCCAAACTTAAGGCGCTGTATACCGAATTGATGCGCAACCTGCACGGCGAGGAACTGGCATACCTAGGGAAGGTCGTCCTGTCCCCGGAGCAGAAGGAAGACGAAGCGGGCGTCGCGAACATGGAGTATTCCTGGACGAAGGACGACCGTTCCGACATCGTCATGGAGAAGGGGACGGAGATCGTGCTCTACGATGCGAACCGCCTGAATACGGTCGAGAGCCTGTCCGCGACGCTGAGCCATGAGTATGGGCATCATTTTACCCATTACTGGCTGATCAAGAAGGAACGCAAGCTCCCGAGCAATCCGCAGACGAAGTGGGTGTCGTTAAGGGGGATTAAGAACGATCCTGTCGTCTTCAGCGAAGATGGATCCGAGCCCGGTTATACGCACATGTGGGATGCTGCCGAGATTATGGCGGACGATTACATGGCGTTATTCGGCTCTCCCACGGCCAAGCAGGCTATGGCGAATTCGCTTCAGCAGGAAGACGGTCTCGGCTTCTACGGGGAAATCGAGAACACGGAAGTGCCTCCCGTAATGTCGCTGCAGGCGGTACGAACCTACTGGCTGAAGCTGAGCGGGCTCAAGGATCCGCAGCCGCTAGTCTTCAAGGAACCGAAGCTTACGGGCGTGCAGGCGCTTCCCGACGGCAGCGGCGGCTATAAGTACAAACTAACGTATGCCGCAGCCTCCTCGACGCCCGATGTGGCGCGACGTCTGCAGTATATCGTGTACTGGACCGAAGAGGGGGACGATTCTTGGGTCGACTTCTCGCCCCTTAAGACAGGTGTCACGTCGATGGTGATCTCCGGCGACCTGCCTGCCGCGGAGCTAACGTTGACCGTGTACGCTTACGACCCCAAGACGAAGGCATTCGTGTATGCCAGACCGGTGAAGTACGACTTCTCCCGTGCCGCTAAACCGGTCAAGGCGGCATAAGGAATTCTACGTACGGGGAGGACGATGGCATGGGCAAGAATGTTGTGCAGCGAACCAACATGATTGGCGGCAGTGAGGTTGGCGCAATCTCGGTTGACATGGATAAGGATAGCATTCATGCAACGAATAGCGTGTTCTGGGATACGAAGGGAACGGATCTGTTAGGCGCAACGGCATTGCCGTTCTATGGGGCGTTCGTCTCGGAGGAGAAGTGCCGGCTATTCGGCGATGTATCTGGTAAGAAGGTGCTGGAGATCGGCTGCGGAAGCGGGCAATCCTTGCAATACCTGGGGGAACGCCACGCAGCAGAGCTATGGGGGATGGATCTGTCGGAGAACCAACTCGCCAAGACCAAGCAGCATTTGACGGAGCATGGTCTAACGGCAACCCTAGTCTGTTCGCCCATGGAGGAAGAATGCGGCATACCGGAAGATTACTTCGACGTCGTGTACTCGATTTATGCCATAGGCTGGACAACCGATCTCGAAGGGACGTTCCGCCGCATCGCTTCCTACCTGAAGAAGGACGGAGAATTTATATTCAGCTGGTCCCACCCGATCCACAAGTGCGTTGCTGCAGAGGACGGTCAGTTGATTTTCAAAAAGTGCTACTTCGACGAATCCTGGTACTCGGTCACGCTGGGCGACAGCACGCTCGCATTGTCGGACCGCAAGCTCTCGACCTACGTGAACGCGTTGGCGCAAGCAGGATTCGTTATTGAGCAGCTGATCGAAGAGTCGGACGATGACATCCTGCAGGCGAGTAACGGCGATTTTGCGAGCAAAGCGAAGATGCTGCCTGTAACCTTTGTCATCAAGGCGCGCAAGCTTTTCTGAGACATAGATGTAGAAAAAAGGGTCACGGCGTCGGAGGTTCAGAAGACGCTGTTGGCCCTTTTTTGGTTCGCTCCGCCAGGCTTGTAATGGATTCCATGTCGAGTTCGGTTAATTGGTTCAGGAAATGGATGCGTATGGCCCTGGAGACGACGGGACGGGCATCTTCCAACGCTGATTGCCCAATGGGAGTGATGTGGACTTGGACGCCGCGGTCTGCATCTAATGGTTTCCTGACGACAAGCTTACGCTTCTCCATCCGCGTCAGATGATGCGACAATCGACTCTTATCCCAGTCCATGGATTCAGCCAGCTCCGGATCAGTTGCCGATTATCATTTTCTCGCATGGCTACGGCTGGTCATTGGACGGCTACGGCCCGTTAGTCGATTATTGGGCTGCGCACGGCTTCGCGGTCATTCAACCTACCCATCTTGACTCGAGGACACTGAATCTTCCGCCAGAGGATTCCCGTACACCGGAGATCTGGCGCTATCGCGTCGAGGACCTGAAGCGCATCCTGGACCATCTAGACCGCATCGAAGCTTCCGTCCCAGGCCTTAGCGGACGTCTCGACCGCAGCCGGATTGCTGCAGCCGGACATTCGTGGGGCGCTCAGACGGCGAGCATGCTGCTAGGCGCGCGCGTTCTCGATGCCTTCGGGCAACCGGGGGAGGATATGTCCGACACGCGTATCCAAGCGGGCGTGTTGCTTGCTGCGACTGGACTCGGCGGGGCTGACTTGACGCCGTTCGCGGCAGAGCACTTCCCGTTCATGAACCCGAGCTTCTCCGGTATGCGTACACCTACTCTCGTGGTGGCCGGGGACCGCGACCAATCATTGCTGTCTACACGGGGGCCGGATTGGTTCACCGATCCTTACTACCTGAGCCCGGGCGGCAACAAGAGCCTGCTCACCCTCTTCGGCGCAGAACACTCGCTTGGCGGAATTGCCGGATACAACGTCGCGGAGACGACGGACGAGAACCCCGAACGGGTCGCTATACTTCGGCAGGTAACATGGTCGTACCTGCGACATGCGCTCAATCTCGACGATTCCGGTTGGCTTGAAGCGCGGCAAGCGCTGGAGGAGAACTCCCATCCGTTAGGCCGTATCGAATCCAAGTAAGGCATATACGGAAACAGCAGGCCATCCCATTATGGGATGGCCTGCCGCTTGTCGCTTATGGTGTCCATTGATCGTGTACGATGCCTACGAGTACATGGTCCATGCCCATCTTCTCGAATACGAGACGCAGGCTCCGCCAATCCATGCCCTCGAGCGCCGGGTCGATGCCGGCGATGTGATATTCCACATAATCATGCGTATCCGCCGGGTAGACCTCGTTCAGATTGTTAATCGTCGTTCCTTCGCCGAGCGACTCGTTCAATCCGATCTCCGCATCCTCCATAAAATCCGCATCATACACGAATCGCTTGTGGTAGTCGGCGTAGGTGAGCTCGATCATGTCGCCGTTACCGGCGAATTCACGCCAGTTCCGCACCTCGCTGCTCGCCATCGCATCCGTCAGTTCCTCTCGCGTCAATACCTGGTCCTTCTCCGTGTCGACGTAGGCATATGGCGAGAATCGAACACCCTTCTCCGGGTGTGCCCAGGCAGCGACAGTCTCCATATTGCCTGACTTCAAAGCCCGGAGCACCGTGGTGGCTGCTTCGCGAGCAGTAGGCGGCGTGCCTTCCTCAATCGGCTCCTCAGCAGGTTGTTCCTCTACTGCAGGTTCTTCCGCAGGCTCCTCCTTCGGCTGTTCGACCGAAGAATCCTCTTCAACTTGCGGTTGTTCAACTTGCGGGCTCTCTTGGTCTGGCTGTTCCGCCGGCCCTGCATTGCTGCATGCGGCCAGCATCAGCATCGCGGCAAGTAAGCCCAAATACCCGTATTTTCTCATCATTGTCATCCACTCCATCCGTTGTCAGTCTCCCTAGTATAGACGGCTGGAACGGCGATGATGTTTCAGTCCTGCACAATACGGATGCTGCCACTGTCCGTGCGTACTTTGATCAACTCGCCTGACGTGCCGACCGGGTCCGGGTTGCGAATCGAGCCGGAGTCGGATTTCAGATCATAAGAGCCGCTGTATGAAGCAGGAATCGTGATGCGTACGCTACCCGAATCATTGGATACGACAGCGCCGGTCTCATCGACCTTAACGATCCGGATGGAACCGGAATCAGACTTCACTTCGCTCGCGCCGGTCAGTTGATCGATCGTAATGCTGCCGGAATCGGAAGAGGCCTTCAGCTCAGCGCGTACCGTCCTCGTATGGATGCTGCCCGAGTCAGATCGGATGGACAGGCTCGTGCCTTCGTAGCTGTCCAGCTTGATCGACCCGGAATCGGATTTCACCGATAGGGCATCGCCCTGCAGGGCGCCAAGCCGAATACTGCCCGAGTCGGATTCGATGATGCTCTCCAGCGCTGCAGCGCCGTCCACCTTGACTGAGCCTGAATCACTGGTAACCTTCAGCAGCCCGAGAGACTGCATCGCTTCCTCCGTCATCGAGACGGTGATCACTTGCTTCTCGTTCCAGCCGGAGAACGAGAATAGGCTCCAGCGCCACTTCTCCTTGAAGTGGAGATTCAGCTTGCCGTTCGTGACCTGCGCGGCCTGGATGCTCTCGATGACTCCCGGCCTAGCCTTGCCTTCCACCCGGATTGCATTGCTGCCATTCCCGTCTACGACAAAATGGACCTCCAGCGCCAGGCTGTCGCTTACGATACTAATTTCCTGCATGTGATCGTCGAGCCGTAACGTATGGTCGTACGCCTTGCTCTTGTTGCTGCCCGATTGGTTCTGAATCAGCGCCAGTATGCCGATCGCCACGAGAATGATCGCGATCGTGTTCCTTGCCCACCTGCTATTCATGATTGGTTAACTCCCCTTCAGCTCGAATGCTTGTTGACCCTAGTGTACGATAGTCAATCGCTTCCGAAAACCTGCCAAGGGATGATGGAGGGTTAGACTTAAGTCGAGGTTGCATCTAGTTATCATGGCTGATGGAGATCGCGGGCGAGGAAGGTATGTATTACACTATAGTACATAGCCAGATATCGGAGGGATTGCTGAATTGGATTATCGACTACGATTCGATGGCGCGCTTGATGAACTCTATGAGCCGCTATGGCGGCTGACGATCCCGCTGTTCGGCCATGAACAAGAGCTACTGCGCAGCACGGCCGTACGCCGGTTGCATCATGTAAGGCATGGCGGCGCATTCTACGTCAGCTCCCACCATACCTACAGCCGCTTGCAGCATACGCTGGGCGTATTCGCGCTTGTCGCGCATTATGAGCCGGACAACCGCACGTTGCGAGCGGCGGCGCTGCTGCACGATATCGGGCATGCGCCGTTCAGCCATACGCTGGAATCGCTGGAGGGCGTGGACCACCATCCCTGGACGCGGCAAGCCGTATTTTCGGAGGAAATGGCTGCGATTCTAACCCCTGCGGGCATCGATGCCGCAGCGGTTATGGACTACATCGAAGGCACGCGACGCAGTTTATTGCGGAATCAGGAGGGCCATCTGCATGCGGATCATCTGGACTCGTGGGTTCGGAGCGCTTATGTAGGAGGCTATCTGCCCTGCGCGGCAAGCGAGCTCTTGAAGGAGGCGGATTACAGGAACGGCAGCCTTCAGTTCACGCTGGAAGCAGGCAAGCGCATTGCCGGGCTCATCCGGGAAGAGGCGCATATGCATGCTTCTGCGGCGAACATCGGCGCGAACGCGATCATGCGGAAGCTGGTTCGCAGGCTTATCGACCGAGGTGCACTCGATGTCGCGCGATTGCCCGCCATGACGGATGCGCATATTGAACATCTGCTCCAGAGCGACGGTGACACGCGTGAGGAATATGAGAGACTGCTGATGGCGTCATGGCGGATCCGCGTAACGCGGGAGCGGCCTGTTGGACCGGCAGAGGCCGCCATGATGCGCAAGCTCTATCTTGCCATGCCGCTCGTCGACGGCGTGTCTATTGCCGAGCTGTCGCAGGATATCCCTGCAATGATGGAAGAACTGCAGCAGTTGCTAGGCACGTACTATGTCTGGTGGGAGGAAGCCGCGGTGCCAGGCAAAAACAGCTATACCCGATAATTACCGCCACATTCCGCCTCCGGCGTTGTAGATTTAGATTATAGCGCTATACGAGGGGGAGATGGCATGGAGAGGGAATTGAGGACGCTTTTTGACCAGTATAGCAAGGAGCATCATTTCGCGGGGGCAGCACTTATCCAGGGCAGCGAAGCCACGATATTCGAGGGTGCATACGGCTACGCCCATAGGGGATTCCAGGTGCCGAACACGATTCGAACGATGTTCGACACGGCCTCGATTACGAAGCTGTTCACGGCAACGGCGGTCCTGCAGCTTATTGATCAGGCACGATTGAAGCTGGATGCTCGCATTACGGATGTGGTCGACTTGAGCGGGACGAGCATCAAGGCGGATGTTACGATCGCGCACCTGCTCACGCACACTTCCGGCATAGCGGATGACGCGGATGAAGAACTGGGCGAGAGCTATGAAGCGTTGTTCGTCAGCAAGCCGAACTACTCGATTAGGAATTGCATCGACTTCATTCCGCAGTTCGCTTACAAGGAGCCGAAGTTCCGAGCGGGAACGAATGTGAGCTATAATAACTGCGCCTATGTGCTTCTAGGGCTTGCCATCGAGCGAATCACCGGCAGAAGCTATCGCGATTATGTCGCCGAGAACATTTTCCAAGCTTGCGGGATGAACCAGACGTCCTTCATGGCCAAAGATACGGGCGACTGTGCGGCGGCAGAAGGTTACGACGCGGTTTACGAGGAAGACGGCAGCGTGTCGTGGAAGAAGAACATCTATGCATTCCCGCCGATCGGCACATCGGATGGGGGAGCTTACACGACGGTTGGCGACCTTGACCTGTTCATGCGTGCCTTGGTGGGTGGGAAGCTGCTGTCAGGCGCGATGACGCAGGCTATCATGAAGCCGCAGGTCGACATCGTGCGGGAATACGAATGGGGATCGATTGTGAACGGGTATGGATTCCACTTTGCTTATGACCATGCGGGCAAGCTGATCCGGATGTTCAAGGACGGGTCCAATGCAGGCGTGGCCGCGATGTTCGCGTACTATCCGGAGCTCGAGACGACGAGCGTCATCCTCGGGAATCAGACTTGCAACGTGTGGGAATTGCATTGGAAGGCGGAACAGCTGCTTTTATACGAAAACATATAACCAGCATACCGATGATTCTGCACCGGCTAGAACGTCTATCCTTATGAACCGCCTATCGTCGGATTCAATCCCATCTCGAGGAGGAATAAGGAATGACGGTCAAGCTCACCCCTTATATTACATTGGAGGGACAGGTCAAGGAGGCTATTGCGTTCTATGGAAAAGCCCTCGGTGCAGAGGTAATCTCCATGGCTACATACGGTGATATGCCGAACATGCCCGATACGTTCAATGACGAGCTGAAGGATCTCGTGGCGCACGCGAAGCTGCGAGTCGGTGAAGCCGAGCTCATGTTCTCCGATTCGCCGGGCGGGCAGACGATCGCCGCCGGCAAAAGGGTCACGATCTGCATCACGACGAACAGCGTCGGGCAATCCAGACGGATCTTCGAAGCCTTGCGGGATAACGGCCAAGTGAATCTGCCGTTCCGAGAGGAGCCCTTCAGCCCCGGATTCGGCGATGTAACGGATCAATTCGGCGTGACGTTCCAGATTTATACGGAGCTCGAGAGTTAAGAGGATAGACCAAGAGTCGCCCCAGCGGATGGGGCGACTCTTGGTCCATTGCAGCGCTATTGAATACTAGAATACGATGCAGATTTTCCCGAACGCCGTCCCCTTCGCCAAGTACCGGAGGGCATCGAGCGACTGTCCATACGAGAACGTTCGATCGATGACCGGACGTAAGGAATACTGCTCGATGGCGCCATTCATTCGCTCGAACATTACCCGACTGCCGACGTTGATGGCCTGCAGCCTGGCCTTGCGCAATAGGGCGGGAATAATCGAGAAGCCCTCGACTTCGGCGCCCGATAAGATGCCGACGATACTGATCTGCCCCCCGACCTTCAGCGCCGCAACCGAACGATTAAGCGTGGATCCGCCGCCGAGATCGATGATATGGTCCGCTCCCACGCCTTCGGTGTAGGCGAGCACGGCGGTATCCCATTCGGGATTCGTTCGGTAGTTGATGCCGTAGTCGGCACCGAGCGCCTTCGCTCGCTCCAGCTTGTCATCGCTGCTGGACGTGATGATGACCCTGGCGCCGAGCTGCTTGGCGAATTGCAGCGCGAATAGGGATACGCCTCCGGTGCCCTGCACGACGATCGTGTCGCCGGGCCTAACCCGTCCCTCCTCTGCAAGCGCGTGCCACGCGGTAACTGCAGCGCAGGGCAATGTCGCGGCCTCCTCGTCGGTCAAATATGCGGGCACGCGGACTAACGCCTCTTCGGGGAATACGGCATATTCGGCGAGCAGTCCGTCGAGCGGGCTGCCCAAGGTCGTGACCCAGTTCGCCTGCGTGGGTTCGCCGCTTGTCCAGCTCTGCGTGAATATGGGACTGACGCGAGCCCCCAATTCGAACTTGCCAGCGGATTCCCCCACGGCAACTACCTCACCGACGCCGTCAGAGACCGGGATCAGCGGAGCCGTTCGATTCGGTTCATAGAACCCGTCGATAACGCCGATATCGCGGGCATTCAGGGAGACGGCCTTCATGCGGATCAGCACCTGGCCGGGCCGGGGGGAAGGGATCTCCAGCTCCATCTCGTGCAAGTGATCGAGACCGAAACCGCCCTGCAATACATATGCCTTCATGCATCCTTCACTCCTTCATCCGATATAGACACAGTGTAATACGCATACTAAAATTAGGTAACGCGGCACTTTAAAGTGGCATACGAACGAAAAGGTGCGTAGGAGGAGAGGAGCAGCGAGGCATGAGAAGGAAGCCGGACATATCCCTTGAAGCATGCAGTTATGGCCATGTGCTCGATATGATCTCGAACAAATGGACCGCGCTCGTGATCTATGCAATGGAGGATGGCAAGATTCGCTACGGGGAGATCAAGAGACGCATTGAGGGGATTTCGCAGAAAATGCTGACCCAGACCCTAAAGCAGCTGGAGCGCGATGGGCTCGTGAACCGGAAGCTTATACCCGCAGTCCCGCCGATCACCGAATACTCGCTCACTCCGTTAGGCGAGTCGCTGCTCCCGATCATGAAGATGTTGAAGGATTGGGCCTCCGATCATTACGGAATCGTGCAGCAGGCTAGAGAACGATATGATGGCTGGGCAGACCAACGAATCGATTATAAATAAACTTTACCTAGAACGCGGAACAACCCTCGATGTATAGTCGAACTATCGATAAACGAAAGGCGTGGTGTATATGTTCAATAAATTCATCATCGGTGCTGGGAGTCGTTGCAAGCGAATTTGATTGGAGGAGATCGTATACACCATAACGAGGTTGTTGCAATTCGTAACGAACACTTGCTTCCGTTAGTCGCAGAGCTGTATGGGCTAGACGGGTATGCATTCAAGCCGGTGGAGGCGCATGACGGAGGACGTAACGTCGTCTATGCCTGCGAACGAGAAGGCGACGAAGCGCTGATGGTCAGAATCGCCTACCTTGGCGGCAGAAGCCGAGAAGATTACCTTGCTGAATTAGCGTACGTGAGGTACCTATTCGAGCATGGCGGCAGCGTCTCGAACGTCGTCAGTTCCCGGCAGGGGAATCTGCTCGAAGAGCTGGAGCATCATGGCCGCGCCTACTATATCGCCGTGTTCACCAAAGCGAGAGGCCGGGGACTCGCAGACAATCATTATCAATACCGGGAAGGCGTCCCGATTACCGAGTACTATACCAATACCGGCAAAGTGCTAGGGAAGCTGCATCAGCTGTCCAAGGCTTATGTGCCTGACCGCCACCGTCGATATAGCTTCTCGGACAAGTACAACGCCGAATCGATCGAACGGCTGATCCCGGCTTCGCTGCCGCTGCTCCAGGAGAAGCTTCTAGCGCTCCTTCACGCGTTGGATGGCTTGGACAAGGACCGGAACAATTACGGGCTGGTCCATTTTGACTACAATGACGGGAACTATTCGATCGATTATACCGATGGGCAGATAACCGTGTATGACTTCGATAATGCCTGTTACTGTTGGTATATGTTCGACCTGGCAAGCCTCTGGATGAATGGCGTCGGGTGGATTCAATTCGAGCCGGACGCCGGCAAGCGCCGGAAGTTCATGGAGGATTACTTTACGGCAGCACTCGAGGGGTACAGGTCCGAGACGGAGCTCGATGACGCGATGCTGGCGAAGCTGCCGCTGTTCATTCAAGTCAATCAGATGGAAGCCATTATGGAGGCATTCGAGGACATGCGCCGCAGCGGCGAAGAGCCGGAATGCGATGAGGAGCTGTCCTACCGCATCAAGTGCGTGGAGGACGATATTACGTATATGGGCTTGTTCCACGAGATTTACTCCAGTGAGGCACCTTTCGAGTACGAACCGCGAGCCCTATAGATAGCAAGAAGAGGAGCCAGCATCCCGGGAGGGGGCTGGTTCCTCTTGTTATAGAGCCGTATTACACGACCACCTGAATCGTATCGGCGCCCTTGTCGACCGTGAAGCTCACGCTTTGGCCGTTCAATGTCAGCTGGTAGTCGCCGATGAAGCCCTCGAATGCGAATCGGCCATTGTCATCGGTCAGGCTTGTCCCGCGCGTCGACCATTCGTCCTTAATCAGCCGCTTCAAGGTCTCGTAGGCAGGCTTAGGGCTGTTGTCGCGCCGCACCACGCCGGCCGGTGCACCGAGCCACGCGCCTTCGTCGCTGAAGTTCCAGGTCGTGATCGCTTCCACGAGCGGATGCGCGAACAGGACGCTGTACATCTCTTCGATCTCCCTCGCTTGGCGCTCCTCGTACTCCGGCGTAGAGGGCCACTTCGGAATTTGATAGTCGTTCAGGTCCTCGATGTCGGCTGGCATAATATGTCCGGAAGTCAGCGTATTCTCGGTAAAATGGATCGGTAACCCGAAATGCGAGAATCGATCCAACACTTCTTCCAGCTTGGCACGTCCCCAGTACCCCTGATGTTGGTGCGACTGGATGCCGATTGCATCGATCTGGATGCCGGCGTTCAAGCAGCCGTCGATCAGAATTTCATAATTGATGGAGGTGTTGAAGTCGTTAAGCAGGAGCGTCGCGTCAGGGTTGTAAGCGCGCGTCTTGGCGAACATCTCCTTAATGATGCCGACCCGGCCGAGATCTTGGCTGATGCGCGTGATGCCGTTATCGTACTTATCGAAGATCGGCATAATGACGACTTCGTTAATGACGTCCCAGGTGTCGACCAATCCCTTGAAGTCGGTCACATCGCGTTCGATCCGGTCGAACTGCGCCTGCAGAATCTCTTCGTTGCTCATATCCAGCAGCCATGGTGCCGCTAATGTATGCCAGCAGAGCGGATGCCCTTTGACCGCAATGTTCCGTTCCTTGAGCCACCGCGCGGCAGCCTGCAGCTGCTGGGTCCGGGGCTTGCCCTTCTCGGGTTCGAACATCGCCCAGTAGAACGGCAGCGTCGCCGAGTTGAAGACGTCTAGGAACATGTCCATCTTTCGGTCGACGAACGCGAGTCTGTCTGGTGATCCGTACCGGTTAGCAGCTTCGATGACGTCGAAGATGCCGCAGCCGAACTTGAACTTGTGGTTCGTATGTTGGAACGTGACCTCTTGCCCTGCAACCGGATTGCCGCTCTTGTCCACTAGCTGGATGGCTGGGCTTGCCTTGCGATGAGTCAGTGCATTCATGCTCCCCATTCGATGACCTCCGTTATACGCGATATTGTATCCCAATGATTGACCTTCTGTTTAACTATACGCCAAAGCGCCAGCCCAGCACACCGGCTAAGCTATAGAAGTTACTTCGTATTCTTAATGATCGGTGCAGCGCAGCTGTCGTTCATTCGCGGAAGCCGTCCCATTCTGGTAAAATAAGCGGCGAATGCGCGGTACGTTCGAGCGATGCGCAGAATTCTTGCACACAATAGGGGTCATGCATATGTTCATCTTCATCGGGATCACCGCCTTGCTCATCTACGGCGGGCTTGTCTATTACATCGGCTGGCGCGGCTATCGCTGGCTGCGTCCGGAGATGTCGACCAGGCGGTTCAAGCTGTTATATATCGTGGTCGTGACGATGGTTGCCACGTCCTTCATGTTCGGACGCATGTCGGGCAGCGTCGTTCTAGGGAAGCTCGGCGCATATTGGATGGCGGTATTCTTCCTGCTAGTCCTGCTGGTGCCGATCGCGCATTTGACGGTGATCGTCCTTCGTTATACGCGCTTGCCGCGGCGCGGCACGCAGCTGTGGGCAGGCAGCTTGACGCTGGCGCTTACGGTATTCCTCATGCTCTACGGCACGTACAACGCGTATAGTCCCGTGGTTAGCCGATATGCGATTCAGATCGCCGGCGGGGAGCAGGCCGGCTCCTTGAGAATCGCGGCAGCGGCGGATACGCACTTTGGCCTGTTGTCCGGGCAAGGCCATGCGGAACGTCTCGTGCAAGAGGTGAATGCGCTGAAGCCCGACATCATTCTGCTGCCGGGGGATCTGTTCGACGACGACATTCGACCGTTTTTGGATCAACGGATCGATCAGACCCTGTCCAAGCTGCAGGCGCCTTACGGCGTCTATGCGACGCTGGGCAATCATGACCGGCATGACGGTTCCGTTGAGCAGCTGATCGCTGCGCTCACGGACAGCGGCATTCATGTCTTATATGACGAGGCGGTTACGGTGGACGACCGATTCACGCTTGTCGGACGCAGGGATTACAGCGACTCGCACCGTCAGCCGCTCGAGGAGGTCATGCGCGGGGTGGATCGGAGCAAGCCGGTTATCCTGCTGGACCACCAGCCTAATGCGCTTGATGAGGCAGAGCGTGCAGGCGTGGACCTGGTCCTGTCGGGACATACGCATCGTGGACAAGTGTTCCCAGGAAGCGTGATCACGAACCTGATCTTCGAGAATGATTGGGGCTTGCTGCAGAGAGGAGAGTTCCATTCGATTGTCACGCAGGGCTACGGCTTCTGGGGGCCGCCGATACGGCTCGGCACGCGGTCGGAGATCGTGCTGATTGAGGCTGAATTCCAGCCTTCTTCCTAATGGGGTGATTACGTCAGCGAGGGCCGCCCAGAAGGACGGCCCTCGCTTATAACGCATTACCCGAGCACGTTCCGCCACACGTCAGACAGCTCATGGATCGCTTTGCGCCCGTCCCCCGAGAACGAGGACCCGTGCATGACGGCCAGCGTTCGCGGGTTGTAGTCGGCCAGCTCGCGAAGAATGCCATCTACCTTCGGACTATAAGGGATATATTCGGCGAATGGGCTGTTCTGCATGCCGATTAGCGTATCGCTGCATCGGTCGGATAGGCTGTTCTGCGTGATCGCTTCCACATCGCCCATCTGATGGAACAGGTCGGAGGTGAACAGCGTCTTGTCGGTTTCCTCGAAGAATAAGCCTGCGTCCCATCCGTGGGGCACATTCGGCGTGCGCAAATAGCGCAGCTGTTTGCTGCCGATGCTGAGAATTTCCCGATCCTCCAGAATACGGGCGGGCCGGATCGCGAAGTCGTTAATATTGATCATAGCCCCTACGATGCCCGTGACGGCCTCTGCCTGGGGAGCGACCGTCAGCCACTCGTTCAATGCGCCGCATTCATCCGATTCGAAGTGGCTGAACCCGACCCAGCGGAGCTTGCCGGGATCGATTCAGGTACGAACAGCATCCCTCATCTCGGGGAACATGGCTCTATAACCGGCATGGTATAATAGCGGCTCGTCATCCCTGATCAGAAAATGATTGAACTGCATATCCTCCTGTTCCGAAAAAATGGAGATGCGAAATACGTCAGGCGCAATCTCGTCAATCCTCGTCATCAGTCCCACAACCTTCCCCAGCGTGAAAAGATCATTACGTAATCATTATAGCGCAGTTTCTATTTTTTGGGTCATAGCAATGCACGTGATGCGACAGGCCGGTAAATTTCGACAATAAACAAGGAAATTCTGCCTGATATGTCGAATGGTAAAAATTATCACTTATATGATAATGAAAGAAGGTGCCGTTCATGCTTCCTTCATTCCAAGAAGTTACCGGCGACATATCCGCGCTCGAAGCATGGGAACAATTACGCAAGCATCGTACTCGCTCCATTATTAGACGAAGCGTGCATGTCGGAATCGGACTTGCCATTGCGGCAATCGGCGTATACTTGACCGTATTCGCGATGACCGCCGAGTCCAGTCCCACTGATGATCCTGACGGCCCCCTCTATGCCTTCCTCTTCGGCATCCTAGTCGTCATCTGTTCGCCTATCTACATTCATAAGGCTATTCGCAGAGCGCACAAGAAGTACAGCCGGTATTACAAGGAGCTCATCGTTCCTCCTCTGATTGCTAATATGGTGAGCAAAGCCTCCTATCCGGACCTCTCGGATCGCCGCTTCGAATGCCGATTTGAGGCGGATGCCTATATCATGCAGGATCAATTGATCGAGATCCCGATATTTGCAGGCTTGGACGCGGCCAACAAGTATACAGGGGAGGATTACTTCCGAGGGAAGCTGGGCGTAACCGACTTCCAGTTGTGCGAGATTCATGCCCAAAAAGAAGAGCGGGATCACGAGTCAGGGAACAAGAACAGGTATACGCTGTTCGAGGGACTCGTATTCATCGCCGATTTCCATAAACAATTTAAGGGTACGACCGTCATCGTATCGCGCAAAGGCAAAGTCAGCGGGGGCCTGGAGCATGTCGGTGACCGTATGGGTACGATTAGCCATGAATTCGACAGATTGTTCCGGGTATGGACGACCGACGAGACGACGGCGCGTTACCTGCTGCCCGTCAATATGCTCGAGCGGCTTGTAGAGCTTCGCAAGCGATTCCCCAAGAATGGCATGAGCATCTGCCTGCACGAAGGGACGCTTACGATTGCCATCCACCTGATCGATTATTTCGAAGCGAAAGGGATCAAGAAGCTGGAGGAAGACGGTATTCTGCACACCTATAACGAGATTCGCGCCATTCTGGATATCGTCGATCTCCTCAATCTCAATACGCGGATCTGGAGCAAATAGCCCTCATGAGACTCATGAAGCGGGCAGGACTGGCGATGATCGGCGTATTGGTACTTTTGATCTGGTGGGTGCTTACCCCTGAGGACGATGCGGAGCTCGCCATGGACGATGCGGCGGAATCCGCGCAGATGCTGGATGTCGCAAGGCCGGCCTCGGCATACGAGGCGGATTATACGATACTGGTCTACATGAACGGTTCCGACCTCGAGAGCGCATACGATGAGGATACCGGCCTCTATGATGGGGCAGCGAGCACGGACATCGAAGAGATGGTGTCTGGCTTGTCGGGAGATCGCGTGCGTGTCGTGCTGGAGACCGGCGGAACGCTGGCATGGGCCAACGAGCAGATCGATAACGAGCAGAATCAGCGCTGGCTGATCGACGGCGGCGGGCTTACGCATCTAGAGGATGTGGGCCGGCGTAATATCGGAGAGGCCGACACGCTATCGGACTTCGTCGAATGGGGGATCGAGCAATATCCGGCAGCTAGGTATGCGCTGATCTTCTGGAATCACGGCGGCGGCTCGGTGCTCGGCTTCGGGGCGGATGAATGGCATGACAACGATTCGCTGACGCTGGACGAGCTGGCTGCCGGGCTGGATGCTGCCTATGCGCGAACCGGGCAGACGTTCGAACTGATCGGATTCGACGCCTGCTTGATGGCATCGATAGAGACAGCCGCACTGCTGCGTCCCTATGGGCGCTACCTGGTCGCCTCGGAAGAGCTCGAGCCGGGCCATGGCTGGGACTATGGCCGAACGTTGGAGCAATTGACCGCTGACTCCGATGCCGACGGAGCGATGCTCGGCCGTTGGATAGCCGACTCCTACCAAGCACAGGCCGCCGACAACGGCCAAGAGATGAACATTACGCTGTCCGTAATCGATCTGGATGGCATTGCGAGCGTGGTGACGGCCTTGGAGGCATTCGTCCAAGAGGCCGATGCCGCGATCGCTTCCGATCGCTCCGGGTTCCACAGCTTCGCGAACGCACGCAGTCGCACGGAGGAATACGGGGGCTCCACGTCGCCTGAGGAAGCGATCGATATGGTCGATCTTCTCGCCCTCGTACGCAATGTCGGCCACAGCTATCCCGATACTGCTGCGGCGCTCGAGACAGCCGTAAGCGAGGCTATCGTCTACAACATGAACAGCGCAGGCCGCCCGGACGCGAATGGGCTGTCCATTTATTTTCCCCATCGCAACAAGGACGGCTTCGCCGACAATCTGAATGCATTCGCCAGCCTCGGCTTCTCGGAAGCATACTTGAGCTTCATCCAGACTTATGTCAGCGGCCTGCAGAGCGATGCAGGGCAGCTCGACGTTATGGTCAGCGGGGAGCTTCAATTCAGCTACACGGATGATGCAGATGAATACGCGCCTTACGAGGTCCGCGTCGATCCGCGGGATCTGGAGGAGATCGAGCAGATCTATGCGGTCGTGTCGATGTATGCCGACGAAGAAGCCGGCGAGGACAGTCCGCTCATCTATCTGGGCTATGACCATTACGTGGATGTCGACTGGGAGCAGGGCATTATTCGCGACGATTTTAACGGCGAGTGGTTGATGTGGGACGGCAATTTTATCGCGCTGGATCTCATCTCGCAAGGCGACGGCTATATCCGCTACGCTTTCCCTGCCAAGCTGAACGGCAAGGAGATGGACGTGCTCGTCCACTATGACATCGAAGAGGACCATTTCGAAGTGATGGGCGCTTGGGCCGGCCTCAGCTCGGAGACGGGCATGCCGGACAAGAATATCGTACAGATCAAGGCGGGCGACCGAATCATTCCGCAATACTATTATTATACGAATACCGAGGAAGAAGGTTATATCGACGGCGATGCGTTCATCGTCGGCGACAGGATCGAGCTAGACTATGAGTTTTTGCCGAACGGTACCTATCAATACGGTTTCTCGTTCGTCAATTATGCCGGCGTGGAGACGTTGACCGAGTTCATCGACTTCGAACTGACGGATTAGAGACAAGACAGGCCTTGCCCCTCAACTTAGCGGGCAAGGCCTTTTGTATCACGTAATCGTATCGTCGAAATATCAATGCAGGAAAAGCCTGATCTCTTCCAAGGGGGCAGGGCGGCAATAATGGTAGCCTTGTCCGATCTCGCAGCCATACTGCCGAAGAACGGCTGCTTCCTCTGCTTGCTCGATGCCTTCGCAGACAACCTCCAAGTTCAAGCTATGTCCGATATCGACGATCAGCTTCACGATTGAGGCAGAGGGTGCATCGGTCGTCAGCTCGCGCGTGAAGGAGCGGTCGATCTTCAAGCGGTCGACGGGCAGGTGCCGCAGGATGTTCAGCGAGGAGTAGCCTGTTCCGAAGTCATCGATCGAGATCTTCACGCCGAGGTCCTTAAGCTCGCCGAGTCTGAGGATCGATTGGTTCAGATTCTGCATGAGGCTCTCCGTCACCTCCAACTCCAACAGGGCAGGATTGAAGTCTGTCGCGGTCAGAATCCGCGAGACCGATGCGGTTAGGCTAGGTGACTTGAACTGGCGAACCGAGAGGTTGACAGCCAGCCTCAGCTCAGGATGGCCGTCAAGCTGCAGGCGTCTCACTTGCTTGCACGCCTCCTCGAGCACCCATTCGCCCAGTTCGATTATGATGCCCGTCTGTTCGGCCAGCGGAATGAACACGGACGGCTCGATCCGCCCGTACTCCGGATGCTCCCAGCGGAGCAGCGCTTCCAGCCCCCGAGTATTTCCAGTGCCGAGCTCCACCATCGGCTGGTAGTGGACGATGAATTCTTGCCTGTCCAGCGCGCTTCGAAGCGCGTTCACCAGCTTCGCCTGATGCAGCAGATCGCTGTTCTGCGAGGCGGAGAAGAACCGGAATCCGTTCTTCTCGTCCTGCTTGACGTCGTACATCGCCATGTCCGCGTACTGAATCAGGGTCTCGGCATCGCGGGCATCCTCGGGGAATAAGCTGATGCCGATACTCGGCGTCGAATAGATCCACTGACTATCGACCTGGAAGGGAGTGCGGAAGCCTTGAATCAACTGTCTGGCCAAGATCTCGATCTCCTTCTGCCGCTTGTAGGGAAAGAGCAGAATGAATTCGTCTCCGGCATAACGCGAGATGAAGCACGATCCGTCAAGGACGTGGGTGAGATGAGCGGCGACGTCCTGTAGCATACGATCTCCGGAGCTATGGCCCATCGTATCGTTGACGTTCTTGAAATTGTCTAGATCCAGGAACATGACCGCCATCTGCGTCCCGCTCGCGATGTCCTCTGCCATCCGCTTCTTCAGCAATTCCCGGTTGGGCAGCTTCGTGAGCGAGTCGTAGTACGCCATATGCTCCATCTGATCGAATGCCGATTGCAGCTGGGTGTTCAGCTCCTCATTGATGCGATTCTCCCGCCGTAGATTCCGGAAGTAGAAGGCCAGCAGCGAATACAGGATCATATTGATGACAGCGCCGATCATGATCGTGCTGATCATCTCCGCGGGCACTTCAGGTGAATAGGATGGCGTGAAGGCTAGATAATACCCCGTGGCAATCACTACAGGCACTGGGGAAGGCAGCAAGAATGCCAGGTACACAAGGGATAGGTACATGACGCTGACCAGCTTCTCGAAGGTCAGTTCAGGCAGTGCGCTGAAGAATGCGATGAAGGCCAGGGCAGCGAGCACGTACTTGATCGGCACGGGCCGGACGGCAATCGCGGCGAAGCTCAGCACGGCGAAGACGAGCGCGAATGCGAAGCCCTGCGAGCTGGTTACGGCGTCCATCATATTAAGGGAAAGGGAAGTTGCGGCGAGCACAGTGACGATCACGGGTGTGTGCTGGAGCAGCCGCTGTGCACGGGAGAGTATACGTTTCATGAATCGACACCTCATCGGGGAGATATGACTTCCGGTAACAGTATAGTATTCTCTGCCTATGCGGCAACACCTTCTCTTGCGCGGTGAAACCTTGAGGGACGCCAATCGTAATGACACATGCGCTAACGATATAACGAACATCGATGACGGGGGTGCCGGAGCTGCAAATGCCATTACAAATGAACATACAGGGAATCGTCAAACGATTCGATAATAAGTCAGTCCTGCAAGAGGCGTCGTTCACCTTCGAGCAAGGCAAAATTTATGGACTGTTAGGCCGCAACGGGGCAGGGAAGACGACGCTGTTCAACTGCTTGAGCGGCGAGATGGCAACGGACGGCGGACAGGTGCTGCTGGAGGAGAATGGACGGATGCGGGCGCTCACGGAGCAGGATGTCGGGTATGTCTACTCGCTCCCAATTCTTCCCGAATTTCTGACAGGCTATGAATTCGTTAAGTTTTTCATGGACGTTAACCGGGGCAAGCTGCAGATGGATCAGGGAATCGATGCCTACTTCGACATGATGAGCATGACGACGGAGGATCGGCACAGGCTGATTAAGAACTACTCCCACGGCATGAAGAACAAGCTGCAGATGCTGTTGTTCATGATGACGAAGCCGCCGGTCATCCTGCTCGATGAGCCGCTCACCTCCTTCGACGTGATCGTCGCGCTGGAGATGAAGAACATGCTGCGGGAGATGAAGCGGGATCATATCCTGATCTTCTCTACGCACATCTTGCAGCTGGCATCTGATCTATGCGATGAGCTGGTCTTGTTGAACAACGGACAGCTGTCCGGCGTGCCGTCCGAGCTGCTGAAGAGCGATTCATTCGAGCAGTCCGTCATTGACCTCCTGAAGGATGAGCCGCATGAGTAGCACGATGCGCACGCTGCTCGCGATCCGTACGTCCATCACGGTCAATCTGCTCATTCACTCGGTCCAGAAGCTGCCCCTGATCGGGAAGCTGATCCACGAGAGCGCCTACGCGAAGCTGGAGCTCAAGAGAGCCGTGTCCGTCATCGCGTTCTTGCTTACCGTATTGTGGGGACTGGCCCTGCGATTCGCTTATGTAGGGCTCGTTATCTATTGGCCTGTTGTCGGACTCTGGGGAGCAGGGTCAGAGGAGCAGGTATTTCATCATTTTATCCATATTTTTGCGATCCTCAGCTTGGTAATCGCATGTGTCAGCAGCGCTACCGTACTAGAGCCGAAGCGGGAAAAATACATTGCCGTAAAGCTAATGCGAATGTCACCTGCCAGGTACATGAAGGTCTCGCTCAGCTATCGTTATGTGACCTTCTTCCTCTACCTGGCGCCGGCGATGCTCTTGTTCGCGACGCTTGCGGGGGCATCGATTGCCGAAGCCATTGTGCTGTCGGCCGTGACCACGCTATGGCGAGCGGCCGCGGAACTCGCGCACCTCAAGCTCCACGAGCGGACCGGCATCGTGCTCGTCAAGCAGAACGCCATCGTCTGGAGCGTCATCCTCGTCGGGTATGCCGCCGCGTATGCGCCGCTTCTGCTCGATTGGACGCCGCCTACGGAATCGGTGCTCCTGAGCCTGCCTGCCTACCTAATCATGACTGTGAGCGGCTTATTCGCGGCGGTTAAGCTGGCCCGCTATGCCGGTTATCGGGAAGCGGTCGATGCCGCGACCCACCGGGATGACCCGCTGCTGAACCTGAACAAGATGATTATGGATGCCGAGCGGCAGAGCGTGCAGGGGAAGGACAGCGACTATGACGTGGAGCGGGAACAGTTAGGCAAGCCGACGACCAAGGAAGGCTATGCCTATCTGAACGAGATCTTCTTCCGCAGACATCGCAGCTTGGTTAGAGGCCCGATTAATCGGCGATTGGCGATCGTCGGCGGCATCGGCGCGGCAGGCGTCATTCTCGGGCTGCTCTTCCAAGAGCAGGTGCAGCGCCTAGGATGGGGACTGGAAGTCATCTTCCCTCTCTTGGGCTCCCTTATGTACTTCATGACCGTGGGCGAACAGCTCTGCAAGACGATGTTCTACAATTCCGATCTCAGCCTGCTGCGGTACGGCTTCTACCGGAATGCCGCCCACGAGCACTATCGGATTCGGTTCGGCATCATGATCCGAATGAATCTCTTGATTGCGGCAGCCATTAGCGCGGCACTGACAGCGGTCGCGATAGCGGCGGGCGTGGAGTGGGCAGGCAGCGAGCTATTCCTGTTATGGGGGTGCATCGGTCTGCTGGCAGTATTTTTCACCGTGCATCCGCTATTCATGTATTACTACTTCCAGCCGTATTCCACGGAGCTGAACGTGAAGAATCCGCTGTTCTATGTCGTGAACATGCTGATATCGTCGGCATGCGGCGCCTGCATTTTCTTGCGGCCATCCGGTACCTTGCTTGCCGCAGTCGTCGCGATAGTGACCTTCGTCTATCTGATCGCCGCTTTTGCGCTGATCCGCAAGCATGGACCCCGCACTTTCCGTGTGAAGTAGCCCCTATATAGGTATTGCAGAGAGCAGGGCCGAGATTGGCCGCTGCTCTCTTCAGCTTGCATGGAGGGGCGAATGGGAGGTGGCTGGAAACGGTTTACAGGAATTCGGTCTAGCCTTATGTAATACTGACAATAGGACCCTAGGTGGCAGGAGGTAGGAATCTTGGCAGATCTAGAGCTTGCGTGGAAGGAATATCCGCTGATCGGCGATTTGGCGCAAGAGGATTTGGAATTAATCATCCCTTATCTGAGCAAGCATGTATTCGCGGATGGCGCGATTATTCTGCAGCAAGGCCAATCGAGCGAGAGCTTCCATATCCTGCTCGCCGGGCAGTTGGACGTCTACCTTGATCTCGATCGCAAGGTGAGCGTGGCGAAGCTGGAGCCTGGACATTTTGTCGGCGAGATGTCCTGCTTGACGGGCCGTGCCGTGAGCGCAACGGTGCAGGCGATCGGAGAAGTGCATACGCTGTCGATGACACGGGAAGGCATTCTGCTCTTGATGGACCGGAGCGCACCGTTCCGTCAGCATATGATCGAGGCGATGATCGAACGGATTCAGGACTCCAATGAACGGGTGAACGAGGAATTCTCCAGGAGTATCGCCGTGATGCGGCAACTGGAGATCGAGCGGCAGCTGCGATACGGGCCGTTGATCGGCAGCAGCCGGTTCATGAGGAACCTGCGGGAGCAGATTGCGGAATGGGCTCGCGAGGAGCGCACGCTGTGCATTATCGGGGAGAAGGGGACCGGGAAATTCCATGTCGCCTATGCGATCCACCAGCAGTCCCGACGCGCGGATAACCCCATACTGAGCGTTGACGGAGGGAGCAGCCCGCAGCTAGACGATTGGGCGATGAAAGTGCTCGCCGCCAAGGAGGGCACAATCGTCATCGAGCATGCGGACCTGCTGCCGGCCGAGCTGCTCGACCGCTTGCTTCAGACGGCGAATGGCACGCGCGTCATCCTGACCGGCCGCAGCAAGCCGAACGTCGATGCGAGGGAAGTCACCCTTGTCCCGCTGCGGGAACGCTCGGAAGATATACCGGAGATGATCTATCATTTCCTGACGGAAGCCGGAGCGTCCGATGCGGTCGAGGCGATCTCCAGAGACGCGATCCATATGATTACCGTCTATCCGTTCCTTAGCGGCAACATTCACGAATTGAAGCGGGTCGTGCAGGATGCGTTCATCATCAGCGGCGGCCGAATGATCCATACCCAGCACCTTCGATTCGGCGGTACCCATGAGCCGGGGACGAGGCCGAAGATCGGTCTGGCGCTGGGCAGCGGAGCGGCACGCGGTGCCGCGCATGTCGGGGTCATCAAGGTGCTGGAGCAAGAGGGCATCCCGATCGATCTTATCGCGGGAACCAGCGTAGGCGCCTTCATAGGTGCGCTCTATGCAGGCGGGCAGCCCGTATCCGCGTTCGAGAAGGTGCTGCCTACCGTCAGGTGGGGGCAGCTCGTGCGTCCGATCGTTCCCCCGCTCGCGCTCGTCAGCAATCACCCGATGGCTCGCTTCGTCGAGAAATATATCGGATCCGTACGGTTCGAGGAGCTGTCGATTCCGTTCGCGGCTGTCGCTTCGGATGCCATCAGCGGGGAAGCATACATTTTCAACAAAGGGAAAGTGGCGCCGGCTGTCTGTGCTTCGACGGCGATCCCCGGATTCATCAAGCCGGTCCGGCATGAGCAGCGGCTGCTGGTTGACGGCGCGGTCGTCAGTCCCGTACCTGTGGCGCTAGCGAGAAGCATGGGCGCGGACATCGTCATCGCCGTCGACCTGAGCACGCCGGAGCTGGGCGAGCCGAAGCACTTCGTCGGCTCGATCATGAATACGATCGAGATCATGAACAAGAAGATCGTGACGGATGAGCTGCAGCTGGCCGATATTGTCCTGAAGCCGGATATTACGATGAATCAGGTGTCGTTCAAGCTGTCATCCCATAATATCGCGATGGGCGAGCAGGCGGCTCGCGCGGCGGTTGCATCGGTTAAGGAGAAGATAGCGGCATTTGCATAAGAAGAGGCCGGGAATCGTTCATAGGAGCGTTCCCGGTCTTGTTCGTTATGACGCCTACGCCTACTAGAGCTCGAACATATCGTGCAGATTCACCGTTAGGCCCTCGAAAGAGAAGCTGGGGACGACGGGATCCGCCTTACGGGTGTACGTGATCGAATCGGCAATGCCCCCATCATCGAACAGGTAGACATGTACTTGTTCATGGATGGGATCGACGATCCAATATTCCTTCACGCCGCACGACTTGTACAGTTCCAGCTTCTTGATGATATCCTTGCTCCGCGTGGAAGGAGACAACACTTCGACGACGAGTGCCGGCGTGCCGAGATACTTGCCCTTGTCGTTCAAGTTGTGCCTGTCGCAGATCACGAAGACGTCCGGCTGCACGACGCAGATATTATCCGCCGACTTCGGCAGCGTAATGTCGAAGGGGGACGTGAGCGGGACGCAGTCCTTCCCCTTGAACCAAATGTAGAAGCTCCCCTGGATTTCCTGTACGGCCTTCTGGTGCTTGTAAGATGGAGCTGCAAGATTGTAGACAACGCCGTCGATCAATTCTAGATGCTGCTCCGATTCCTCCGTAAGCTCGAGAAAATCCTCATAGGTCACCCAATCGTCGGTTACGGAATAGGACGCTTGCTGCTCCTGCACGGTATCGGGCATAATGGCGGTCAACGTTGCGATGTCCTTGCCGTTTCGCATGACGATGATTTCCTCGCCAGCCACGGCGAACTTCAGGTATTTGCCGAAATTGTTCTGCATATCCGTAGAAGCTACCCGCATAAGAAGCCTCCTCGCATTAGCTAATTTAATATGAATTATGCCATAAAGTTAGCTAATAAGTCAATAAAACATAGCTAATTATAGCGAAAAAGACCGCCTTATTGTAAGGTCAGCGGTCTATCTCTCGCGCAATTGCTGCTTATTTGCTTGCTATCATGCGATCAAGGAACCGATCGGCGTCGCGATTGAACTTCCAGCCGATTCCGAATTGGTCCACCAGCATGCCGAAGCATGAGGACCAAGGCGTTTCCGACAAGGGCATAATCACGTAGCCGCCGACCGCGAGCTTAGCGAAATAATCGGCCAGCGCCTGCTTATCGTCGATCACGATGCTGATCAGGACATTATTCCCCTTGACCAGCTCGCCTGTTACGCCCTTCATGGAAGGCAATATATCGGACAGCATGATTTTGCCGCCGGCGAATTCGATCGAAGATTCCATAATCATCGCGCGCTCATGATCCGGCAGGGGGTAGTTCGGGTCTTGCGGCAGATCGCCGAATTTGGCTTTCTTCACGCTGCTCGCTTGAAAAACCTCCGCATAAAAGTCAATGGCTTGTTCCGCGTTCCCGTCAAAGTTGATATAAGCAATTACGGACATGAATGTATCCTCCTTCTTGTGATAGCTCTATCTTAAGCTATAATAGGTGACAGCTAGCGTGTCACCTATTCAGAGCTGCGTATTGAAATATGGCGGTCGGGAGGATTGAGAGGATGAGAATAAGTCGTTCGAAACGTCTTTTATATGGATGGTTTGTTTTGTTTGCTGTCATGTTAACGGCGTGTACCTCTGATTCGCAAAGGGGACTTTCGGAGAAACAGCAGATCGTAGATGCTGTGATGACCGTTGAAGAGAATGAATATGATCTGGTTTACTTTAACAAGCCATATAAACAATATCATGAAGCTGTAAATGAAATCGTAAGCGAAGAATACCGGGCATCGATGAGCGGTGAGATTGTGTTCGGCTATGATAATGAAACGTATACCCGAGATGACCTGGCGAATATGCCGCAAGAGGAGTACGACAAGCATAAAGAGCATATGCTGAATATCATTCGCGGAATGGGTATGGATAAAATTAGTGCAACCGTGCGGATCTCGGATGTGTATGCAGGGAATCAATCCAATCAAGTACAGATATATACGATTGAGAAGAAAGAGTTGAACAATCAACCGTTCACCGCAACCACGAAGCGATATGCATTGGAGAAGCATGGCGATAAATGGCTTATCAACGATGTTGAGTACGATAAATATACTTATGGAAGTGAAATGAAGGCGGAGGAACTGGACAAAGGACTCAAGGGGCTAAAGTATCAAACCCATGATGGTGAGGTTATTGATTATCCGACAGTAGTAGTCTTATCAGGAGTAGGGGGAGAATAAAAAGCCGGGTCGCCCCATATAGTGGGACGACCCGGCTGCTGGTGTTCACGCATAGATAAACCGCTCGATGCGGTCGAGGTTATCTTGTACGGACGATACGGTATTGTCGATGTAGAGGATGCTCCCCTCAGGCAAGTCCCACTTCGGCTGTCTGAGCGCAAGCGACTTGCTGAATTCGCTCCAATTCGCCAGCTTCCAGCGGTCCAGCTCCGAGCCGCGTTCCCGGATTCGCTCCCGATAAGCATCCTCGTCCCGCAAGCGGACTACGACGACCCGCGTGTCGACCTCGCTCGCCGCATCGCCAAGACGGGTCAGCTGCGCAACGATCCAGCCGGGGTCGGCGAGCTCCTTCGTGAACGGTCCGATAACGAAGGCATCGTTGCCGATCGCGACGTTCTCGAGCGCGGCGTCCATCGTGATCCGGTAGCCCAGATCGCGGCACAGCGTCTTGTACGCGGCGGAATCCCGATCGGACGGATCGAGACCGGCCTGCGTCATGAGCGCCTCGGCCGCGGGCCGCAGCAAGGTATCCATGTCGAACAAGGCTGCGCCGCGCTTGGCGGCGACCGCCCGGGCAAGGGTAGTCTTCCCGGCCCCAGCGGCCCCAACGAAAAAGATCAGTCTGCCCATGCCACTCTCAGCTCCGCTTCATTATCTTCATCTGCCCGATGTCCGCTCTGTCGATTACTTCGCATGCATCTTGAATTCGAGAAACAGATCGTTGTAGCGGGCGAGCATCGGCTTGCCCAGGTTCTCGTACACTTCCAGCTTGGCGGTCAGCTCCTCGCTCGGATAGAATCGCTCGTCGCCCGTAATCTCCTCGGACAGCAGCTCCAGCGCTGCGGCGTTCGGCGTCGAGTAGCCGACGTATTCGGTGTTGCGCGCCGCGATCTCGGGGTCGAGCATGAAGTCGATGAACTGATGCGCGCCTTCGACGTTGCGCGCCGTCGTCGGGATGACCATCGTGTCGAACCAGACATTCGAGCCTTCCTCCGGCACGACGTAATCGAGCGCCTCGTTCTCCGCCATGATCTCCGCCGCGTCGCCCGACCAGACAACGGCTGCGGCCGCTTCTTCATTCGCCATCAACATCTTGATCTCGTCGCCGACGATCGCCTTCACGTTCGGCGTCAGCGTCCGCAGCTTCGCCAGCGTCTCCTGGAGATGCGCTTCATCCGTGTCGTTCAGCGAGTAATGGAGGCTGTTCAGCCCCATGCCGATAATTTCCCGCGCGCCGTCCAGCAGCAGGATGTTATTCTTGAAGCCCGGATCCCAGAGGTCATTCCAGCGCGACGGCGCTTGGTCGACGAGCTCCGGGTGGTAGACGATGCCGACCGTTCCCCAGAAGTACGGAACGGAGTAAGCATTGTCCGGATCGAAGCTTAGCCCCATGAACTGCGGGTCCAGATGCCGCATATTCGGCAGCTTGCTATGATCCAGGGGCAGCAGCAGGCCGTCCTCCTGCATGCGGGCGACCGCGTATTCGGAAGGGACGGCCACGTCGAACGTGACGCCGCCCTGCGAGATTTTCGTCATCATCGCCTCGTTGGAATCGAACGTCTGGTAGATGACGGTGATGCCGGTCTCCGCCTCGAATTCCTCGAGCAGCTCCGGGTCGATGTAATCGCCCCAATTGTACACCGTCAGCGTATTGCCGCCGGAATACCCCTCGCTCTCATTCAAGTAGCGCGTCCAGATCATCATGCCGATCGCGGCGATGAGCACGAGCGCGAACAATCGAACCAATTGCTTCATCGTGCATCCCCGCTTTCGGCCGCCCGCGCATTGCGGCGGTTCATGTAGTAGTAGCCGATGACGAGCAGGACGGTGAACAGGAACAATAACGTCGACAGCGCGTTAATGGACAGCGACACGCCCTGCCTTGCCCGGGAGTAGATCTCGACCGACAAGGTCGAAAAGCCGTTGCCCGTCACGAAGAACGTGACGGCGAAGTCGTCGAGCGAGTAGGTCAGCGCCATGAAGAACCCCGCGAAGATGCCCGGCTTCATGTAAGGCAGAATGACCTTGGTCAGCACGTTCCACCTGCTGGCGCCGAGATCGCGGGCCGCGTCGAGCAGGCTGGGCTTCATCTCCTGCAGCTTCGGCAGCGCCATGATGACGACGATCGGGACGCTGAACGCGATATGCGACAGCAGCACCGACACGAAGCCGAGCTGGACGCCGACCATCGTGAACAGGATCAGGAACGATGCGCCGATGATGACGTCCGGGCTGACGACGAGCACGTTGTTGAGGGTGAGCAGGGCGCTTTTGCGGCTTCGCCGCTTCACCTCGTAGATTGCCAAGGCGCCGATAATCCCGAGCACGGTGGACACCAGCGCGGAGAGCAGCGCGATGACGGCCGTGTTCAGCACGATAATGAGCAGCCGCGTGTCCTGCAATACTTCCTTGTACCAATCGAGCGTGAACCCTTCGAAGCCGCTCATCGTGCCGCCGCTGTTGAAGGAGTAGAAGATGAGGTACGCGATCGGGGCATACAGCACCGCGAAGACGGCGATCAGGTACAGATTCGACCATTTCCAGCTTCTAGCCACGCAGAACACCCCGCTTCCGGCCGCCCGTTAACAGCATGATCGCAGCCATCGCAATAATGAGGAAGACGGCGATCGTCGCGCCCATGCCCCAGTTCTGCGTCACGAGAAAATGCTGCTCGATCGCCGTGCCGAGCGTAATGACCCGATTGCCTGCGATCAGCCTGGTGATCATGAACAGGGACAACGCAGGGATGAAGACGGCCTGGCAGCCGGACTTCACGCCGTCCAGCGTCAGCGGGAAGATGATCCGCCGGAACGTCGTCCACGGCGATGCCCCGAGATCGCGGGAGGCGTCGATGAACGACGGGTTCAGCTTCTCGAGCGCGTTGAAGATCGGCAGGATCATGAACGGGATGAAAATGTACACGGACACGAAGACGAAGCTGAAGTCCGTGAACAGCAGCTGCCGATTTCCGATGCCGGTCGATTCGAATACCGCGTTCACGAGGCCGTGCGTGCCGAACAAGCCGATGAAGGCATAGGCCTTCAGCAGCAAGTTGACCCAGCTCGGCAGAATGATGAGCAGAAGCCACAGCTGCTTATGCTTCAGCTGCGTCAAGAGCAGCGCCGTCGGATAGGCGACGAGCAGCGAGAACGCCGTAATGAGGAAGGCGTACCAGAACGAGCTGAGCGTCATGCGCATGTAGATCGGCGTGAAGAACTTCACGTAATTGTCCAGCGTCCATTGGCCCTCGACGTCGAAGAACGAATAGTACGCGATCAGCGCGATCGGCGCGATGACGAACAGTCCGATCCAAGCAACGTAAGGGATGAGATAGAGGTTGCGCGCTCTCGTCATGATCCGATCTCCCCATAGGTTTCGAGCCGCCGGTCGAACTCCTCTTCCGTCTCCCCGAAGCGCATGACGTGGATCGCTTCCGGATCGAACGTCAGCCCGATCGCTTCGCCGACGGCCGTCTTGCGCGTGGAATGCACGAGCCACGTATTGCCGGCATCGTCATGGCCGCGAATCTCGTAGTGCACGCCCCGGAACAGCTGGGAATCGACCAGGATGCGCAGCTTGCCGTTATCCGGTTCGGTCATCTCGAGATCCTCCGGACGGATGACGATCTCGACGGTCTCGCCCTGGCGGAACCCGCCGTCCACGCATTCGAACGTCTGCCCCGCGAACGCGACTTGATAGTCTTGCTTCATGACGCCGGGCACGATGTTCGATTCGCCGATGAAATCGGCGACGAAGCGGTTGATCGGCTCGTCGTAGATGTCGGTAGGCGTACCGCTCTGCTGAATCGCGCCTTCATTCAGGACGAAGATCTCGTCCGACATGGCGAGCGCTTCTTCTTGGTCATGCGTGACGAAGATGAACGTGATGCCGATGCGCCGCTGCAGCTCGCGCAGCTCGTACTGCATCTCGGTCCGCAGCTTGAGATCAAGCGCGGACAGCGGTTCGTCGAGCAGCAGCACCTCCGGCTCGTTCACGATCGCGCGGGCAATCGCGACGCGCTGCCGTTGGCCGCCGGACATCTCGGCGATGTCGCGGTGCTCGTAGCCTTCCAAGTTCACGAAGCGGAGCGCCTCCTTCACCTTGGCGTCGATCGCCGCCCGGCCGAGCTTCTTGATCCGCAGGCCGAAGGCGACGTTCTCGTAAACATTGAGATGCGGGAACAGCGCGTAGTCCTGGAATACCGTGTTGACCTGCCGCTTGTTGGCCGGGACCTTGTTCATCAGCTGGCCGCCGAAGTAGATGCTCCCTTCCGACGGCTCCATGAAGCCTGCGATCAAGCGCAGAATCGTCGTCTTGCCGCAGCCCGACGGGCCGAGCAGCGTATAGAACTTGCCGCGTTCGATCGTGAAGCTGACCTCTCGCAATACCGTAGTGCCGTCGTCATAGCGCTTCGTGACGCGGTCGAACCGAATGATCGCGTTGTCCGCCATTGTATCGCCTCCGTTATGTACAGCCTTCCCATGAATCCATAAGGTAATAGGACTGAATAAGTAGAATAATGGATTACGATGTAATAGTAACACGAGACGAACGATATGGGGTATGGTCGGCGGAAAATGAATGAGACAGAACGCTTGTTCCCTTGCCCGGCAGTGTGCTATAATTTGGCATTATGGACAATAGGAGGCAGGTTGACATGAAGGTACGGCTAGAGGGGATAACGATGTTGGCGGATGATGTGGGTGCTCTCGCTGCTTTTTATCGGGATGTGATCGGACTGAAGACAGTCGTCGAAGAGGGCCATTACGTCGAATTCGAGAACTACGGCATCCGGCTTGCGATCTGCTCCAGAGCGATGATGGCCGACAACACGAACCAGCATCCGTCGTTCATCGAAGAGCGCAGGGGCCAAGCGGTCGAATTGAATTTCGAATGCGCCTCGCCGGAAGAGGTTCGCGAACGCTACGAAGCGTTCGTGGCGCAAGGGGCTGAATCCATTACGCCGCCGAAGTCGATGCCATGGGGGCATACGGTGGGATTTTTTGCCGATCCGGAGGGGAATATTCATTCGCTGTTCGCGGTTACTGGGGCCGAGTAAGGGATACCGGTTACAGCTTGCTCCGAATCCGGCTGAGCGACACCGGGTTAATCGCGAGGAAGGCCGCAATCTGATATTGGGGAATGCGCTGTTCGAGTCCCGGATACTGCTGCAGGAATAAGCGGTAACGTTCCTCAGCGGACAGCCGGGCGAGCTCCCGTTCCTTGACGGACTTGGCGATGAACAGCTGCTCCGCGAGCTTGCGCCCGAACGTCTGCCAGCATACATGCCGCTCGTATAAGCGTTCCACCGCTGCCTTCTTGAACGAAGCGCAGCGGGAGTCTTCCAGCGCCTGGATCGATAGGAACGCCGGCGTGGCGGTTAGGAACGCTCGATAGTCCGTGAATAGCTGTCCTTCCATGGGGAAGCTCTTAATATGCTCGGAGCCGTCCTCGTTCTCATAGAACATCCGGAACAGGCCGTGATCACAATAATAGACGACTTCGCAAGCGTCGCCGCTGTGCAAGAGGAACTGACCTTTCGGTACCGACCTCCAGACCAGCTGTTCTTGAAAGTATGCCAGCTCATCATCGGGTATGGATGCATACCGCTGCAGAGTAGTGACGATGGAGTGCTGCATGCTTAGACCACCTGCCCATTCTGTCATTAACACATGTTAATGAATGATCGTCATTCATTCCCTACGATAACCATAGCATAAATTTGGAAAAATGGTGCTAGGGATATTGGGGATGGGGTGCAACGCACTGACGCGTTATGCTGGGTTCCTAACGGGATTGCGGCAGAGTGGTATATTCGGCGCAAAGGATAGGCACGCTCGCTACCTTGACGAACTTGAATAATCTGATAATATCGAGGGAGAAGCAAGGATTGCGTGACTGGCGTAACGCAGGGCACTGCGGGGGAGCGCAATCTTCATAAGCCGTACGCCTGGGCAGAGTATTTGATCATCGTCATCGATCAAATGCTCTTTTTTTTACCGATAAAAACCACCTCTCAGCCTCGCTAGAGGTTTCCCATGATAGTGTGCCTTGCACTGCAACTGCAGTCACGATTTGCCGAATTGCGTGGGAACTTGGTTACCGTCTTACGCTATAGTTCGGTTTCGCCGAACTATAGCGGGCTTCTTCACCAATAGCAGCCATTTACCTTCCGTTAGTTCGGCATTTCCGACTTGCAGCGCCACTCGCGCAGTTGGCGTCTACTATAAGTAGGCAAATCCGAACTAGACGAAATGCGACCCGAATGGGTCATGAATGTATGATTTGTAAAATCCATATCCATGAGAGGGCAGGTGACGGTGATGAAGATGGCGTATGTGTTGTTTGACGGGATGACGACGATGGATTACATCGGCTTCTACGAGGCATTGCCATGGCTGCGAGTACTCGGGGTAATGGAGGATCTCACTTGGGATCTCTGTGCAGACCGCGAGGAGGTGACGGACGACCGAGGGATGACGGTGCGAATCCCGCGCGTACGCCCCGACTTGTCCGAATATGACCTCATCTTCATTCCTGGCGGGATGTCGACGAGGCAGCTGCAATTCGATGAGACGTTCCTGTCGTGGATTCGGACGGCCGCCGATGTGCCGTATAAGGTGTCGGTCTGCACAGGGGCGCTGCTGCTGGGTGCGGCGGGCTTCCTCAGGGGGTTAAAAGCGACCACGAACCCGTCAGCTTACGACTTGTTGGTCCCTTACTGCGAAGAGGTGGTGCGGGCGCGCATGGTGAGGGACGGGAATACGTTCACGGGAGGCGGCGTGACGGCCTCCATCGACGTCGGCCTGTTCGTCGTAGAAGCGTTGACGAACGCAGAGGTGGCGAAGCAGGTGCAGCGGCGGATGGATTATCCTTATTATCAAGCAGGGCATGGAGCCGACATCTATATGCCTGAAGGACAGGGGGAGAGGCAATGAAGAGGAGCGGAGAGGGACGCGCGGTCAGCTTGGACACGGCATCCGTCCAACGCTATGTGCAGGATCCCGAGGCGCAGCGCAGACTGTATCGCCGAACGTTGACGGTCGTCATCATCGCGCAGATTTTCGGCGGAGCCGGCCTTGCGGCAGGCGTAACGGTCGGCGCGCTGCTGGCGCAGGACATGATGGGGACGGCGAGCTACGCGGGCGTGCCTGCGGCGCTCTTGACGCTGGGTGCGGCATCTTCGGCCTTCCTCGTCGGGCGGCTGTCCCAGCGGCTGGGCCGGCGAGCGGGGCTGGCGATCGGGTTCATGGCCGGCGGGATCGGCGCGGCCGGCGTCGTCTATGCAGGTGTCGCCGACAATCTTGCGCTGCTGCTCGTGTCTCTGCTGGTCTACGGCGCCGGCACGTCCACGAACCTGCAGGCACGCTATGCCGGGACGGATCTGGCGAAGCCGGAGCAGCGCGCCAGAGCGGTCAGCCTGGCGATGGTATCGACGACCTTCGGCGCCGTCCTGGGGCCGAATCTCGTCGATGACATGGGGCGGTTCGCCGAAGCGTTCGGCATTCCGCCGCTTGTCGGGCCGTTCATGCTGGCCGGGGCGGCCTTCTTCCTGGCGGGCCTCATTCTGCTGGCGCTGCTTCGGCCGGATCCCTTCATCGTCGCCCGGGCCATTGCGGAGCGGCGGGAGGCAGAACAAGAGGCAGCATCGCCGGGATCGGCGAAGGCGAGTGCGGCGGTGCCGGCCGGCGACAAGCGAGGCATCCTGATCGGGACGACCGTCATGGTGCTCACGCAGATCGTCATGGTCGCGATTATGACGATGACGCCCGTGCATATGCAGCATCACGGCCACAGCCTCGCAGATGTCGGCATGGTCATCGGCATCCATATCGCTGCTATGTTCCTGCCTTCGCTGGTTACGGGCGCCCTCGTCGACCGCTTCGGCCGCATGGCGATGTCCTACGCCTCCGGCGTCACACTGCTGCTGGCTGGACTGCTCGCCGCATTAGCGCCGGCTGATTCTCTGCCGCTGCTGATTCTTGCGCTCGCGCTGCTCGGGCTCGGCTGGAACATCGGCGTCATCAGCGGTACCGCGCAGATTATCGATGCGACGCCGCCGGCTACGCGCGCCAAGACCCAGGGCTCCTTGGATGTGCTCGTGTCGCTGGCAGGCGCATCGGGCGGCGCCTTATCGGGCGTGGTCGCGGCGAACACGAGCTATGCGGTTCTCTCGCTGGCGGGAGGGGTACTGTCCCTGCTGCTCATTCCCGTCATTCTCTGGTCGCGTGCGTCAGGCAGGCGAGCGGAACATGACGGCGGCGTTCAGCATCGCGGCTGAGATCAGAATTGAGCTGTAGCATCGGTGCACATCGTGCGGCTGGGATGAGGATTGTTAGGGACTTGAATGCGTGCTTGCAGTTACGGTTTGCCGAATTGCGCGGGGAGTTGGTCACCATCTTTCGCTCTAGTGATGTTTCGCCGAACTATATTGGGCTTATCCTACTATAGCGGCCATTAAGCCGTTCCTAGTTCGGCATTTCCGAACTGCATCTCCAATCGTGCAACAGGCGTCTGCTTCAAGTAGGTAAATCCGAACTACACGCTCGATTTTGCTTGCAGCCTCATGCCGATCAACGAATAGAAGCTAGCACATGCACAGGAACAGCTTGCGCACAGCTGAATATTTATTCAAATCGTTTGGGCTAGTTCGAATTTCTCTAGAGAATCGTAAATTCCCTAAGCCGTTATCCGAGCAAGAAGTCCAGGTAACGGCTATTTTTTGCAACAAAATGATCATAATTATCAAAAAATGATTGAAATAATCAATAAAGGGGTGTAGACTGACACTATCACACGTATCGGAGGTAGAGATCATGAACCAGCCAGGTCATCTCACGTACGCGGAAATATCGTCTCAAGGCGAGGCCATCGAGCAGGTCGCTCGGCAGGAGAGCGAGATTCGCGCGTGGGTGGAGCGCTATCTCGCGAAGGGGCAGTATGAGGAAATTATTTTTATCGGATCAGGATCCTCCTATTATCAAGCGATTACGATGGCGGCAACCTGCCGCAAGTGGCTCGGCGCCTATGCGAGCGCGATGCCGTCGTCGGATCTGCTGTTGTTCGGGGAGACCTGGATGCCGGCTGATCGGCGCACGCTGATCGTCGGCGTCTCCCGGTCCGGGGAGTCGAGCGAAGTCGTGCTGGCGTTGCAGGCGTTCAAGGATAAGCCGAACCGGACGATCTGCGGCATTACCTGCTATGCGGACAGCACGATGGGCCGGTTATGCGACTGTCTCGTATCGCCGCTCGGACAGGAAGCGAGCACCGTCATGACACGGTCGCTCAGCAGCATGATCTATCTGATGCAGCGGGCAATCGCGGCGGTCGGCGGCTCGGACAGGGAGCTGCCGGCCGTAGCCGAACGAATCGAGGCAGTCGTCAAGGCTTCGGATTCGCTGGCGGATGAACTGACGAACAAGTCGTACAACAAAGTGATCTACCTGGGAATGGGCGGCTACTACGGACTGGCGCAGGAAGGCTGCTTGAAGCTGAAGGAAATGGCCAACATCTGGACCGAGAGCTTCGGCACGCTGGAGTTCCGCCACGGCCCGAAGTCGATCGTGGACGGGGAGACGCTGATCGTCATCCTGCTGTCCGAGGAAGCGAGAGGCTATGAGCTGAAGGTTGCGCAGGAGATGCAGGCATACGGCGCATCTGTCGTGCTCGTCACCCGTAAGGGCGGAGCTGATACTTCGTTTGCAGACGGCGTGCTGGAGGTAGGCGGACCGGCGGACGATGATGCGCGGGCGGTGCTGTATTTGCCGCTGATGCAGTACATCGGCTATTATACAGCCATGAAGCGGGGACTCGATCCCGACCATCCGCGCAACCTGACGCAAGTCGTCAAGCTCTAGTACCTGCGCGCCGACGGCGGATTCGACTGGCCCCTAACATTGCGTATGGAGAGGGACGGTAGGCATGGGAGCCATAGGAGATACGAAGGGCGGCATTCGCCGACGGAAGCTGTTCGAATTGCTGAAGACGAGGGGGAAGCTCTCGATCGCGGAAGCGGCGGAGGCGCTGAATTGCTCCATCGCGACGGCCCGCAGGGATATCGAGCTGCTGGAGCGCAGCGGCTCGGCGATCCGCACGCCGGGCGGCGTGCGCATTGAGGGCGGATTGGGCGCAAGGGAGCTTCCGTTCCACGAGAAAAGCGGGCTGCTGTTCCGCGAGAAGGCGGCGATCGCGCAGAAGGCGGCATCGCTCGTCGAAGAGGGCGACATCGTCGGCCTCACGGGCGGCAGCACGACCTTCATGATCGCCAGAGAACTGAAGGCGCTGCAGCGCCGGATCACGGTCGTGACGAATGCGGTCAATATCGCGGCCGATCTGGCCGACAGCGAGGAGATCCAAGTCGTCGTGACCGGCGGCGTCATGCGCAGCAAGAGCTTCGAGCTATGCGGCCCGTTGGCGGAGAAGACGCTGGAGGGTCTGAATCTGACGAAAATGTTCCTCGGCGTAGACGGCTTCACATTGGACAGAGGCTTCACGACGTATTCCGAGACGGAAGCGCGGGTCAATCAATTGTTAATGGAACGCGCGCAGACGACCTTCGCGGTCTTCGATCATACGAAATACGGGAAGGTATCGCTGTTCCCGATCGCCGGCACCGGCGAGGTGGACGGCATCATTACGAACCAGTCGCTGCCGTCGAATGTCGAGGAGGCGCTGCGCGGCATCGGCAAGCCGCGATGGTATACCGCGGAGGCGGAGGGGGAGCTGTGAGCATGCTAATTGGCGTCGATATCGGCGGTACGAATACGGTCATCGGGTTAGTCGACCGAAGCGGCCGCAGCGTGCTGGATCGTATGAGCGTGGCGACTGCGTCGCTTGGCAGCGGCGATGCGCTCCCGGCGGGGCTGGCCCGGATGATCGAGGGATTCGCGGCGAAGAATGGGCTGTCTCCGGCAGCCATAGACGCGATCGGCATCGGCACGCCGGGCGTCGTCGACCCGGAGCGGGGGATCAGCGTGAATGCCGTCAACCTCGGCTATCTCGATTATCCGATGGCGGAGCGGGTCGCGGAGAAGACCGGGCGGCCGGTCTATCTCGATAACGATGTCCGGATGTACGGACTCGGCGAGGCGCTTCACGGCGCAGGACGCGGCCATCGGCATGTCCTCTGCCTGACCGTAGGCACGGGGCTGGCCGCCGCCATCGTGACAGACGGACGCTTGCATTACGGCGGAAGCTACGCGGCCGGCGAGATTGGGCATATGCCCGTGCCGGGCATCGAGCGCGATTGCGTCTGCGGAGCGTACGGCTGCGCGGAGATCTACGCCTCGGCCACCGGCATGGTGCGCCAGGCGAACGAGGCCATTGCCTCCGGCAGGGCGTCATCGCTCGCTGCAATTGCCTCTGCGGGCGGTTTGTCGGCAGCGGCCATCTCGGATGCCTATGATCAGGGCGACGGGCTCGCGGCAGAAATTTTTGAGCGGACGGCAGTCTGGATTGCGGATTCGCTCGTTGCGGCCGTCCACCTGCTCGATCCGGACGTGATCGTCATCGGCGGCGGGGTTGCCAAGTCCGGCGACCGGCTGCTCGCGCCGCTGCGGAAGTCGCTCTCGAGCCGGGTACATCCGATCTATCGCGAGCGGCTGGTAATCGTTGCTGCTACGTGCGGGGATGATGCCGGCCTGCTCGGAAGCGCATGGAACGCCAAGACGAGAGCGGGAATGGCTTCACCCGAGTAAACGCATACATTGACCGATATGGGAGGGTTAGACATGTCATTGGTATCCTCGACGCCTATGCTGCGCGAAGCGCGAAAGCATGGCTACTGCGTGCCGGCCTTCAACGTGCATACGCTGGAGATGCTCCAAGCGGTCGTGGAAGCTGCGGCCGCATGCGAATCGCCCGTCATCCTGCAATCGACGGTCGGCACGGTGAAGCACCTCGGCGCGGATTACATCGCAGCCGCGGCACGAACGGCTTCCGAACGGCATCACGTGCCGATGGCGCTCCACTTGGATCACTGCACCGAATCCGACATTATTATGCAATGCATTCGTGCAGGCTATACGTCGCTTATGATCGATGCTTCGATGCATCCCTTCGAAGAGAATGCGGCACGCTCGAAGCGCGTCGTCGAACTGGCGGCACCGCTCGGCATTAACGTCGAGGCGGAGCTCGGCAAGGTCGGCGGCGTGGAGGACGATATCGTCGTGGCGGAGCACGAAGCACTCATGGCCGATCCGGAAGAGTGTCAGCGGTTCATCGAATTGACAGGCGTCCCGACGCTTGCTCCCGCAGTGGGGACTGCGCATGGCATCTACAAGGGCGAGCCGCGAATCGACTTCGATCGCATCGGCCGGATCGCGTCGCTCGTCGACGTGCCGCTCGTGCTGCACGGCGGTTCCGGCATACCGGAGGAGCAGGTGAAGCGCGCCGTCTCGCTCGGCATGGCGAAGATGAACGTCGCCACCGAGCTGCGCATCGCGTTCTCGGACGCGATTAAGGCGGTTTTTCACGCTAATCCGGAAGAGAACGATCCGCGCAAGTATATGGTTCCCGCCAAGGAAGCGCTCCGAGCTATGGTGAAAGAGAAGATCCGGCTATGCGGGAGCGAGGGAAGGGCATGAAGCAGGTCATCACCTGCGTCAATCTGAACGCTGCCATCGATCGGACGTATTACTTGCCGGCTTTCGAGGCGGGAGGCGTCTGGCGCGTGCAGCGCATACTGGCCAGGGCCGGCGGCAAGGGGACGAATGTCGCGCGCACGCTTCGCCGGCTAGGCGTCGACAGCCGCGTCGTCGGCTTCGCGGGCGGCCGGAACGGCGCTGCGATCAGGGCGGAGCTCGACCGGGAAGGGATCGGGCATGACTTGGTCGAGGTCGGCGGCGAGTCGCGCGTCTGCCTGAACATCGTATCGAGCGAGAACGGACGGTCGACGGAGCTGCTCGAGCCGGGACCTGCCGTTACGGCTGCGCAACTGGCGGGGCTGCGCCGGGTGCTGCAGGAAACGGCAGCTGCGTCCGCCCTAGTCGTGTTCTCGGGCAGTCTTCCGCAAGGGCTGCCGACCGACACGTACCGCATGCTGATCGAGGACGTGCAGGCTGCCGGCGCGCGGGCCGTGCTCGATACGAGCGGGGAGCCGCTGCGCGAAGGGCTCAAGGCACGGCCCTACCTCGCGAAGCCGAACGGCGACGAGCTGGATGCGCTGGCAGGCGCTCGGGCGGCCGGAGTACCGGAGCGATGGGGCCAACTGCGCGCCCTGCAAGCGGCTGGCGCCGTTCAAGCCGTCGTCACGCTCGGCGCTGACGGGGCGCTCGCCGTTGATGCGGATGATGGCCCATTCCGCGTATATGCGCCGGCGATCCGGCCGGTCAGCACCGTCGGCTGCGGCGATGCGTTCACGGCCGGCATCGCGGCGGCGCTGTCGCAGGGGGCCGGGATGGACGAAGCGCTGCGCCGCGCCGCAGCGGCAGGCGCCGCGAATGCGCTGACGGAGACCGCCGGCGACGTTGATCCGGCAGCCTTCACGGCGCTGTTGGCGGAGACGCGTGCCGAAGTTCTGTGAATAGGAAGGGGCTGTACCACAGGTCATCGTCGCAGATGACTTCGGTACAGCCCCTTTTTCGATGTGACCCGGAGGGTTGCTCGGGATCGAGAGACCACGCGCCTCCGGTCGCCGCTGCTCAGCAACAGTGTAGAATCGTACCACTATTTTCGCAAGGATCGCCACATAAGCAGGAATAGATGCATTTCCTACCACTATTTCGGCCGATATCGCGCATACAGGCGAGTCGCGCAGGATTAGTTGTACTTTTCTACGCTAACTAATCGCATCCGTTCCTACGTCCGGAATTAGTGGTACTTTTCTACACTAACTTCCCCGGACCGTAGCCGGCGCGTCTGACAATGTCCGTCCATGATGCGATGCGGCGAATGGCTCGGGAGCTGAAGGATACACACCCCTACCCCACGCTCACTCCAGCATGCCGCGAGCTTGGATCGGGACGACCGTACGGCTGCCGTCAGCCTGCACGAATACCGCCCGGTTATGCAGGTTCACGGTGCTGCACACATGGTTCGGCACGATATGCAGGACGTCGCCGGGGGCCAGGTCAGAGGCTTGGGCGATCGGCCCGAGACGCAGCATGCCGTGCTCCTCGGACAGCCGCTCGAACACGGCGTCCTCCAGCTCGAGAACATGGCCGAAGCCGGTCAAGCGCAGCGGCTCCGCATTCGGCTGGATGTCCGTGGCGAACGACTTGCTGCCGCCGTCGATGACGGCCAGGTCCGGAGCGGGCCGGCTGATGACCGTCACGCGCACGGACACCGCCCAATCCTCCGGTCCGCAGACGCCCCAGCGCGCTTGCATGCGGTCCTGGAACACGTAAGTGCCGGGCCGGATCTCGGTCACGCCGGGCACTTGCGCCGCATAGGCCGCGGTCGGCGTCGAACCGACGCTGACATCCGCGATCGGGATGCCCGCAGCCCGCATGCGATCGGCCAGCGCGGCCATCAGGCGGCCCTCCTCTTCGCCTGCCCGCGCGATATCCAGCGTCGCCATGCCGTTCATGAGCGCGCCGCGGTACGTGTAGATGCCGCTCAGCCGGAGCGAAGGCAGCCCGGCGATGGCTTGGGCAAGCGCAAGCGCGTCATCGTACAGCACGCCCGTGCGTCGCATGCCGGTATCGATCTCCAGCCGCACGTCCATCTCCGTACCGGCCTCCTCCGCGGCCGCAGCGAGCAGCGTCGCTCCTGCGAGGCTGTCGACGCCGACGATCAGCTTGATGCGCTCGGACAGCCGCAGCGCGCGTTGGATTTTGCCCGGCGAGACGAACGGCATCGCGACGAAGATATCGTCGATCCCCTGCTCCGCCATGATCTCGGCTTCCGCGAGCTTCGCGACCGTAATGCCGGAAGCGCCGGCTTCCAGCTGCAGCCGCGCGACGCCCGGCATCTTATGGGTCTTCGCATGGGGGCGCAGCTTCACGCCGGCTTGCCGGGCAAGCTCGCTCATCTTGTCGATATTGCGCTGCACGCGCAGCGCGTCAATCAACAGGCAGGGCGTCTCCGGCAGCCCTGGGCCTGCAGGGGGAATAGGTTTCATGCGTGATGGCACCTCCGAGAATAGGAATCTGGATCGATCGTATCACAGAAAATCGCGGCCCGGAACGGAAAGTCAACAAGCGTATGGCAATGTATGAAACGGTATATAGGTCGGCCAGCGATGCAGGCGATATAATGGGAAATATCTTGCGAGAGCGGAGGCGAACGACGATGCAGCAGGCAGCAAGGGTATTCGAGACAAGATGCATCAGCGCATTGGAGAAAGTATTCGCGGACGGGGAGCTTCATGCCGTGCCGCTGCGGTCGGCATCCGCGCTGTTAGGCGAAGTGTACGCCTTGCAGATTGCTTATCGCGCAGACCGGACAGTCAAGCCGCTTAAGCTTAGCATCGAATCCGAACTCGAGCATGCGATCACGGCGCGTTCGGTCGGCCTGGTGCCTTCCGAGCTGCCGTGCTATTCGGAGCATGACGACAACGTGCTGCGCGTCATGCCCGGCTTATACCCGGATCCGCTCTATCCGATCGAGGATGCGCCGCTGGCCGCGCTGCCGCATCAATGGCGGTCGGTCTGGGTGACGATCGACCTTCGGAAGGTCGCGGCGCCTGGCACGCATACGATCCGGTTCCAATTGGCGGAAGCCAATCAAGCCGACGGGAGCGAAGCTGTCCTCGGACAAGAGACGTTCACGCTGGAGGTGCTGGCCGCGACGCTGGCGCCGCAGCGGCTGATCCATACGGAGTGGTTCCATGCAGACTGCCTGATGGTGCAATACGGCGTGGACGCATTCAGCGAGGCGCACTGGGCGCTCATCGCGCAATACGTGCGTACCGCAGCCGACCATGGCATCAACATGATCCTGACGCCGCTGTTCACGCCGCCGCTCGATACGGCAGTCGGCGGGGAGCGGCCGACGGTTCAACTGATCGACGTGGACGTACAGGCCGGAGGCGGATACCGCTTCGGCTTCGACAAGCTGCTCCGCTGGGTCCAGGTCTGCTCGGACGCCGGTATCGCCTATTATGAATTCGCCCATCTGTTCACGCAGTGGGGAGCGCGGCATGCGCCGAAAATCATCGCAACGACGGCACGCGGCGAAGAGCGGATCTTCGGGTGGGAGACCGATGCGGGCGGCGCGGAGTACCGGGCATTCCTCGCAAGCTTCCTGCCGGAGCTCGTGCAGTTCCTGCGGCTTCACGGCTTGGAGGGACGCTGCTATTTTCACGTGTCCGACGAGCCCAGCGCGGAGCATCTCGAAGCGTACCGCAGCGCGGCGTCCATCGTGCACGAGCATCTGGCGGACTACCCCGTCATCGATGCCCTGTCCGACTACCGGTTCTACGAGCAAGGCCTTGTGCGCCGTCCGATCCCGGCGCTGGACCACCTCGACGCCTTCCTGGACCAGGGCGTGCCGGATCTATGGACGTATTACTGCTGCGCGCAGTCGCGGGACGTCTCTAACCGATTCTTCAACATGCCGTCCGCGCGGAATCGCATAGTCGGCATGCAACTGTATAAATATCAGATTCGCGGCTTCCTCCATTGGGGCTACAACTTCTGGTTCTCGCAGTATTCCCGCCGGCCGATCGATCCGTACCGGGTCACGGATGCCGGACTCGCCTTCCCGTCCGGGGATGCCTTCCTCGTCTATCCCGGCGCGGAAGGACCGATCGAATCGATCCGGCTCGAAGTCTTCTACGATGCGCTGCAGGATCTGCGCGCGCTGGACCAATTGGAGGGCCTGATCGGACGGAAGGCCGTGCTGGAGCTGCTCGAGGAAGACCTTGACGAGCCGATAACGCTGCGCAGCTACCCGCGGGACCCGAGCTGGCTGCTCGCGAAGCGGCAGCAGGTGAACCGGATGATCGCGGCGCACGAACACGAACGCTCACGTACAGTGGCGATTGAATCGAGTGACGGAGGCGGACAGGCATGAGTGACGCTAACCGGATCAAGGTGCTATTCTGGTTCGACGTGGAGGACTTCATCAACGACGAGTCCGAAGAAGCGCTGCTCGGGCTCTTGGATCTGCTCGATGAGCGCGACATCGTCGGGATATTCAAGATCGTCGGCGAGAAGGCCCGCGCGATGGCGCGGAACGGCCGGGACGATCTGTTCGCGAGATTGAAGCGGCACGAGATCGGCTATCATACGGACTGGCACAGCGTACACCCGGTCGTGACGGAGTACTTGGAGCAGCTGGGCTTCCGAGAGGGGGCAGAGGCGTTCCGGCAGCGGGAAGGCGCCGGGTTCGACGACCTGCGGCGGCTGACCGGGCAGCCGATCCGCTGCTATGGCCAGCCCGGCCAAGCGTGGGCGCCGCAGCCTTTTCCCGTGCTGAAGCAGTGGGGGATATCGGCTTACTTGGACGGTCATGATCAAGTGACGATGGGCGGCAGGCCGTTCTGGTACGGCGGCCTGCTGAATCTCGCGTCGCTCGAGGGCATCATGAGTTTGCCGCTGGAGGAGGACGCGCTGCCGCGGGCCAAGGCCGAGTTCGATCGGCTCTGCGCGCAGCAGAGGCATCACGAGATCGGCCTGATCAGCATCTTCTACCATCCGACGGAATTCGTCTTCTCCGAATTCTGGGATGCGGTCAACTTCGCGAAGGGGAACAACCCGCCGCGCGAAGCATGGGTGAAGCCCGCCGCTCGGCCGGCCGGCGATATGCGCAAGTACCTCGACCGCGTAGGGGAATTCATCGATTACACGTTGACGAAGCCGAATGTGGAATATGTCAGCACGGCGCAGCTGGGCAGCTTGGAGCGGACGGCCAACCGCGCGCTCACGCGGGAGGAAGTGGCGCGGCTGGCGGCCCGCACGGGCAGCGAGCTCTGCTATCTGACGGAGGGGCGGATCAATCTGTCCGCCGCCGAGCTGTTCGGGGTGTTCCGCCGGCAACTGCTCGGCCAAGAGCTGCAGCCCGAGCTTCTGTACGGGCCGGAACGGGAAGAACCGTCCGACGCCGTGGAGTCGGTCGAAGTCGCGGACATGCTGGATGCGCTCCGCGCGCCGCTCCCGGAGGTGTGCGGCTTCCAGCAACTGCCCGATGCTTTCATCGTCGGCGGCAAGCGGATCGATCCGGTGACGATGACGTGCACGATGGCGGCGATCATTGCAAGCGGGCTGGGCGCCGAGGATGCGATCCGTCCCGTGAACGGCACGCTTACGCCGGTGAAGCATGCCGGGCAAGACGGGAAGTGGGCGGAATGGTGGTGCATTTTCCCGGAGGGGCTGCAGGTAGCGAATATCCTGAGGATGTCGAAGCTGCAGACATGGACGATCAAGCCGGCGCTGCTTACCGATCAGACAGAATAGGAGGGGAACGGCATGAAGGTCGCGATCGATTGGAGCGAGGCGGGGATCATGCAGGCGAATCGGCTGCTGGGGCTCGACGGGGGGAATCTGGAGGCGCTGCGCGAATCGGCGGCGATCCTGCGGGAGAGCGAGCAGCTGCGGCAACGGCTCAGCCAATGCCTATACGAGCTGCCGGACGATCCGTCCGACGCGGACGGCTTCGCAGCTGCGGCGGCCGCGCTGCCGAAGCTCGTGGAGGCGCATGCAGCGGGGATTCGCGAGGCGATGGGCAGCCATGCGCGCATGTTCCCGGTATGGCTGATTGCCGGCATGCTGCCGTGGACGGCTGCCTGTTATCGCGCACGCGGGATTCCAGACGAGATCCTCGAGGACACGATGGTGGACTTGTCGATCTGGATGAACGCCACGTTCGCGCAGCATGGGGAGCATGGGCTCGACAATCTGGGCTGGCTGCTGCATCACGCGAGCGGGCGATTGTTCCGCCTCGGGCGGCTGCAGTTCATGCATAAGACGTTCGATCATCCCGTGATCGCCTTGCGCAGCCGTCGCAGCGGCGAGGTCGCGCTGCTCTCGGAAGCAGGCATCATCTACCGCAGGGACGGCAGAATCGAGGGGACGAACGGCGTGTTCGACGGCGAAGCGAGCTGGCAGGCCGAGTTCCACCGGACCGAGGAGGGCTATCTCGGCCATCCGATCGCCGCGGACGGAACGGCGGTGCGCGACACCGCGCTGCTGCCGGCAGAGGAATGGACCGTCGAGCTGCACCGCGGTGACCCTGTGCTGGACATGCATATTCCCGAAGGCGGTCCGATGCAGCCCGAACAGTGCCGGGAGTCGTTCGGCCGGGCCGTCCGGTTCTTCGCGGACCGGTTCCCCGACAAGCCGTTCCGGGCGCTCGTCTGCACCTCTTGGCTGCTAGACGCCCAGCTCGCGGGCATTCTCCCGGCCTCGTCGAATATAGCCGCCTTCCAGCGGGAGCTGCACCTGTATCCCGTGCGATCGAATGAGGAGGAGACCTATCGCCGCGTGTTCGGCACGAGCCGGATCGACCCCAGGACGGCTAGCCGGGCGACGAAGCTGCAGCGGGCCATTGCCGATTACGCCGAAGCGGGCGGCCTGCTGCACGCGGCAGGCGGCTTGCTGCTGCTGGCGGATGCCGTGCGGCCCGCGGTCAGCTCCTCCCCCGCAATTTCTCCTGGGCCTCCCGGTACTCCTGCGGAGTGACGTTCATCATCTTCTTGAAGAAGCGGGTGAAGGCGATGCCGGACTGATAGCCGGTATCCTCCGCGATCTCGTGGATCTTGCGGTCGCTGTGGGCGAGCAGGTGCTTCGCCTTCTCGATGCGCGCCTCCATGATGTAATCGGAGATGCCGTTGCCCGTAATCTGCTTATACAGCCGGGACAGGTAGGTCGGATTGAGGTGAACGTGATCGCCCAGCCGCGTCAGGGAGAGGTCCTGGTCCAGATGACCTTGAACGAACTGCTCGATCTCTTGGACGAGGCGGTTGGAGCGGCTCTCCTGTTCTTCGGACGTATAGTCGAACAAGAGCAGGGTGAGTTCGCGGTAGAACCTCGCATAGCGCGCCCAGTCCGGGTTCCGCTCGATGCTCATCAGCGGACCGATATCGAGCTTCTCGGCGATGGGGGCGAGCAGCTGCCTGCGGTTCATGTAGCCCAGGAACAGATACGCGAGATAATGCAGCGTCTCCAGCTTCAGGCCCAGATGATCCGCGGAGCCGTTCACCGTATCGACCAGGTCGTCGAACAGCTCGAGAAAATCGTCCTTCCTGCCTGCGGCCAAAAGCGCCGGCATGGACGAATATTGGACGAAGCGCAGCATGAGTCCGGGCTCGAGCGGCGCGCTCTGCAGCGCCGGCTGAGCGGGCTGGTTGCTGCCTTGCAGCTCTTCGTCCGTCGTCAACAGCTCTTCGTTCAAGCCGATGCCGCTCTGCGTGAGCAGCTCGAGCTCCTGCAGTTTCTCGCCTGCTGCTTCCCAAGAGACGGGCGAGGCGCTCAGCACGAACGAAATGTGCAGCTTCAGCAGGTCGCGGCATGTATTCTGGATCGTCTCGAGCGTGCCGTAGAAGAAACGGAATACTTTGCCGGCCTCCTTGGGCTCGGTCTGCGCAGTGATCGGCTGCCAGATGCCCACGATATGCATGGGGCTCATGTTCACGGTCGTCATGCGAACCCGCGAGCCCAGGTATTCGTCCATGATATTGCCTGCCGAATAGAGGAGGAGCGCTTGGTCCGACCAGGTCATCGACTGTTTCCATCGATCGATACGGGCCACGACCAGATAGACCGGAAGCTCGGGCCGCAGCGCGATCTCGAGCTTCCGGAACTGCTCGCTTCTCGCCTCCGCATGCCTATGCTTCCCTTGCAGCAGCTCCACGAGATAATCCTTCTGCAGCGAAGGCAGCGCCAATCGGTATTGCTCCTGCGCCTTCAGGATCAGCTGCCGGATATCCCTCTCCTCGCTTAGCGCCTGCGCGGCCTTATGGACCGCTTCCAAGATCCGCGCGTCTCCCTCTGTCTTCAGAATGAAGTCGAACCCGCCCAGAATAATCGCTTCCCTGGCAAAATCAAAGTCATGATAACTGGTCAAGAAGATGACCTTGCAATGCGGCCAGAGCCGGTTGATCTCCTTGAGCAGCTCGAGACCGGTTATCTCCGGCATCTTGATGTCGGTCACGACAATATCGATCGGCTTCTCCCGCAGAATCTGCAGCGCGGCAGGCGCGGAGTACGCCTTATGCACCTCCATGGGGATGCGCTGCTCCTCGCGGAACAGCTCGTATAGCCCGTCCGCGATGATGGGCATATCGTCAACGATTAGCAGATTCATCTTAAGCATCCACGCTCCTCTCGATCACGATCTGGGCACGCAGGCCGCCGAGCGGGCTGCGGGACAGATGCAGGCCGGACTCGCCGCCGAACTTCAGGCGCAGCCGCCTGTGGACATTGATCATGCCGGTGCTCTCGCCCAGATTCTTGTCGGCTTCGGCCAGCTTGCGGACCAAGGTGTCGAGCATGCTGTCTTCCAGCGGTCCCCCGTTATCGTCGACGATGACTCGGATCGACTGTTCATCTGCAGCGAACGTGACGGATAAGGCGCCGTCCGTCAGCCGATTCTCGAACACGTGGTTGAAGCTGTTCTCGATCAGCGGCTGGATGATGAGCCGCGGGACGAGCACGTCGGCAATCTCCGCAGGGATCGGCGCGAACGAGATCGTCACCCGATGGTCGAAGCAGACGGATTGGATATCGACGTAGGTTCGCGCGTGAAGCGCATCCTCTTCGAGCCGAATCTCGTCGTCGGCATTCCTCGTCACGAACTGGAAGTAGCGTCCGAGGTATTCCGAGAACTGCGAGGCCTTGTCCCGCTGTCCGGCCCGGATCAAGCGCTGGAGCACGAAGAAGTTGTTGTAGAGGAAGTGCGGGTTGATCTGCGCCTGCAGCCGCTTCAGCTCGGCGCGCTCGCTGAGCAGCTTCTGCTCGTAGACGACGTTGACCATATTGTCGAGCGTCTCGATCATGTTGTTGAAGCGGGTGTACAGGTAGCCGAACTCGTCCCTGTTCTTATGGAAGAGCTTGAAGTGCAGCTGTCCGATCTCGACGCGGCGGAACGCTTGGACGAGCGTGCGCAGCGGCTGATGGATCACCTTGTATAGTCCAAGGGCGAACAAGACGATGATAAGCGCAGACAGCGCGGACATCGAATAGAAGAAGTCGTGATAGATGTCCAGCGATTCGTAGATCTCCGATTCCGGCGCGTAAGCGGCGAGCAAGGCATCCGAATGCGAGGACGGCTCGTAGACGATGAGGTACGGCTCGCCCTCTATGTCCGCCGTCAAGATACGAGGACCCGACGGAGGACGCGCGGGCCCGTCATTCTCCTCCATGAGATGCTGCTTGATCGCGGCCGTGATCGGCGTGGAGCCGCGTGTCGAGATCTCCCAGACGTTCTGCCGGTCGAACAGCAGCGCGCCGCCCCGTTCGAAGCTCATGATCTTGGAGAGGTAGGACGAGATCGTCTCGCGCGACAGCTTCACCGCGAGAATGAACAGGCCCTTGCCGTTATCTTTGGTATGCGTAATGAACGGCGTGTTCATGTATAGCTGCCCGTCCCAAGGGACGAACGACTGACCCGGCGAACCCATCGCGTCGAATTGATCTTCGTCGATCTCGCGGATTCCGGGCGTGACGACAGAGAGCGTCGTTCCGAGAACCGGCATATGGGCTTCGGTGTCGGTAATGAAGCGCGTCGAGTATTGGATGCGGGCCAGATGCTCCCGAACCTGATTGAAGAACACGGACTTCTCGTTAGGGGAGATGTCAGCGAGATCAGGCTTCATGAGATCGACAAGGGAGATGACGATATCCAGCGTGCTGGTGTCGAGCATCTGCTGGATGCGCTGGAACTCGCCGTCCAGAATGTTGGTATAGGAATGGACGGAGTTCGTGAGCGCGCGCTCGATCTCCATGCGGTTCTTGTCCGCCGCGATATTGTTGATGACATAGTTGAATGCGTAGAGCGGCGTGACGATGACGAACAGGCTGATGATCAGCTTGGCCAATATGGATCGGTCGGTGAACAGCCTCAAGACGCGTTCGATCCGCATGCCTGCACCCCCGTGTTTTTGTACCCTATCTTCATCTCTACATTATAATCCATATCGCGGCCGCAGCCAGCCATACCATCTTCTACTTTTCCACACTGATCTATACCTTCTCGGCGAGGCATCGGGATGAAGGGACGGCTATAATTAGGTGACAGCGATGGGGGGAAGTAGGAATCGGTATATTTAAGCGAGGCAGTCCGATCCTCTATGATAGAGATGCAGCACAATACAAGCAAGCAGGGGGTTAGTTCGATGATGAAGAAGCGATTCGGAATGTTCTTGACGCTCCTCCTGATGGTGACCGTGGTCGTATCCGCGTGTTCATCCGGGAACAACAACGGCAGTAATACTAACGATAGCAGCAATAATGGGAAGAACAGCAGCACATCCAATGCATCGGCGGCGAATAAGGGCGATGCCGATGCCAAGGCGGATAAGGGTCCGCCGGCGAAGCTCTCGATGATCGTCCAGAGCCACGCAGCGTGGCCGCTCAAGCCGGACTGGCTCGTCTACGAGATGCTCGAGGAGTACGCGAACGTCGAGCTCGAAGTCAGCGGCTATCAGGGCAACTGGTGGGAAGCAATCCCGCTGATCATCGCATCGGGCGATCTGCCGGACATGATGTGGATGTCCGGACCGGACATCATCCATGAGAACGGCGAGAACGGCGCGCTGGTCAACCTGCTGGACCATATGGATAAGATGCCGAATCTCAAGGCGTGGATCGACAAGCATCCGGACGAGACGAACTCGCTTCTGTCCCACGACGGCAAGCTGTATATGCACCCGGCATCCGGCGCATACGGCGATTGGGACGGCCTGTGGCTGCACCGCGAAGATATTTTCAAGAAGCACAATATCGCGGCACCGACCAACTATGACGAATTCTACGATGTGCTCAAGCAGCTGAAGGAGCAGTACCCGGACAGCTACCCGCTCTATATCCCGGACTGGGGATCGATGAACGAGATCGCGCTCAGCTTCGGTACGGCGAACGACTATTACTACAATGAAGAAGCGGGCGAATGGCGCTACGGAGCGATTGAAGACAACTACAAGCAGGGCGTGCAATTCCTGGCCGATGCGTACCGGGATAAGCTGATTCCGCAGGAATTCGGCAACCTGGACAGCAACAAGCGCAACGAGCTGGTCACGACCGACCGGACGTTCATTCTGTACGGCTACATCAACAATATCGATTCCTACAACAACCTGGCGAGAGAAGCGAACCCTGACTTCAAGATGGCGCATTTTGCCCCTCTGGGTGGAGCCGGACATAAAGGCGTCCACGGCAACAAGTTCATTTTCCAGCAAGGCTTGACCGTGACGACGACTTCCAAGAACAAGGATGCGGCCTTCGCGTTCATCGACTCGCTGTTCACGGAGCAAGCGCGCGAGATGGTCAGCTGGGGCAAGGAAGGCGTCACCTTCGAGAAGGCGGACGGCAAGAACAAGTACCTGCCGGTGGTCAAGGATACGGCAGTGCGCTCCATCGACTTCGGTCTGCGCACGGCGGGCGTGAATGCATGGTTCGACAATGAGGCGAACATCGCGCTGTTCAACGACGAGACGAAGGCTTCTTACATGGAGGCAAGCAAGCATATCGGTCCTGCGGCGAAAACGGTGGTATTCACGAAGGATGAGCGGCAATCGATCGCGATCAAGAAGGATGCGATCGGCCAATACACCGCGGAGAATATCAGCAAGTTCATCGTCGGCCAGAAGCCGATGAGCGAATGGGATGCTTATGTGAAAGGCCTGAAGGATCTGGGCGTGGAAGACGTGCTGGCCGTCTACGAGAAGGCGTACGCGCGCTCGAAATAACAATTGGCAGGCGCATGCCGCAGCATCCGGTACCGATCGGATGCTGCGCATGCTTCCGGCAGCAAGGGAGGCGAGTCCTCGATGAAGCGCACCTACCGGCAACCTCTACTGAAGCAGCTGAGGGACAGCAAGTACCTGCTGCTGCTGTTCGCTCCCGCCGCGCTCTACTACCTGCTCTTCGAGTACGGACCGATGTTCGGCATTGTCATTGCATTCAAGGATTACAACGTATTCGCCGGCGTGTGGGCAAGCGATTGGGTGGGACTGAAATATTTTAAGATCTTCTTGTTCGAGAACCCCGAGTTTCTGAAGCTGCTGCGCAATACCGTGCTCATCGGCCTGTATTCGCTGCTGTGGGGATTCCCGGCGCCGATCGTGCTCGCGCTGCTCCTGAACGAGCTTCGCAGCATGTTGTTCAAGCGTCTGGTGCAGACGGTCAGCTATCTGCCTTATTTCATCTCCAACGTCGTCATTGCCAGCATGGTCGTCATGTTCTTGTCGCCGGACGGCGGCATCGTGAACTTGTTCCTGGGCTTGTTCGGCGTCGATCCGATCTACTTCCTCTCCAAGCCGGAGATGTTCCGCTCCATCTACGTCGCATCCGGCATCTGGCAGGGCGTGGGCTGGGGAACGATCATCTACTTGGCAGCGCTTACGGCCGTCGATCCACATCTCTACGAAGCGGCGGAGCTGGACGGCGCGGGGCGGTGGAAGAAGATGCTGCACGTCTCGATACCCGGTATCGTACCGGTCATTATCGTCCTCCTGATCCTCAACATCGGGGGACTGCTCGGCACCGGCTTCGAGCGCGTGTTCCTGCTCTACAAGCCGCTCACGTATGAGACAGCGGATATCCTATCGACCTATACGTACAGGGTCGGTTTAATGGAAGGGAATTTCAGCTACGCGGCCGCGATCGGCCTGTTCAACGGCATCGTCGGATTCCTGTTGATCATCGGCGCGAACTATGCGGCACGCAGGACAAGAGATACCAGTCTGTGGTAGGGGGAAGAGGATGAAGAAGAAAATCGGCGCGTTCGATGTCGTCAATGTCGTGTTCATGCTCGGACTGATGGCGGTCACCCTGTACCCGTTCTGGTACATGATCAGCGTGTCCTTCAGTTCAGACCTCTATATCATGCGGGACGAGGTCGCCTTCTGGCCGAAAGGATTCACGACGGAATGGTATGAGCGTGTATTCGCCGACGACCGCATCGGCATCGGGTATCGGAATACGGTGCTGTACGCGATTGTCGGCACCGTCATCTCGCTCATTATCACTTCGATGGGTGCGTTCTCCTTGTCGCAGAAGAAAATGGTCTTCCGCAGAACGTTCTCGCTCGCGATCGTGTTCACCATTCTGTTCGGCGGCGGCATGATCCCCAGCTTCCTCGTCGTGAAGGAGCTAGGCCTGCTCGACTCGATGTGGGCCATGATTCTGCCGGGCGCGGTCAGCACGTTCAATCTGCTCGTCTTCCGCACCTTCTTCGAAGGGTTGCCGGAGGAATTGTACGACTCGGGCCGCATCGACGGCTTGACGGATATCGGGTTGTTCGTCCGAATCGTCGTGCCGTTGTCGAAGCCGGTCTACGCGGCGATCGGGCTGTTCGTCGCCGTCGGCATCTGGAATAACTTCTATAATGCCATCATCTACTTGCGCACGCCGGATACGTTCCCGCTGACGATGATCATGCGCGATCTGATTATTAGCGGGCAGCTCGATAAGGAAGTATCGTCACAGACCGCGGCAGGCGGCGGTCTCGTCGTGACGGACGCGTTGAAGTTCGCCACGATTATCGTCAGCACGCTGCCGATTCTGATGCTGTATCCGTTCTTGCAGAAGTATTTTGTCAAGGGAGTATTGCTCGGTTCTATCAAAGGTTAAGATGAGGGGGAATGCGTCATGACCTACATCCTAGACCGACATCGAGTGTGGATAAGCATAGCCGTCATCGTCTGTCTGCTCGCGGCAGCCGTGACGATCGGCGGGGCAACATCGGCCAACGCGGAAGGGGCAAGCCTGGATCCGGCCTCTCCGCTAGTTCTTCAGGAATGCGATTATACGATGCAGGAAGGCTTGCTCTACTGCGATGATTACGAGCAGGATAAGATGTCGGAATATTATGACTTCCACTCCCGCTGGGGCAGATGGAGCCGCGAGTTCGGCAAGGGAATCGGCGGTTCATGGGGGCTGGGTTCTTACTACGGCTTCTATGCCGGCGATAAGACAGACGGCGTATCCACGCCGCCGCATGGGACATGGATCAATCTGGCCGTCGGGGCTACGCCGGACAATTCGTCGTATAAGCCGGCCGGCGATCCAGAGACGGCCGAGCGGGAGCTGTTCGTCCGCTTCTACGTGAAGAATCATACGGTTGCCGAAGGGGAGCATACGGCCAGCACGGGGACGCTCGTCAATGTGTCCGGCATCGGCCCAGGCGGCGCGCCGTTCATGGAAGTGGACGTCAGCTACCCGGATCAGAGCGGCGTGCTCGTCAGCGAGCTGCGTACAGCCGACTTCGAGGGAAGCGGGAATGGAACGCCTACGGGGATGTCCGTCTCGTCCGTATTGACCGGCACGTCGCCTGTCATGCATAAGGATGAAGCCGGCGCGTGGCATGAGATTCAGCTGCGCGTCAAGCTGAACGATGCGGGGCAATCGAACGGCATCTATGAATTATGGGTCGACGGCCAGCTCGAATCGAGCGCCTACAATGTCGATTATGTCGGCTCGTATGCGGCCTACGGCATCAATTCGATCCAACTGTACAATACGAACAATCAGCCGGGCGTACCGGGCGGCGACCTCGAATACCGCGCGTACGACAACTTGATGGTCGCGCGTCAGGCGATCACGCCGCCGGGCGTCATCTCGCCGGACAATGCATCGCTGAAGGCGCTCGGCGTGGACAATGCCAAGTTATCGCCGGCTTTCCGCAGCACGCAGCTGAGCTACCAGGCGCTGCTTCACCACGGGGAGAAGAAGATCCATTTTGCCCCGGAGACCGCGGACGAGCAAGCGACAATTCGCGTGAACGGGAAGAAGCACAATGCGAACAAGCCGATCTTCATCAACATGAAGAGTCCGCATCGCACGATCGAGATCGAGGTGACGGCGAGGGACGGCATCCATAAGAAGACGTACACCATTGAAGGCGTCTATCCGAATTATGCCGTGAACGAATGCGCGTCGCCCGATGCCGACTGGCTGTTCTGCGACGACTTCGAGCTCGACCGATCGGACAGTTATTTCGAGCATATGAATCCTGACCAATTCTACCGGACCGGCACGGTCGGCCTGAACGGCTCCTCCGGGATGAAGGCCGAATTCCGCGCCGCGGACGGCGAGCAGTACGATACCGGCGCGATTAAGCTCGCATTCGGGCGGACGCCGCATGCGTACATGGATCCCGTAGCCGCCGCGGGCGAGGACCTGCGCGAGGTGTACTTCCGGTTCTACGTGAAGCATGAGGAAGGCTGGGAAGGCGGCGGCGGGGACAAAATGGCGCGCTTGACCTCCATGCAGTCGCCGAATTGGGCACAGACCGCAATCGCGCACGTATGGAGCGGCAGCCCGAACAACGACGGCAAGTACTACATGGTCGCGGAGGCTGTATCCGGCACGGATGCGGCCGGCGTGCTCAAGTCTACGGGCTGGAACGACTTCCCGAACCATCGTTACATGGGCGGTACCGTATCGAAGACGCCGGTGTTCGACAGCGAGCATGTCGGCGAGTGGTACAGCGTCGAAGCCAGAGTGAAGCTGAACGACCCTGGTCAATCGAACGGCATCTTCCAGATCTGGATCGATGACGTATTGGAGATGAACCGCACCAACGTGAATTGGATCGGCAGTTACGCGATCGGTCCGGAAGCGGGCTACGGCTTCAACTGGTTCGCGTTGGAGAACTACTGGAACGCAGGCACGCCGAAAGACCAAGAACGCTATTTCGACAATCTGGTCATCAGCCGGAGCAAAATCGGTCCGGCCTTGCAGCCCTAGCAGCACTCATACTCTTATTAAGACAGACAGGATGTGGAAGACATGATCGAAGCAGCATTGCTGGGAGCCGGAGGCAGAGGCATGTTCGCCTATGCTTCCTACGGCCTCAAGCGCCCCGACGAGATCAAGTTCGTCGCGGTTGCCGAGCCGGATCAAGAGAAGCGTGAGCGGTTCGCCCGCGAGCATGGCATTCCGACTGAGCGCACGTTCGAGCGCTGGGAGGAGCTGCTCGAGCAGCCGAAGCTGTGCCAGGCGCTGTTCATCTGCACGCAGGATGCCGACCATTACGCGCCGGCGATGAAGGCGCTCGATGTAGGCTATGATCTCGTGCTGGAGAAGCCGATGGCGGTCGACCCGCTGGAATCGATGGCCATCGCGGAGAAGGCCGAGCAGCTTGGCCGCAAGCTGAGCGTGTGCCATACGATGCGCTACTCCAACTACTTCAATAAGCTGAAGGAGCTGACGGACAGCGGCATCATCGGGCGTATCATGACGATCCAGTGGACGGAGAATGTCGGCCACTGGCATCAAGCGCACAGCTTCGTGCGCGGCAATTGGCGCAGGGCGGACGAATCCAGCCCGATGATTCTCGCCAAGTGCTGCCATGACATGGATATTCTGCAGCATATCGTCGGCAGCGACGTGAAGCAGGTGTCCTCCTTCGGCAGTCTGTCCTACTTCAAGTCGGACAACGCGCCGGAAGGGTCGACGATGCGGTGCACGGACGGCTGCAAGGTCGAGCATGAATGCCCGTTCTCCGCGATCAAATGGTATTACAACGAGAAGGACGAGTGGCCGCAGAATATCGTCTCGCTGACGCCGACGCTCGAGGCGCGGTGGAAAGCGCTGACGGAAGGGCCTTACGGCCGGTGCGTGTTCCAGTGCGACAACGACGTCGTCGACCATCAGGTCGTCAACCTGCTGTTCGAGAATGACGTAACGGTCAACTTCACGATGACCGCCTTCTCGATGGAGAACACGCGCAGCTTCAAGATCATGGGCACCGAAGGCGAAATTCGCGGCTACGAGAAGCGCAACGAGATCGAGATCGTGCGGTGGAACGGCGAGCGGCATATCGTCCATCCCGAGCAGATCGAGGGCGGCCACGGCGGCGCGGATACGAAGATGATGATGGACTTCGTGAAGCAGCTGGGGAGCGCGGACAGCGAAGGCAAGTCGCCGGGCCGCGTCTCGGCCCAGAACCATCTGATCGCGTTCGCCGCGGAGGAGTCGCGGGTGACGGGCAAGACGATTACGATGAGCGAGTACATTCGACAATTGCAATAGAGGCGATTCCATGGTCCCCCCGTCGCAGCGATGCGCGGCGGGACCGTTTCATTCGGGAGACGAACTTGCGATTCGCAGAAGGGAGAGAGGCGCTTGAGTTACGGCGGAAATGCGAACGGTTATTATGACGTGGGCGCGCAATTGCCTGCCTATCTGCTGCGTATGGCCGAGGCGGAGATCGCGCGCGCGAACGCGGAGAAGGACGCGATCGGCAGCGTGGAGGCGTTCGAAGAGAGGCGCGCGCGTCTGCGCGATTATTTCGATGCGTTGATCGGCGGCATGCCGGATGTGCGGACGCCGCTGAACGCGGTTACGACCGGCGTACTGGAACGGGAGGGCTACCGGATCCGCAAGGTGGTGTTCCAGAGCCTGCCGGGCGTGTACGTGACGGCTAATCTGTACGTTCCTTCGGAGGGCGACGGGCCGCATCCGGCAGTGATTTTTGCCTGCGGCCACATTGAATCCGGCAAGGCGGCGCCGATCTATCAGAAGGTATGCATCGAGCTTGTTCGGAACGGGCTGGCCGTGCTGGCCGTCGATCCGGTATCGCAGGGCGAACGGATGCAGGGCTACGACCGGACGATCGGGCGGACGCTCGTCCGCTGGCACGCGGAGCACACGTATCTGAGCCAGCAGTGCGAGCTGGCCGGCAGCCATATCATCCGGTATTTCACGTGGGATCTGATTCGTGCGGTGGACTACCTATGCGAGCTTCCGGAGATCGATGCCGCGCGCATCGGGATTACGGGCAATTCAGGCGGCGGCATTCAGGCCATTATGGCGATGATCGCGGAGCCGCGCATTGCGGCCGCCGCGCCTTGCACGTACATTACGTCCCGAGAATCGTACATGAAGACGGGCCAGCCTCAGGACGGCGAGCAGATACTGGACGGCGCGATCCAGGTCGGGATGGACCACGACGACTATCTGACGATGTTCGCGCCCAAGCCGGTCCTGATCGGGGCGGTGGAGTCGGACTTCTTCTGCCTGGAGGGGACGCTCGACAGCTTCGAGCGCGCCAAGCGGATCTACGGGCTGTACGGCGCGGAGGACGCCGTTGAGCTGGGCCTAGCCAAGGGCACGCATGCGTTCAACGACGAGCTGCGGCGCATCGTCGCGGCCTGGTTCGTGAAGCGGTTCTTCGGCGCGGATGCCGCGGTTCGCTTGGCAGAAGAGCTGGTGCCGGAGCGTCCGGACGACCTGCGATGCACGGCCAGCGGCCAAGTGCTGGCGGAATACGCGGATGCCGTCTCGGTGCAGGAGGACAATGCGCGTCGGCTGCCCGCGCTTCGAAGCCGGCTGCGTCAGCTGGCGGGTCAGCCGGAGGCGCTGCGGGATCGCGTTCGCGCCTGGCTCCGCATGCCGGCCTGCGCCAATCCGATCTATCCGCGCGTCATGCGGACGGATCGCGTCGATCGGGCCAATAACAATATGGACCGGGCTTATGTGGAGGAGCAGACCTTCTTCTTCAGCGAACCGGACATGACGGTCGGCGGCACGCTGATCGAGCGGGAAGGCGAAGCGTACGGGCGGACGACCGTGCTGCTGCAGGATGCAGGGGTGAACGGCATCCACTTGGATCACGAGTGGATCGAGCAATGGACGGCGGAGAGCCGGGTCTATGCCTTCGATCCCCGCGGGACCGGCGTATTCCGCAGCCGGGCGGTGAACGGCAGGGAGTTCGACGCCATGTTCGGCACGGAGTATAAGCTCGGCTGCGATGCCCGGATGCTGGGCCGGCCGCTCGCGGGCATGCGGGTATTCGATACGCTGCGGGCGTTGGCGTACATGGCGCTGCGCAATCCAGGCGTGAAGCTCTCGGTGGCGGGCAAAGGCTTTGCGGCGATCTATGCGCTGCTCGCAGGCGTGCTCGATGACCGCGTCGACGAGATCTATCTCGAGAATATGCCGGAGTCGTTCGCCGCGATCGCCGAGAACCGGTTCTATGCGTACGACGTCCGTCTGCATTGGCACGGCGTGCTGCAGCACTTCGACCTGCCGGAGTTAATCGAGGCGTTCGGCGAGCGGAAGCGGATTCGTTCCGTCCGGCTGCCGGACGTTGGGAACGTCGTCAAGTTCTAGTTGCGGGGACCCCGGCAGTCTGCAGGGAGAGAGGAGCATACACGATGAGGCAGAGGACAAGGACGCTGTGGCTCAATGCGAGGATCGCGACGCCGAACGGGATCATCGAGGGCGGCGGCTTGCTCGTCGACGAGCACGGCGTGATTCGCGACATTGTCGCGGATGGCGATGAGGCAGCGATCGAAGCAGCTGGATCAGCTGGAGCGGTTGGGAAAGCTGGAGCGGTTGGAGCAACAGGAGCAGGTGGAGGTAGTGCAGATGGAGCAACAGATACTGTCGAAGCGGATCCAGGCACGACCGTCGTTCGAAACTTGGGCGGACGACTCGTGCTGCCGGGCTTGATCGACGTGCATGTGCATGGCGGCGGCGGGTTCGAGGTGCTGCGCGGCGAGTTCGCGCAGCTAGACGGCATGAGCCGCTTCCATGCGGCGCACGGCACGACGTCGTTCCTCGCCACGCTGGAGACAGCGCCGCCTGAACAGATCGAGCGGGTGCTGGCCGCGACGAAGCAGGCGGCCGAGGCCGGCGTGAGCGGAGCGGAGCTGCTCGGGCTGCATCTCGAGGGCCCGTTCCTGAACGGGAAGCGGGCAGGCGCCCAGAACACGGCGCATATTATCGATCCCGATCCGCGGCTGGCTGAGCGGTTCCTGGCGGCGGCGGACGGCTGCATCCGGCTGGTGACGCTCGCGCCGGAGCTGCCGGGCGGGCTGGCGCTCGCGTCGCAGTTCGCGGCGGCGGGTGCGACGGTATCTGCCGGGCATACGGACGCCACCTATGCGGAGATCGAGCAGGCCGTGAAGCACGGCGTGACGCACATGACGCATCACTTCAACGGCATGCGTCCGTTCCATCATCGCGAGCCGGGGGCGGCAGGTGCCGGACTGCTGCTGCCGGAGCTCACGATCGAGCTGATCGCGGACGGCTTCCACGTCCACCCCGAGGCGATCCGGATGGCGTTCCGGATGAAGCCGTCGGACCGGATCTGCATGGTTACCGATGCGGTCGTATGCGCAGGACTGCCGGACGGCGAATACGGACATTCCGTCATGGAGGGCGGACGGGTCTATCTGAAGGACCGCTCCTCCATCGCGGGCAGCACGCTCACGATGATCGCGGCGCTGCGCAATACGCTGCGCTTCACGGGGCTGCCGCTGCCTTGCGTGCTGCCGGCGTTCACCAGCGTACCGGCGCGGCAGGCCGGAGCGGCACACCGCAAGGGTACGCTCGAGGCGGGCAAGGACGCCGACTTTATCGTCGTCGACGAGGCGTACAATCTGCAGATGACGGTCGTTCGCGGCCGCATCGTACACCAGCAGTAACGGCCGCGCTTGCGTCAGCAGGCTGAAGAAGCTGCCGGTGTTCCGCGGCAGGCGTAAGAGCAGGGGTTAGCTCGGGGCCGTTCGCGGTCCCGGGGAGACTGGCGAACCTCGATAAGAATGTGTGCAGGCAGACTACTCGGGGACAATAGCGAAGCATTTGCGCTGTTAACGCACCCTGATGCGCTAATTCAAGGGGCATGGCTCCATATCGATGCCAAAATGGCTTGAGTGCGCTAATTAGCGAACCGTCATGCGCAATTTAGCGCATTCTGGTCGCTATTGGGCTAGAAAGAGCGATAAGGCCCTGGATTAGCGCATGCACATACCTTAACAGCGCAATTGCTTCGCAAATGGCACATAGACCCAGGGCTGGGCGCCTGGCGCGCGACCATGGGCGCGCGACATCTGGCGCCTGGAGCTCGGCGATTCGTCCGATGGGACCAGGCGAATCTACTATTTGCAGCGTAGATACGCGCCGAGCGGCGGCTTGTATTCCGCAGCAATCATTCGGAAGTCAACTCTACTAGGGGGAAGAGAAGTCATGATCGTAGGCATACCGAGAGAAGTATTGGACAATGAGAATCGCGTGTCGCTCACGCCGGCCGGCGCGGCCGAGCTCGTCCGGGCCGGCCATCGCGTGCTGGTCGAACGCGGAGCGGGCATGGGAAGCGGCTATGCCGACCAGGAATATGAGGCAGCCGGCGCAACGATCGAGCAGCAGGCATCCACCGTATGGGCTGGGGCCGAGCTGATCGTCAAGGTGAAAGAGCCGCAGCCTTCGGAGTACGGATTTTTCCGCGAGGGGCTGCTGCTCTTCACGTACCTTCATCTCGCGGTCGAGCCGGGGCTTGCCCAGGCGCTGCTCGAGCATCGCGTGACCGCGATCGCGTACGAGACGGTGCGGAAGGATCACGCGCTGCCGCTCTTGACGCCGATGAGCGAGGTGGCGGGCCGCATGGCGGCCCAGATCGGGGCGCAACTGCTCGAGAGGCAATACGGCGGCAAAGGAATTCTGCTCGGCGGCGTTCCGGGGGTGAAGAGAGGCAAGGTGACGATCATCGGCGGCGGAGTCGTCGGGATGAATGCGGCGATTATCGCGTCGGGTCTCGGCGCGAATGTCGTCATCCTCGAGTCCAATCCGGAGCGGATCCGCGTGCTGAACGCCGCGTTCGGGCGAGGCGTCGAGACGCTCATGTCCGATGCGGGCTCGCTGGCAGAGCACGTCGCGGATGCCGACCTGGCGATCGGGGCCGTGCTGGTTCCCGGCGCCAAGGCACCGCGGCTCGTCAGCGCCGACATCGTGCGCCGCATGCGGGCGGCCTCCGTCATCCTGGATGTCGCGATCGACCAGGGCGGCATCTTCGAGACGATCGAACGCAAGACGACGTACGCCGACCCGACCTACACGAAGTTCGGCGTCGTCCATTATGCGGTCGCGAACATGCCTGGCGCGGTGCCGCGGACGTCGACGATGGCGCTCACGAACGCGACGCTGCCGTATGTCAGGCTGCTGGCCGATCAGGGGGTTCGCGAAGCTGTGCGGGTCAGCCCGCCGCTGGCGGAAGGCGTCAATGCGGCAGGCGGCCGCGTGACGCACGGCGCAGTCGCGCGGGATCTCGGGCTCGCGTACGCCCCCTTGCAGGAAGCGCTGGCCTGATGCGCGGCGGCGAGCCCATCCGCTACCGGCAGACGTGGGCCGAGGTATCGGCGCAGGCGCTTCGCGCCAATGTAAGGGCGTTCCGGGGGCTGCTTGCCGATCGCTGTCGGCTGATGGCTGTCGTGAAAGCCGACGGCTACGGGCACGGCATGCGGCAGGTCGCTGCAATCGCGCTGGAGGAAGGGGCCGAGCGAATCGGCGTGGCCATTCCGGAGGAAGCGTTCGAGCTGCGGCGTACAGGGATTACCGCTCCGATCCTGATTCTTGGCTATACGCCGCCTGCGGCGGTCGAAGAGGCCGTCAGGCAGCGTATCGGGATGACGGTATTCACGGAAGAGGTCATGCGAGCGGTCGTTGCGGCCTGCGGGCGTCTTCGCCGGAAAGCTGCGGTTCACCTGAAGCTGGATACGGGCATGACCAGACTCGGCGTGCGGGACGGCGAGGCAGCCTGCAGGATGGCGGAGCTGGCAGAGGCCGGCGGCCGGGTCGTGCTGGAGGGCGCGTTCACCCATTTTGCCCGGGCAGCCGATGCAGATCCGGCATGTACCGCCGGTCCTTTCCGCCGCTACATGGCGATAATTCATCAGCTCGAAGCGCGCCATGGCCCTGTCGCGATCAAGCATTGCTGCAACACGGCGGCGGCGCTGCGGTTCCCGGAGATGCATCTCGACATGGTGCGGATCGGCATCGGCCTGTATGGGCTGAATCCGCTGCAGGCAGACCTTCAGGGACAGGCGAAGCTCGCGCTGTCGCCGGCGATGGCGCTGAAGAGCCGCATCTGCCATATCGCGGACATTCCCGCGGATGAGACGGTGAGCTACGGCGGCTTATTCCGCATCGACCGGGACAGCCGCATTGCGGTACTGCCGGTCGGTTATGCGGATGGGCTGCCGCGCGGGCTCTCGAACCGCGGCTTCGCGGTCGTGGCGGGCAAGCGCGTGCCGATTGCCGGCGCGGTCTGCATGGATCAGACGATGCTGGACGTGACGGAGGTGCCCGAAGCGGACGTCGGGATGGAGGCCGTTCTGCTCGGCGACGCAGCGGACGCATCGCTGCCGGCGGGCGAGCTGGCGGAGGCGCTGGGAACGATTCATTACGAGCTAGTGACCCGGATCGGACAGCGGGTTCCGCGCGTGTTGGCATAGCGGGCGTGATCGACATACACAGGGAGGCTGATCATTGATGACGCAGAAAAAAGTAACGCTGACCGTTGCCGTGCTGGGAGCAGGCGCGATTGCGGATCACCATATGGATGCGATCCGTTCGACGGAGGGGCTCGCAGCCTGTGCGGTGGCCGATATCGACCTGGCCAAGGCACAGGGCATTGCCGAGCGCTATCAGGTGAATGCTTATTCGGACTATCGGGAGATGATCGAGCGGGAGCGGCCGGACGCCGTGGCGATCGCGCTGCCGCACTATCTGCATAAGGAAGCTGCCGTATTCGCCGCGGCTGCCGGCTGCCATGTCATGCTGGAGAAGCCGATGGCGCTGTCCGTGGCAGAGTGCGACGCGATTATCGAGGCTGCCGCTGAAGCCGGCGTCCGCATATTGATCGGGCATACGCAGCACTATATGGCAGAGAACCTGCTCGCCAAGCAGCTTGTGGAGAGTGGGGAGCTTGGGGAGCTGGTCATGATCCACGATGTCCGGCACATGGATTACTACCGCGCCTCCCGCCCCGACTGGTTCCTGGAGAAGGCCAAGTCCGGAGGCGGCGTGCTGGCGAACCTGGGGACGCATTCCATTGACAAAATCCAGTGGCTGACCGACAGCGCCGTCCGTACGGTACGCGCATCGGTTACCAACCACGGCAGCCGGGGCGACGTCGAGGGGAGCGGAATGGTCTACCTGACACTCGAGAACGGCGTGACGGCAACGATCGTGCAATCCGGTTATCTCGGTGCCCCTCGCAACGAGACGGAAATCATCGGCACGAAAGGCATGCTGAAGCTGAAGACCGGCAGCGGGCTGTGGCTGAGCCGCGGCGGCGATTATGAACAGCTGGACGTGCCGAGGCCGGCGACGCCGTTCGAACTGCAGTATCGCGAGCTGCAGGCGATGATCCAGGGCATTGGGGAAAGCGGCGAATCGGCTGCGTACGGACGAGGCGTAATCGCCGTCCTGGAGGCCGTATACCGCTCGGCTGCGACCGGAACGGAGCAGGAGGTGATCTGCTGACCTGCTGATCAATGAATGAGTACGAAGGGAGGTCCCGCGAACGATGAACGGGTCACAACGGAATTCCCGTGCCGTGTTATTCAGGGAGATGCACGCGAACGATTCGCCGCTCTTGATTCTGCCGAATGCCTGGGATGCGATGAGCGCGCTTATGCTGCAGCGCTGCGGCTTCGCGGCGATCGGGACGACGAGCGCGGGCATCGCCGCTTCGCTCGGCCTGCCGGACGGGGAGCGGATCGGCGCGGACGCGATGCTCGCGGCTGTCGAGCGCATCTCGTCCGCCGTCGATGTTCCCGTCACCGCCGATCTAGAGGCGGGCTACGGCCATACGCCCGATACGATCGGCGAGCTAGCCCGGATGGCGGCCGAGGCCGGCGCAGTCGGGATGAACATCGAGGACGGCATGCCGCGCGAGAACGGCAAGCCGATGCTGGCGAGCGCGGCCGGCCAGGCGGACCGGATCCGGGCCGTTCGGGAGGAGACGGTCTCCTCCGGCATGCCGCTCTTCATCAATGCCAGGATCGATACGTATTGGCTTCAGATCGGCGACAGCGAAGAACGGCTGGAAGAGACGATCCGCAGAGCTGCTCTGTACCGGGAGGCGGGCGCCGACGGCATTTTCGTCCCCGGCCTGTCCGAACCTGGTACGATTGCGGAGGTCTCCCGCCGGATCGGATTGCCGCTTAACGTATTGGCCGTTCCCGGCATGCCCCGCCTCAAGACGCTTGCAGAATTGGGCGTCAAGCGCGTGAGCACCGGATCGGGACCTTACCGGGCGGCACTCACGATGCTCAGGCGGGTCGGAACGGCGCTGCTGCAGGAAGGCAGCTATGACGGCCTGTTGCAGGATATGATCACGTACGGCGAACTGATGGATATACTAGCCGGCGGGCGAGAGGAGAGGGAAGGATGAATCAGATCGAACAGAGCGGCCCGATCGGTACCGTGAGCGAGGTCGTCACCGATGCGGAGATCGCCTCCACCTACCGCGTGATGAAGCAACTGCGACCGAGCTTAGAGGAGAGCCGTTACGTCGAGCAGGTGAAGCGTCAGCAGGACGAGCATCGCTACCGGCTGGCAGCGCTCGTCCATGAGGGCGAGGTGAGGTCGGCGGCAGGTTATCGGCTGGGCGAATCGCTCGCTTGGGGCCCTTACATGTATGTGTATGACCTGGTGACGGATGCGGAGGGCCGCAGCCGCGGCTATGGCCGGCAGATGCTGGATTGGCTTCTCGCCGAGGCAGCGAAGGCCGGCTGCCGCCAGCTCCATCTGGATTCTGGCGTGCAGCGGCATGATGCGCATCGGTTCTACTTGGCCGCGAAGATGCGCATATCCTGCCATCATTTTGAGTTGGAGGTGGGCGAATGAGCGGTTCGATCATGATCGGCGCAGTTGGCTTGGACAGCTCGCATTGCGTAAGCTTCACCGAGATGCTGAACGACCAGCGGCATGTGCACCATGTGCCCGGCGGGCGCGTCACCGCGGCATATCGGGGCGGATCGCCGGATATCGAGCTGAGCAGCGGACGGATAGACGGCTTCACGGAGACGCTTGTGGACCGGCACGGCGTTCGGCTCGTCGAACGGCTCGGCCTGCTGGCCGAACAGGTGGACGCGATTCTGCTGACATCGGTCGATGGACGTATCCATCTCGAGCAATTCGCCGAGCTGGCACCCTACGGCAAGCCGATATTCGTCGACAAGCCGCTCGCGGTCAGCACGCAGGACGCCAGAAGCATGGTCGAGCTTGCTTCCGCCAGCGGCGTACCGTTCATGAGCAGCTCCTCGCTGCGCTATTCGGAGGGGCTTAGAGCTGCCTGCGCGGCAACCGACGGCGGCAGCATAACCGGCGTCGACTGCTTCGGCCCGTTGAAGCTCGAGCCGGCCATGCCGGGCTTGTTCTGGTATGGCGTCCATCAGGTGGAAATGCTGTACGCCGTCCTCGGGCCAGGCTGCGTGGAGGTGACCGCGTCGGCATCCGGCGAACATGACGTCGTGACAGGCGTATGGCGGGACGGCCGAATCGGCACGCTCCGAGGCAACCGAACGGGCAATAATCAGTACGGCTGCCTCATCCATCGCGAGAGCGGCACGCGCTACGTCGACATCTCCCAGGATCGCAAGCCCTATTATGCGCATCTGCTCGAGGCCATCCTCGAGATGTTCCATACCGGCAATGCACCGATCACGGGAGAGGAAATGATCGAGGTCGTCCGCTTCATGGAGGCTGCGAATGCGAGCCGGGAAACCGGGCGAACGGTACAACTATGAAAATGTCGGGCAAGTGCGCGATTGGCGTTCTTGTCTGCAACTGCTATCGTCCCTCTAGACGGCAACATGGCTGGGGACCCGCCCGCAGTTCGATTTTGCCAACTTACGTTGCACGATCAAGTGCATAGGCTCTTTGCAGTTCGGAAAAGTCGACCTAAACCGTCATCATGGACGCCTTGACCCGGAAATCGTGCACCTAGGTCGGCCAAACCGAACTGCGATGAAGGAGGCTAGTTGTGCGCGGCAAGTAAGTCGGCTAATCCGAACTGGATGTGCGAGGTGCCCGAGTCGGCTAAGCCGAAAGGAAGCGAACGGGAGATCAGAACGAGCTGCCTGCCCAGAACAGATTCTTAACGCCGCGTTAATGCACCCCGAAAGTCCGCCACTCCTCGTTGACAATCGCCACAATCGCCACAATCGCCACAATCGCCACAATCGCC
>JAEWJS010000187.1 GCA_023386495.1 Bacillota bacterium | reverse complement strand
AGACAGCCCTACGTATGTCTAGCATGCAATCTGCAGCTTAATTCGCTGCAGCGGATTTCTTCAGATGCTCTGGAATGAGGTCGTTGCCGACGATATCGTCGAACGATTCGCGCTTAACGGCCAGCGTCGCTTGGCCGTCCTTCACGAATACGACAGCAGGACGGCGAATCCGGTTGTAGTTGCTGGCCATCGCGTAGTTATACGCTCCTGTGCAGAACACGGCCAGACGATCGCCGGATTGAACCTTCGGCAGCTCCAGGTCCCAGATCAGCATGTCGCCGCTCTCGCAGCACTTGCCCGCGATCGATACGACCTCTTCCTTCGGATCATTGGCGCGATTCGCCAGAATGGCGTCATACTTCGATTCATACAATGCAGGACGCGGGTTGTCCGTCATGCCGCCGTCGACGGCGACGTACTTGCGCACGCCCGGAATTTCCTTGCTCGTGCCTACCGTGTACAGCGTCGTGCCGGCATCGCCGACCATGCTGCGGCCCGGCTCGACCCAGATCTCGGGCAGCGGGAACTTCGCGGCGGTGAAGTGCGAGATGATCGCGTCCGTAATGGCCTTCACGTACGTGGCAACCGGCAGCGGCGCATCCTCATCGGTGTAGCGGATGCCGAAGCCGCCGCCCAGATTGATCACTTGGAACGTAAGGCCCAGCTCGTCCCGTACTTGTACCGCGAACGCCGCGACCTTATCGACCGCCATCCGGAAGCCTTCGACTTCGAAGATCTGCGATCCGATATGCGAATGGACGCCCAGCACATTCAAGTTCGATAGCTGCATCGCTTGTTTGATGCCTTCGTAGGCAGCGCCGTTCCCGAGGTCGAAGCCGAACTTGGAATCCTGTTGGCCGGTCGAGATATAGTCATGCGTATGCGCTTCGACGCCCGGCGTGATGCGGAGCAGCACGTTCGTCTGCTTGCCCTTGTCGGCCGCGAGCGCATTCAACAGGTGCAGCTCGACGAAGTTGTCGACGACGAAACACCCGATATTCGCGTCCAGCGCCATGTTGATCTCGTCCGGCGTCTTGTTGTTGCCGTGGAAGTGGATGCGCTGCACCGGGAAGCCGGCTTTCAGCGCCGTATAGAGCTCGCCGTCGGATACGACGTCAAGCGATAATCCCTCCTGCTCGGCAATCGCGCACATCGCCATCGTGCAGAATGCCTTGCTTGCGTATGCGACCTGGAATTTCAATCCCGAAGCCTTGAAAGCCTCCGTATATTCGCGCGCGCGCTGGCGCACCAGCGCCTCGTCGACGATGTAGAGCGGCGTGCCGAATTGCTCTGCCAATTGTTCGGTGTCCACGCCGCCGATCTCGAGATGTCCGTTGGTATTGATTTTGCTCGTTCCGTGCAAGTACATGAGTATTTCCCCTCTGCTTTCTTCTTTAAGTCCAAATGGCGTTGCATCATTTGTACCAGTATAGCGTATTTGCCTGCGAGGAGAAATGGATTTTTTACATCATCGTTTGTGTTTTCCGCTGCTGCCCGGCCGAACGCTTAACGCCGCTTATTCGGCATCTTGTCCAGCTGCTGCGGCTTGAGCAGCACATTGCGCGTGCGCTGCATCAGCACCGGCTTGCGGATCAGGATCGTGAGCAGCGCCTGTCCGTCGAACGGAATGAACGGCCACAGGTAAGGACGATTGAACGAACGCTCCAGCGCGAGCAGCACGATCAGCGCCGTACTCGTAATGATGAAGCCCTTCACGTGAAAAGCGGCGACGGCGACGATCAGCACGAGGCGCACGATTCGGTTCGCGAGTCCCAACTCATAGCTCGGCGTAGCGAACATGCCGATGGCGGCCACGGCCATATAGAGAATGACCTCATTGATGAACAACCCGGTCTGCACGGCGATGTCCCCGATTAAGATCGCGGAGATCAGCGACATGGCCGTCGCCAGCGGAGACGGCGTATGTACGGCTGCCATGCGCATGAGGTCCACGCCGATCTCGACGAGCAGGAACTGCATCAGGAGCGGAATCCGTCCCGCATCCTGCGGACCGAGGAAAGCCAGCGCCGCCGGCTTCAGCTCCGGCTGCAGGACGAAGAGGAACCAGAGCGGCAGCAGGAATACCGACGCGAAGATGCCGATGTATCGCACCCAGCGCAGATAAGTGCCGATGAGCGGCGTCTGCCGGTTCTCCTCGGCATGCTGCGTCAGATCGAAGAATGTCGTCGGCAGCAGCATGACGCTCGGTGTCGTGTCGGTGAACACCGCCACGTTGCCTTCCAGCAGCTGCGCCGACACGACATCCGGACGCTCCGTGTAACGAACCAACGGATACGGGTTCCAGCCCCGCTTGACGGTCGCCTCTTCAAGCTGCTTATCCGCCATCGGCAGACCGTCCAGCTGCACCTCTTCGATTTTTTTCTTAATCGACTCTACCAACTTCATGTCCGTAATATCGCCGATATAGGCAATGCATACGTCCGTCTTCGTTCGCCTGCCGACCTGCATGACTTCGTACCGCAGATCTTTGTCGCGCAGTCTCCTGCGGACGAGCGACACGTTCACCATCAACGTCTCGACGAACCCGTCCCGGCTTCCGCGGACGACCCGCTCGAGAGACGGCTCGTCAGGGCCGCGGGATGGGAAGCTCTTCGCGTCGATGATCAGGGCGGCTCCTTCATGCTCGACGAATAACGCGGTCCCCCCGCTCAAGACGGCATCCAGCATCTTATCGAAGTCCGTCTCCTTCTCGACTTGCGCGGCCGGCACGTACAGATCGAGGAACGCATGCAGGCCATGCGCGGATACCTCGTCGGGATGCAGGTACGTCAATCTTTTCAACACTTCCGTCAGCGTTGTGTCCTTCGACAGTCCATTCATGAATAACATGGCCGTCCTGCGCTCGCCGAATGTCATCTCGCGCAGCACGACATCGAAGCTGACGCCAAGGCCGACCTGCTCCTCCAGCATCGCCTTGAATTGCTCCATCTCTCTGGGAATGGGCTGTTCCGTCAGCTTCTTCTTGGATGCCTCTTCCAACCGCAGCCTGGACCGGGCAAACATCTCGTCCTCCCGCCGCTGCTTCGCCGCATCCATCGGATCCGGCCCGATAATCGGCGGAACATGCTCGCCTCGGGATTGCTCCGTATCAGTCCTGTCATTCATCACATTGCCTCCTTGTATGCTTAGCGCAATCGCATTACTGCTGGAACACCAGCCAGTCGAATAAAGATCCCGTGACCTTGCCCAGCACCATCGCCATGACGAGCGCGACCATGAACCCGGACAGACGCAGCCGCTTGGCCATGATCGGCAGCACGTTCACGACCTCGGTCAGCGCGGCTGCGAGCATGCCGACGAACATGCCGTCGAAGGCACCGATCAGCATGCTAGGCAGCATCGAAGGGATCGCGGCTACCCAGTCGAAGAAGTCCGCGAGCGTCCAGAAGACGGAGCCCGTAACGATCGAGCTCTCGAACCACGCCGACTGCCGATACCCTCTAGCCAATTGCGCGAGCCGCGGAATAAGATCCAAGATGACGAGCAGCGCGACCAGCCCGCTCCCGACCGCAATGCCGCCGGACAGCCCGAGCAGCGCAACGAGCAGATTCGCGGTATAATCACTCATCCGGATCGCCTCGCTGCGCTTCCGTCCCCGCTCCCTTCAGCTTCTGCATCTCGTCCGCGATGACATAGGCATTCACATTCTCTTGATACATATACAGCTCGACCTCCAGCGGATTCGGCTCCTCGTTCAACCGTTTGCGGAACAGATGGTTGAAGAATAGAATCATGCCGAGACCGATGCCGATCGAATACGGGATTTGGAACCAGAGCGGGTGGTCGGGCTTGGTGCCTGTGACTAACTCGGTAATTCTGCGGTGCACCTCGCTCATGCTGACATCCGCGTGGAAGTTCATGATGGCGAGGCCAGAGCCGAAGAAGAGCAGCAGCCACGCGAAGATCAGCACAGGAATACGCGGCTTGTCCGGCTTGCCCTCGACCATGACCAGCACTTGGGGATCGCCGATGTATTCCACTGCAAGCCCAGCCTCAGCCTGATGGATGGCCTTAATGATGTGAAGCATATCGATGACGACTCGATTGCCGTCATTGCGCCTATGCTTGAACAACTCAAGCCTGGCCAGCCGCTCCTCGAGCGCGGGCTCGCCCAGCAGGCGGGCTGCCTGACCGAGCCGGACCGTGCCTCCCGGCCGAATGGCAATCCGCTTGCGAAGCCGGAGATACAAGACAGTCGGCCTTTCTTCCTGCATCGCAATCATTCCTCATGTCATTGTCATTGTCATTGTGTCGGTAACCGGAGAGTTCGGTAACCCTTGCATGCCACTTAGTATGAACAGCCTCCTCTAGATCATACCGATTACAGCAACAAGGACCAGTTGCGCTATTGCGCAATCTGGTCCTTGATGGTCTGCAATATTTTTTTCTCCAGACGGGATACCTGCACCTGCGAGATGCCCAGCCGGCTGGCCACCTCGGACTGCGTCTGGTCGCGGTAATACCGCAGGTAGACGATCAGCCGCTCGCGTTCCGACAGCGTCTCGATCGCTTCGCTCAGCGTGAGCTTGTCGAACCACTTATCGCCGGATTCGTCCGCGATCTGGTCCATTAACGTAATCGGATCGCCGTCGTTCTCGAACACCGTCTCGTGAATCGAGGCCGGCGGCTTGTTCGCTTCCTGGGCGAAGACGACATCCTCGGCGGTCACGCCGAGTTTCTCCGCCACCTCGCTCACCGTAGGGAGCCGCCCGAGTCCCTTGGACAGCTCATCCTTCGTCTTGCGTACTTTATTCGCCATCTCCTTCAGCGAACGGCTTACCTTCAGCGTACCGTCGTCACGGAGGAATCGCTGAATCTCCCCGATGATCATCGGCACGGCATACGTGGAGAATTTCACGTCGTAGGACAAGTCGAACTTGTCGACGGACTTGAGCAGGCCGATGCACCCGATCTGGAACAAATCCTCCGGCTCATAGCCGCGGTTCATGAACCGCTGCACGACGGACCATACGAGCCTGATATTGCAATTGACGAGCGTATCCCGCGCGCTTGACTCGCCGGCTTGGCTTAAGGCGATCAGCCTCTTCACTTCCGCGTCATCCAAAAACGGCTGCGTGTTCTGTTTCAAATCGGCTTCCATGAGGTCCAACCCCTACGCGCTAATTATAAAGCGCCTTTTTCGATTCAATGCGCTTCATCATCAGGATCTGCGTCCCTTTCCCCTGCTCGCTGGTCACCTCGAAATGATCCATGAAATTTTCCATGATCGTGAAGCCCATGCCCGAACGTTCCAGCTCAGGCTTGGATGTGTATAACGGCTGTCTGGCCAGCTCGAGATCCTCGATGCCGTCCCCTTCGTCCCGGATCGCGATGGACACCGTATCGCCCTCGATCTGGGCCTCGATCGTGACCGTGCCTGCGGGGTCGCCGTTGTAGCCGTGAATGATCGCGTTCGTGACCGCTTCGGACACGGCAGTCTTCAGGTCGTTCAGCTCATCCAGCGTCGGATCGAGCTGGGAGACGAATGCGGCCACCGAGATGCGCGCGAATGCTTCATTCTCCGAACGGCTGGCAAAGCTGAGCGTCATGCGGTTCGATCCGTTCATGATACGACCTCCAAACTTGTGAGCGCAGAACGCTCAGAATCGTATATCGTTAGAATCTTGAACAGACCCGACAACTCGAACAGCCGATAGACCGCCGGATTAACGCCCGACACGACCATTTTTCCGCCGCGCGACTTCAGAAGCTTGTACCGTCCCAATATGACGCCCAGGCCGGAGCTGTCCATAAATTGAAGATCCTTCAGACTTAGCACGACATGGTCGCTGTTCCCGCGCAGGATCGCATCTTCCATCTGAGCTCTGACGCTGTCTGCCGTATGATGGTCCAGCTCGCCGCATAGGCGGACGATCAGGACATTGCGATAATGCTCGAGCTCCACCTGCAAACGCATGATCTGTTCACTCCTCTCCTCGGATGAACAGTAGATTCTCCTTCGCCGGCTTCCATTCCTGCCTCCCGACAAAACTAGAAGCAGGATGCTAGAAGCTGACAAGATACGCTACTGGCCGCGCAAAATTATGCGAACAATTCCGAGCAGGTTCGCTTAAACAGCGTCCACCAGCCCGCCCGCTCGACTGCGGTCGGCGACTCGACGTCGAACTCGGTTAACACTTTGTCGCCCTGGTAGACGACGAGCTTCCCGATCGCTTCCCCCTGCTTGATCGGCGCCCGCAGCGGTCCGTTCAGCCGCAGCTCGTGGCGAATGTCGCCCGTCTGCACGCCTTTCTTCATCAAGACGCTGTACGGATGCTTCGCAACCAAGGGCAGTTCCGCGACTTGGCCCTTCGCGACGGGAATTCTCCCCATCTCGTCGCCTTCCTTGAAGATCGGCAGATTCGTATATTGCGCGAACGCGTAGTCGAACAATTGCGAGACTTCGGCATTCCGCGTCTTCGTGTTGGGTTCGCCCATGACGACCGCAA
>JAEWJS010000180.1 GCA_023386495.1 Bacillota bacterium | reverse complement strand
CACCAGTGTAGATCGCGATGGCATCCCGCAGGAATGCTGCCGTCCCCGGCTGCTCCTTGTCGTAGTATGCCGTGAATCGCTCATCGTCGACGTACATTTGTGCAAGGCCAGCATGGGCTTCCGGACTGTATTCGCCCCAGAAGTGCATGAGCCACTGCTTGTGCAGGTCCGCTGCGCGCTGCGCAAGCTCGCTCGCAGCGTCGCCTGCCCGGTACGCTTCCGCGAGCGTTGCCGTCAGCTCCTCGGACAGGCGCGTCACGGCCTCATGCTGCTCTGGTGTCATGTTCAGCACCTTGCGGTTCGAAGCATCCACCTTCGCATCGCCATATTTGGCCCGTACTTCCTGGCCGTATTGCGCCTCGTTGTCGTCGACCAGCTTCTGCTTGAAGCCCTCGAATTTCTCATGATCGCTCATTGTCGTTCTCCCTTCCTTGGCCGCGATCGTCTTCTCCACGTTCGCGATGAGAAGATCCAGCTGCCTTCGCTTGTCGAGGAGCTGCTCGCGATGCGTATGCAGCGCTTGGGCACCATTGAACTCGGGGTCGGACACGATGGCCTTGATCCCGTCGAGGCTGACGCCAAGCTCGCGGTAGAACAGAATCTGCTGCAGCTTGTCGACTTCCGCCCGGCCGTAGATCCGATATCCTGACGAGTTGATTCTTGCCGGCTTCAGAATCCCGATCTCGTCATAATAGCGCAGCGTACGCGTGCTTACACCCGCCAACTGCCCCAGCTTCTGCACCGTATATTCCATGCGATCGCCTCCTGACACCTTCACTCTACAGCTTCACGTAACGGCAATGTCAACACCTATTTTCACCGCATTAATCCCGTTCGTAGATCGATCCGATTCGGCTGGCGAACAGCTCCGAATACACCTTCTCCGCGTAGGCATCCGTCATGCCCGCGATATAATCGGCCGCCACGCGCTCCCAAGGCCAATTCCCCTTCTGCCGCTCGTAGCTCTCGATCCAATCCGGCGGCAGGATCAGCCTGCCTGTCTCGTAATCGATGAAGCTCTCCCATAGGCGAGTCAGCATAATCTCGCTTCTCTTCTGCAGCCGCTGCACGCGAAAATCTTTGATCAATGTCACCCATGCGAGCTTCTTCAATATTTCCATCGTGCGCAGCAGCTCGAGATCCTCGGCGCCTTCCTTCACGAACGTGATACGGCGCCAACCGCCGGAATCGCTGTCGTCCAGAATGCCGACGCGATTCGCGAACAAGCTGACCCAGCGAGCCTTCATTTCTCTTCGCGTCCGCGACGGTTCGCCGCCGGACTCGGCGCTGATCGTCTGCCATTGCGCCAGATAAGCCTGCAGCACGCGTTGCACCATCGCCGACATGTCGACTTGATCCCATGCCACCGCGCTATTGCTCGTGTCGTTCACGATTTCGTGCATGATTAGCTCGACCAGCCGATCGCTCTCGAAGAAGCTGCGGCTCATCTGGATTTTGCCGGCACGGATGCCGTCCTCGATATCATGCGTCGAGTACGCGATGTCGTCGCACAGGTCCATGAGCTGCGCCTCCAGCGTCGCGAGCCCGTCCGGCATCGCCCACAGCTCGCGCAGCTTGGCGATGCCCGCGTTCCATTCCATGCCGTAGACGCCCTTATGTCGGCCGGGCTCCTCCAAGCTGTAGGGATATTTATTGATCGCGAGCAGCGTGGCTGCCGTCAGGTCCAGCCCGCTCTCGCTGCCCGCGCGCTTCTCCAGGAACATGAGGATCCGGAAGTTCTGCGCATTCCCCTCATAGGGCAGACCGTAATTGGCGGTGAGCAGGCGGTTCAACACCTCTTCGCCCTTATGACCGAACGGCGGATGGCCCAGATCATGCGCAAGCGACGCGCATTCCACGACCTCCGGCTCCATCATCAAGCCGGGATGCTCGGGCTTCCGCAGGAAGGCATACGTCTTGCCTAGCCGCCTCGCAACCTCGCGCGCGATCTGCGACACCTCCAGCGAGTGCGTCAGACGCGTGCGGTAGTAATCGCCGGTACCGGCGCCGAATACTTGGGACTTGCCTTGCAGTCTGCGGAAGGCAGGCGATTGGATGAGACGCGCGTAATCTTTCTCGTATTCATCTCTTGCCTCGCTCGATTGGGTTCGTTCATTATCGTCTAATCGATACTCTCGAATGTTCATGTTCGTTCGCTCCTTATTCATCGCTGCTATACCTATATTCTATTCCTCCGGCGGGCAATAAGAAAGCGCGTCACCTGTCGGGGATACGACAGATAACGCGCTGCTGAATGGCTATTCGGTTAAGTTGAGCATGGCGCCGACTGCACCGCTGTACTCGCCTGCATGCGGGAAGTACGGCTCTCCCCCGCGGAAGCGCGTGTACGATTCGACGGCTTGCCGCAGCGGCTCGTTGCCGTAGAAGGAGCTGCCGATGTAGACGACATCGCTAGTTCCATGCTGGCCTGCCGCATGCACGCTAACCGTCGCGACCGTCTCGCCGACCATGCCGATAACGGATGCGAGCGCATCCGCTTCGCGGATCGGCGTCGGTGAGCTGCCGTCCGCTGCCGGCACGCGGCCGAAGTTGCTCGCTGTGAGATCGCCGTTAATCGGCGGCACGGCTCCTTCGTAGATGTGGCTGACCTTGAGGTCGGCATAGCCGCGGTCACCGGCAGTGGCAGTCTCGACGATCGCTTCATAGTCGCCGACGCCGGTCAAGAGCCGCGACAACCCGACGATCGTCCCGCCTCCGACGCCGGTGCCTCCAATGCGGCTGCATCGATCAGCACCGATGTAATGGATCGACGTCCCCGTGCCGACATTCGTGAGCAGGAAGCTGTCGAGCTGAATTCCGCGGTCCTTCAGCAGCCACTTCGCACCGCTGCAGGTGGCCTCGAACTCGGGCATGAACGACGTGTCCAGCCCTAACAATTCCGCGAGCCGAGCGGCCTTCCCCCCCGTGAGGCAGAGCGCTGCGCCAGGCAGTTCGTGCTTCACCCATTCGGCTGCGTCGCTCAGCCGGTCGGAACGAAATTTCAGGTAGCGATTGTCGCTGCAGCCCTTCGTTCGATAAGCGATCTTGACGAGCGTTCCGCCTGCGTCGATGCCGCAGATCGCTTGCTGGTTCGGATTCAACAAGAGGATCTCCCTTCCAGACGCTCCGCTTGGAGTTCGCCGGCTATGTATCGCGCTACGCCGTCGTCGTCATTCGTGCTTGTGATGTGATCGGCGAGGGCGATCACGCGCGTATCCGCATTCGATACCGCGATGCGTCTGCCTGCCGTCTCGAACATGCCGATGTCATTCAATTGATCGCCGAACACCGTGACATCGGCAGGCTCGCATCCGACATAACGGCACCAAGCCTGCAGGCCGTCCCGCTTGTTCGCCTGCGGGTGGCTGAATTCCAGGAAGTAAGCGTCCAGATAGCGATCCTGCATGAAATGGATATGGATATTGCCGGCGTGCGCGCGTTCGGCTGCCTGCGCCAACGGCTCCAGCGTCTCATATGCGCCGATATACGTCAGGATCAGCGTGCGGTCGGCCTCCGTCATGGCGAGCTTGTCGAGCTCCTCGAAGCGAGGGTCATTCGGCCTGCTAGCCTTGAAGGCGAGATCTTCGGCACGCGAGAGCTTCTCGTGGTACACCTTCTCGCTGTCATAGGGATCCAGGGCAAAAACCAGCGGGACAAGTCCATACGACCTGCCGATCGTAAGCAATGCATTCGCGGTACCGTGATCGAGCCAGCGGCCGCTCAGAACGTTACGTGTCCGCGGATCTAGCAATACAGCACCGTTATAGAGCAGAACCGGACAGTTCCATGGAATAGAAGATACGATCGGGCGCGAGCTCTGCCAGCTGCGCGCCGTCGCATAGCCGATCATGGCGCCGCTGTCCGCCGCTTGACGAAGCACTTCTGCCGTGTAGGGCGACAATGTCGCGTCCGAACGAAGCAGCGTACCGTCCAGATCGGTAACATAATAGCGATGCATGCGAGCCAGTCCCCCTATCGTCCGTCGATTTGGGTTGAATTATAGCACTCCTGTCGACACTGTCAAGCCTATCAGCAGGCATCCTGCCGCAGCAGCTCGCGATTCATCCGGATCGTCTGTCTGCGCTTCGCCATATAGCCCGTTGCCAGCACGCCGATGATTGCGGCAGCCATAATGCCCCATTTGATGACCGGATACGTGTCGAAGAAAGCGTGCAACAGCGGCTCATCGATCACCATTTTCGACGCAGTCCAAGCGAGCACGCCTGCACCGATGTAGATAAGCAGCGGGAATCGATCTACCCACTTTATGATCATGGTGCTGCCCCACACGACGATCGGCACGCTGATCAGCAGGCCGATTACGACGAGCACGAAGGAGCCGTGAGCGGCGCCGGCAACCGCCAGCACATTGTCCAGCCCCATGACCGTATCGGCCACGACAATGGTCTGGATCGCAGCCAGAACGCCGACCTTCCCGGTGCTGTCGCCATGCTTCTTCTCCTCGGTTAGGAGCCGGTAAGCGATCCAGATCAACATGAGCCCGCCTGCCCCGAGCAGTCCCGGAATCTGCAGGAGCCACACGACAGCCAGCGTGAGCAGGGAACGGATCGCAATGGCGCCGAACGTCCCCCAGAATACGACGCGGTGCTGCATCTCCTTCGGCAGATTGCGGGCGGCCAGACCGATCACGATCGCGTTATCCCCTGCCAGCACTAAGTCAATGACGATAATAGCGAGCAATGCCGACCACATCTCAGGCGTGAACCATTCCATCTTAATCCTCTCCTCCTCAAGTCGGCAGCAGCACAAAAGACCTTCACCGATAACGGTAAAGGTCAGCCGAAAAGAGAACGGACCTTCACCGTCAAGCGGTAAAGGTCTCGCACGCAACGGATGCGTTGCCAGCATAGCCGGAGGTTTCCCCTCGACTTGACGACTATGCTGCTGGAGCTACTCCCCTTTATTGCCTTACAAGCATGAATATGCGGCGTGTACATTATTCATACGTACGGATTATTGGCGGGTTGCTCGTGATCTGCCTAATTCCGCGCCTATCTATTCATCGAAAGGTGTGTGTAAGCCGCCGTAGTCTGCAATAAGCTGCAGCATCTTCGCATGGATCGGAATGATGAACTGCATGCTGCCAAGCTGCGTGATGCCGCTTCGGTTATGCAGCACGGCCGACTTCACGTAGATGCGATATTGATCGGGATTCGGCTGACCGCTTGCCACCTCGACCGCGCCTAGCCGCGTGTTCTCGACCTTGACGCGCGTTCTTCGGCCGTCGCTTGCGAACGGTACGAGGCTGACTATGTCCTCCAGCTTCATATGGTAATTGACATGAGGCTTATGGAATACAAGCTCCCTCGTCGATACGGTCACGCCATAATCGCTCGTCTTGAGCGAGAGCTTCAGCTCTCCGTCAATCGTCTTCAATTGGATGAAATCGGGGTTCATGGCAATGCCTCCTTGTTAGGGATCGTCTCGATCTAATAACCATACCATAGATCGGCAGATCCCGCATGAAGGATACCATTGCCAGCCCAACATGCAGCGCTTTCATTTGTTTGCTCCATTCGACATTATTTTCGTTGCAGGGTAGTCGGGAAGCTAACAATATGCTAACATAAGAGTACTCAGAACTAGTCGGTTCGAACTACATAATCCTGCTTAGTAATTCCAGCATGCGATAATGGCAAACTCATCGAAAGATGAGGACGCAAAGCCTCAGGTCTAACGGGATCTCCCATCCCCATGATAGCTGGGCTACCGAAAGTGCGGATTCGCTTTCTCTTCACGGAGACAGCTTTCCGATTTCGGGAAGCTGTTTTTTTTCTTAGCACCGATGGATTATTCGATCGACCAACCTACAGGAGGCAGTGAAATGAACGCACAGTACATCAATCCGTTCCTATCATCGTCGATTCATGTCATCGAAGCCATGATGCAAGTGAAGGCATCAGTAGGCAAGGTCGAGCTGAAGACAATCGACAACGGCGACTATCTTCTGCTGAAGATCGGCATCCTCGGTCAATTCCAAGGCGATGTGGTGTTCTGTTTCCCCCAGGACGTCGCGATCAAGATCGTCTCTTCCATGATGGGCGGCTACCCGATCGCGGAATTCGACGATATGTGCCGAAGCGCCATTTCGGAGCTGGGCAACATGATCAGCGGCAACGCAAGCACGATCTTGTACAATGACGGGATCGTCGTCGACATTACCCCGCCGAAGCTGATGGACGACGGCCGGAGCTTTGCGCAGAAGCGCGCGATCACGATTCCGCTCGCGATTACGGATATCGGCAATTTCGACATCTATATGATCGCATAACGGTCCGCACGAAAGAGCCCACCAATGCAGTGCATTGGAGGGCTCTTCGTGCTAGATGCAGCTATTGCAGGTCATCAAGCGTGCCTACGACCGATAGACGGGACACGACCTCGCCGCCATCGTTATCAAGCGCAGCCCATATACTGCCGTCTGGCGTGACTATCAGCCCCTCCACCTTCTCGAACGGCGCGAATTCGGCACTCACATCCAGCTTCAGCTGTTTCTTCACGACCGACTGGGATACGTCCGAACCGGCTTTCGTCAACGTATTGAACGGTTTAAGACCCCTCAGCGTGACGGTGTAGATCGCCTTGAGTCGGATGTCGCCGCCGATCATCTTGTCCCGTTCGATGACCGCATATGTATCCCGTCCAATGTTGACGATCTCGGATAGTCCGATCCAGTCCCCGTCCTGGGTAGGGGTCCCACTCGTTGTGAGATATCCTGTAAATACTCTTAGTGTATACTTTCGTTAAATTGTTGACTGGACTCTCTATACACTTTGCGGTCTGTGTCAGCTTCGCTGGTACTAGGCCTAATTGTTGAATATATCATCTAAATCTTTTATTTTGAATTTAATGTTGTTGTGTTCATTAGGAATAATGTTGTCATAAGCATCGTATTCATAGCTAGCTTGAATAGGGTTCAATAAACTAGCAGGAGAATCGGGATAAGTCTCGAGGAAAAAGACGTAATTATTTCCTTTTTTAAGTTTAGCACTGTCTCTATTAACGTATTCAGTATTTCCAAAAATTCCGCCTGGCTCTTTAATTTGAATTGTCTCTTTTTTGTTGATATTGCCCTTATAGGTTTTTATAATTTCAATAGTGAAGATAGTATAAGGCATAAGACTATTGTCTAATTCACCACCAGGATTAAGGTATTCATCATCAGATTGAGGTTTTTGAGAAATGTTTATTTGACTATATGTAAAATCAGTTATTTTGCCCTTAATAATTGTGTCCGCTTTGCCAATTAGATTCTCTAAATTTTCATAATGTGGATAGTCTGCAGAAATTGTTACCTTTTTCACTGTTGAGGTATTATTATTGATAAATATCATTGCGAAAATTGCTAATATGAGGAAAGTGGAACCAACGTAAAGTAATTTAAGTTTCATGGTTTGAATCCTCCTTATATTTTGGGATTATTTTGTCCTACGATTCTTCTAGTTATAAACAGAGTTTACTTCATCAATATCAAATTGCTGAGGGTTTGTCATCGTGTCACGATTACGGGAAGTTTTCATTATGGATGTTTGTGATGTATGATCTAAGCAAAATATATGACCATATTCATGAACCAAAGTGGATTTAACGAAATTATAGAAATTTGTAGCGTCTCTATTAATAGTTCTTGAATTTAATTTTATGGTAAATGGCCCTGGGTTTGCAGATGAAGCTTCTCCGTACCAAGTGTCTGAATAACTAGCCGCTAAAACTTGATTTGAAGAGGAAGATAAAGTTCCGACTGTTACAAGAGTAGGTGTACCATTCCATGCGGCAGCAGCAGCTAGCATAGGGTCCTTCCAGGTATCATTATAATTGTTAATTGGTACATTGATAGACGGAGATTGAGAGCCCCAATCGGGATCAGTTTCAGCAAATACAATGTTGGTTGATAAAGTTAGTAAGAGAGTAAGGGCTGCAATATAACAAAAGAATTTTTTCATAATTAAACCTCCTAATTATTATTTTGCTTCACTCCAATTGCATACCATAAATATACCAGCAATGGATTTTTTTATTCCTGTGAGATGTAAAAGATTATAAAAATAAACACAAGGGGCTGTCCCAAAAGTAGGTTTTCTTGATTGATTAGACAGCTCAAATAATGAAAAGTCGGTGAAAAATCAGAAATGGCGGTGCTGGAAGGGTTACCTCTGCACCGCCATTTCTGGCTGTTGGTCAATTGCCGCTTTCTTGAGCAGATTATGGGCGAGCGAAAGCCACCCGACCTCAAGGTTTACTTTTGACAGGCTTCGAAGCAGAAAACGCCGGAATCCCCCGGTTGTTCTTCAATTGTCCAAATACACTCTCCGGCTTGATCATCCGTCGAACCGACAGCGCATATCCATCTTCGCTCTTGAGCTTTTCACGAGCGATCTGCTTGTAGCGAAGATATTTCATACTTACACTAATCTCGCGGTTTCCTTCAGCCTTCGTTCAAGTGGACTTGAGCGGACAACCTTTACAACTTTCACTTCGATTGTGGCGCTACCGAATCTCATATCCACTTTCCGTTTGTTCCTTCCCTTCATAGCGAAACCGCAGCTTGCGCCCAGCTGCACACGTCCATGTGTCTTCCGTCTCATCGTACTGCCAGTTGACCAGCTTGCTGATGTCTTGCTTTGACCGTTCCCCCATTCAAGGTAAAACCATTGTTATTGCCGATCGAGGTTATGAAAGTAATAACAACTTCGCGCATATTGAACGCAAAGGGTGGAACTACGTCATCCGAGTCAAAGATTTGGACTCCAATGACATTCTTTCGGGCTTGCGCTTGCCCGCTAGCGGAGCGTTTGATGTGGACGTTCATCTAACACTCACCAAAAAACAAACCAAAGCGATCAAGGCTCAACCCGAGACATAGAAGTTCGTTCCGTCCACTTCTACAATTGATTTTTTGGATTACAGGAGAATTTATTTTACCCGATGTCCTTTCGGATTGTTCGTTTCGTCCTCCCGAGTGGCGATTATGAAACTGTCATGACGAATCTCTCTGGCGCTGATTTTCCACCCGAAGAAATCAAGTCGGTTTATCACATGCGATGGGGCATTGAAACCTCTTTCAGTGCGTTAGAATACACCGTCGGTCTTACGAATTTCCACGCAAAGTGACGAGAGTCCATCGTCCAAGAGATCTTCGCAAGAATGCTCATGTACAATTTCGTTGAAATGATTGCCTCGCACGTAGTCATCTCCCAAGTGGATAAACGGCACTAATACTTAGTGAACTTCACGGTAGCCGTTCATGTTTGTAGGCATTTCCTGCGATCTCAAGGTGATGCCCCCCGCCAGATGTTGAATCACTGATTCGCAAAAACATTTTGCCGATTCGATCCGTTCGTCTGGGGCAGAAGAATACGCGCAAAATCCGTTATAAATCAGCTGTTAGCTTCGTCTACAGACTAGCGTAATTCAGACCATAAGGACATTTTTAAGCGGATATTTCTCCGTTTTGTTTGCTATGCGCATTTCCCCTTGCTTGAACCAAAATAGCGAACGGCATAGGGCTTTCCCTGTGCCGTTCGCATTGCATTTGTATATCCGGTCGTATCATAGAGCTTAAACTAAATGATATTGCGCTTAAGCGGAGTCCATTGTGAATGCTATCGATCTGCTGCTAGTCCAGTACGGCCGTGATGTGCTTGGTCGTAACGGACCAGTGCGAGGCGTTCCATACCGACTTGCCGTCCTTGAACAGAATGATCTGCGGCGAAGCATGCGTGACGGACAAATCTTCGGCGATCTGGTTCGACACCGGACGCGATTCGATGACCTTCACCAGTACGTACTCCGTCTTTTCGTTCGGCTGATGCTGAAGATAAGCTTCGTATTCCTCGAGCGCGCTTGAGCTTACCGGGCATCTCGTACTGTGCTTCAGCAGGAGCACCTGCTTGTCGCTCGAAGCTGCCTTCAGCGCTTCCCATTGCTCGATTGTCGTAATTTCCTTCCATGCCAGCATCATGCCGTCACTCCTTCTCAATTCTAATAGTATGGCGAAATCAATACGTATACGATAATGCCCGTGAAGCTGACATACAGCCAGATCGGCATCGTCCACTTCGCGATCTTGCGGTGCTGCGCGATCCGGTTGCCCAGTCCGTAAGTGACGGAGATCAGCGCCAGCGGCACGTTCACGATCGCCAATATGATGTGCGTAATGAGGATGAACAAGTATACGGCGCGCATCGTGTCGCTGCCGCCGAACGTGGTCGGCTCCGTCAAGTAATGATACGTCACGTAAGTGACTAGGAACAAGAACGTCGATACGAATGCAGCCCAGATGAACGTCCGATGCATCTTAATATTCTTCCGCTTAATGGCGATTAGCGATACCGCCAAGAACGAGAAGGTGAAGCAATTGTAGATGGCGTTCATGAGCGGCAGCAGCGTGACGTCGAAGCCGATCTCGCCATCATAGCCCGGCAGGAAGAACAATGCCGCGATGATGCCGACTAACACGAAGGTGAAGATGAAAATAACGGGGATCCAATTGCGCCCCTGACTGCTCGACATGCCTGCATCCTCCTCTGATCCGACAAACCTCTGCTCTTAATGTAGACATTTTTCGCATGGAATTCAACCGCCGCCGCTTGCGATGTGTAACAATTTTCCGAACGATTGCTCAGCTATGCTTGAAGGTCAGCGTGATGTCCAACAATTCGGAACGGCTGGCGATCCGGAATGGCGGTCCCCAGAGACCGAATCCCGAGGAGACGAGCACATGCATGCCGTTCTTGTTCATATAGCCCCAATCCAGCTCGAACAGCCGTCTCGTAATCCAATGATTGGGTGCGAACTGACCGCGATGCGTATGGCCGCAGAGCAGCAAGTCCGCTCCGGCAGCCGCAGCTTCTCCGAACTGATAAGGCTGATGGTCCATGAGCAGGATCGGCAGCGCAGGATCCAGCTCCTCGAGAAGCTGGTTCGTAGGCAGCCTGCCCCCCTGCACCGCACGCTCCGATGTCTTATCCTTGCGGCCGGCGATGTGGAAACGGCCATCGATCGTGACGGTCTCGTCCCGCAGTACGCGAATGCCGATGGCGTCCATGGCTTGCACATATTCTGCGATATGGCCACCGTAATATTCATGATTGCCAAGCACGGCATATACGCCATAAGGCGCTTGCAGCCTGCTCATCAGATCGGCCATGTTGTTGCGCTTGAACGCCTCGATATCGTCGTCGATGACGTCGCCGGGCAGCAGGATCAGATCGGGCTTGAGCTGCTCGACCTTGCGAGCCAGCCGCTTCAGATGCCGATTGCCGACGATGTTGCCGAGGTGGATGTCGGACGCGACGAGTATGCGAAGGCTGTGCAGGCCGCCTGCCGTTTTCGCCACTTCAAGCTGATGCTCCCGTACGACCGGCGACCAAGCATTGTGCCAGCCCCGACCGAGGATCAGCACAAGCACCGCAAGCACGCCGTAGCCTACGTAGCCGATATACACTTCTGGCTCCGCACCGCTCTGCTTCAGCAGCCAAGCTGTAACGTCTGCGAACGGCAGCAGCAGGAAGGCGAACTCCATGACGGCAAAATAACCGGCACCGACGACCTTGACGAAGCGTCCGACAGGACCCCTGAGCATCTTCGCGCGACCGATCACGTATCCGAATACGACGAACGTGAACGGAATCCAGTAGAGCAGCGGCGGAATGGCACCGGCGGCCTCGTTCAGGAAAACGTAGCCGTTCCATCCGATATAAGCATTAATTCCGGTGAACAGCAGCAGAATGAATGCGAAGCTGAGAACCATTTTTGGTGTCATAGTAGTGGAAGCGACGCCCCTCTCTCCTCCGCATTCTACCATAACCCTCCAACGGCTCTCAAACGAATTGCACCTTGCCGGATCGGCTAAGGATTCGATATAATCACGTTTAGTGCATATCGGCCCCGGCTTGCCTGAGAGTGGTCAGCCACCCATCTAACAGACTAGGAGGTACATGATTGTGTACAGACAGCTTCAACCAACTTGGTTCTCCAACACGAGAAGCGATATTCTATCCGGCATCACGGTCGCACTCGCACTAATTCCCGAGGCCATCGCCTTCTCCATTATTGCGGGAGTCGATCCGATGGTCGGTCTCTACGCATCGATCTGCATCGCGATCGTCATTGCCTTCGCCGGCGGAAGGCCAGGCATGATCTCCGCCGCTACCGGCGCCATGGCCCTCTTGATGGTCACGCTCGTGAAGGATCACGGCGTCGAATACCTATTCGCGGCTACGCTGCTAACGGGCGTCATTCAGTATTTGCTCGGCGTGTTGAGGATGGACCGCCTCGTTACCTTCATCCCGCAATCCGTCATCATCGGCTTCGTGAATGCGCTGGCCATTCTCATCTTCATGGCGCAGCTTGTTCACTTCGAGGGGCAGGGCTGGATCATGTACGCGCTTGTCGCGCTTACATTGGCCATCATCTATCTGCTGCCGCTCATCAGCAAAGTGATTCCTTCCGCGCTTGCCGCGATTATCGTCGTCTCCATCCTGACGATCTCGCTCGGACTCGACGTCCGCACGGTAGGCGACATGGGCGAGCTGTCGAACCTTCCTCCATTGTTCCATATCCCGGAGGTGCTGTGGACGCTCGAGACGCTGTGGATTATTTTCCCCTATTCCTTATCGCTTGCATTCGTCGGTATTCTCGAATCGCTGCTTACGGCCACGATCGTCGATGAGATGACGGACACGGGCAGCGACAAGAACCGCGAGATCAAGGGCCAGGGCTTAGCGAACATCGTAACGGGATTCTTCGGCGGCATGGCAGGCTGCGCGATGATCGGGCAGTCCGTCATCAACGTCAAGTCCGGCGGACGCACGCGACTGTCTACGCTGACGGCCGGCCTGTTCCTTCTCTTCCTGATCCTTGTGCTCGGGAAAGTGGTTACGCAGATTCCAATGGCCGCACTCGTCGGCGTCATGTTCATGGTGTCATTCGGCACATTCGACTGGCAGTCGCTGCGCACGCTCAATCGCGTTCCGCGCCCCGATGCGCTCGTCATGATCGTCACCGTATCGATCGTCGTCGCAACGCATGACCTGTCTTATGGCGTATTCGCCGGCATTATTATGAGTGCGGTCATTTTCGCTTGGCGCATGGCACGCATTCGTGCTGCCGAGCATGTGACGGCAGACGGCAAGAAGTACATGATTTCCGGACAGCTGTTCTTCGGCACGATGACCCACTTCGTGGGCTTGTTCCGCTACCAGGAGGATCCGCAGCATGTCGTTGTTGATTTCTCCCAGTCGCATGTGTGGGATCAATCGGCCGTGACGGCTATCGCCAAAATGATCGCAAAATACGAGCAGCTCGGCAAACGCGTGACGGTCGAGGGGCTGAATGAGGAAAGCCGGCAGATCATCGACCGCCTCGGGTTAAGCTCGACGAGCGGCGGACATTAATCGCGTATCATTCGAAAGCGCCCCTGCTCACTCGAGCAGGGGCGCTTCTTCGTTGCGTATATGACCGGCTTCAGGATGCACGGCGTTTGGTCGACAGGAGATGCTTGACCGCGCTGAGCAGCGCGTGCAGCCGGCGGCTTATCGCGGTATGCCTCGTGCGCAGCTCCTCTTCTGTTGTGTCGCGTTCTTCATGCCAGATCAGCATCGCTTGACGTCTGTACTTCGTATCGTTCATGGAACAACACCTCCGTCACCTCGTAGGATCGAGTAAGCGATTTCACTTTACAAGTTAGTATATCGCAGTTTTCTATATCCTAACAATAACTTTTCTGAATATTCAATAAGTAGTCACGCACTAAGTTCACCCTACCATCTTACTCCAGTATGACCAATCGGACCGATTGCAATTCATGCAAGAACAAGGTATCTTTAAGGGATGGCAGGTCATCTTGAGAGGGGAGGCAATGAATACCGTTGGCTTACGATGTATTAACGAATGCCGTTGAAGATCTCGGCTATGCGGCGTTCTTCCTAGCGCTCTGCCTCGGTCTGATCGGTCTTCCGATTCCGAACGAAGCGGTCGTCATGACCGGCGGTGCCTTGGCGGCATCCGGCCTGCTGGCTCCCGTCCCTGCATTCATCGCCATCTATCTGGGCATCTCTTGCGGCCTGACGTTCGGTTACGGTGTCGGACGCGCGACCGGCTCGCAGCTGGGCAAGCGGCTGGAACGCAAGAAGAACTTTACGAAAGCTCTAGCGTCCTCGCAGAAGCTAAGCGAGCGTTACGGCAGCTTGGCCATCAGCATGTCGATCTTCCTGCCGCTGCTGCGCCACATTACGATGTACGCGGTCGGCCTTAATAAATTGCCTTACCTGCGGTTTGCGCCGTTCGCCTATGTGTCCGCCTTCCTGTGGACGATGGCCTACTTCCTGATCGGTACCTATGTCAGCGACTATGTCGTGACGATCGGCGAGCAAGTGAACCGCTACGGTATGCTGCTCGTCTGGATCATTCTCGGCGCTGGCGCCGGATACGCCATCTATCGCTTTCTGTCCGCCCGCAAACGTAAAGATGAGCGCACCCTGAATTCTTAATCAGGCGCGCTCATCTTTTTTGTAATAATGAATGCTCGCTTCCAGCGCACCGTCGCGAATCGTCCAGATGCCGAAGGAATACGTGCTCTGCCTCCTCTTGTCGGTCGGCGATCCCGGATTGAACAGCCATACGCCGTTCCGCTTCTTGTAGAGCGGGATATGCGAGTGTCCGAACAGAATGATATCCACCTGCTCATTGCGAAAAGCATCCGCGGCACGCGATTCCGTCCGTACTGGGCCAGCATGTCGGCAACGGCCGGCGTCGTCCAATCGCCTGCATGCAGGACATGATCTGCGCTTCCGAGTGCCTTCACTACCGGGACAGGCAGCGATTTGGCGCTGCGCGGCATATGCGTATCCGATAATACAACAATTCGCATCCTTCATCCTCCTCCCTTCCCAGCTTCGAATGACACGTCCGTCGGCTGCGATTGCGGCGATGCTATTATTGTACGCACATTAGAAAGAACCAAGACCAGCATAACAGCCGGTCTTGGCTCATTCCGTACATTATTGGTTCGTGCTTGTTCCTGCATTTGGGCTTGCGGAAGCAGCTTCCTCATCTGTCGCCGTCGACAGCGTATTGTCGATCTTCGCTTTCGCTTGCACTTCCGTGAGCCAAGCGCTGGACAGCTGGCCGATCTGCTGGTCTTCGAGCTGCTTGCGGATTGCTTCTTGATTATCCTCAAGCGCTGCAGTCTTCGCTTCCTGGCGGTCCGTCACTTGAATGACATGGAAGCCATAGCCGGTCTCCGCTATGCCGAGCTCACCCTTCTGAAGACCGAAGGCTACCTCTTCGAAGCCATGCTCCATCGCGCCGCGCGGGAAGTAATCGAGATCGCCGCCAAGATCCTTGGAGCCCGGATCAAGCGAGTTCTCGGTCGCCAGCGCCGCAAAGTCCGCTCCGCCTTGGATCTGCTTAAGCAGCGTGTCCGCTTCCTGCTTCGTAGCGACGAGGATATGGGACGCGCGAACCTGTTCCTGCGTATCGTAGGATGCCTTATTCGCTTCGAAGTATTGCTTCACTTCGTCATCCGTGACGTTCACGTCCTTGGCTACGATCTTCTCGACAGCCAGCTGGTTGCCGATCTGCTCGCGCAGCTGCTCGATCGTGTAGCCGTAAGTCGTGAGCTCCGTCTCGAATGCTTCCTGCGAAGGATACATCGCCGTTATGGTCGCGAGCTCGCCATCGATCTCTTCCTCGGTGGCCGTGACGTTGGCTTCCGCTACAGCCTGCTGAACGACGAGCTCATTGATCATGCCTTCCAAAGTCTGCGCGCCGCCCAGCGTGATCAGCTTGTCATATAGCTCGTCCTTGCTGATCTTCTCGCCGTTGACGGTCGCTACCGTCTCTTGCTTGCCAGCGAACGGCGGTTGGATAAGCACGACTATAAGTGCGATTGCTAGCAGGATCGATGCAATCATCCAGCCGCGGCCGCCCAGCGTAGCACGGCCCGCGGCCGCGG
>JAEWJS010000139.1 GCA_023386495.1 Bacillota bacterium | reverse complement strand
CTTGCATGTATTAGGCACGCCGCCAGCGTTCGTCCTGAGCCAGGATCAAACTCTCCATTAAAGTGTTGCCACTTGGAAAGAGCTGATTAAGCTCATTACTTGTATTGCTTTTCTAACGATCCAAGGATCGTTAGGGCAGTTCGCTCGTTGTTCAGTTTTCAAGGAACAATGTCGGTTCGTGTCGATCGCCTCTCAGCGGCCGGAATAAGAATATAACATGTTTCTTATTCACGAATCAACTGTTTTCTTTTTCCAATGCTGTGCATCTCTCCATGTCGGTGAGACAACTTTTATAATATAGCATGAATCTTCCCGGTACACAAGCGCTATTTTCTCCGGCACAATATCGCGCCCTAACCGTTCATATTCTGTTCATAATCGGCTTCTACTCTTGCTACTGCGAGCTTCAATACAGTACAAGGGAGAGGGTTAACGATGAATTATCTATTGCATGCAAGTCTTAGGAACGGAACGGCTGTCGTCATCCTGTGCATCATGGTGCTGGCAGGCGGGTTATGGTCCTACTCCAAGCTGAAAGTGACCGAATTTCCGGAAATCGAAGTACATGACGTGGTCGTCCATGCCTCCTATTCTGCAACTGGGGAGGCCCGCGTCATGCAGGAGGTTACAATACCGATCGAACGGCAATTGCTTCGGCTGCCAGGCTTCGACAACGTAGAGAGCAAGACAACAGACGATGGAGCAGGGTTGATTATCAGTTACCCTTTCACGAAGGATATGAAAGAAGCTGTCCGCGAAGTCTCGGATGCGATCAATGCCATTACGCTGCCCGATTCCGTGTCAGTCAGCGTCAACCAGGCGTTCTTTGACATGGAGCCAGTATTTGCGGCCGCTATCGTGAGCGATCGAACGGCGGATGAGATCCGCGACATGTTCCAGCAGACAATCATCCCGAGACTCGAGAGAATCCCGGGTGCGGGCACGGTAGATGCGGTCGGAATCGGATCCGAAGAGGAACGATTCCGATTCAATGGCCACCCGAGCTATGCCCTAGAGGTCTTCCAAGCGCGAGATGCCAACACAGTCGAGCTTGCCCGGCAAGCTGCCGAACTACTGAAGTCATACGCCGGGCCGAACGGATTCAACGTCCATGTGCTGTCGGACAAGGGCGAGCAAGCGCAGCGATCGGTCGATACGATGCTGCAAGAAGGCCTGTACGGCGCGCTATTCACGATACTGATCATCTTCCTCTTCCTACGAAACGTTCGCGCTACGCTTATCGCGATCCTGTCGCTGCCGCTCTCCATCATGGCTGCGATGATCTTGCTCGACTACTGGGATTACACGCTCAACATCATGACGCTGGGGGCGTTAGCCGTGTCCGTCGGCAGAATCGTCGACGACAGCATCGTCGCCATCGAGAATATTTACAGGTGGAGAGTCTCGCAAGGCACGTCACTCTCTCCCCTCGAAGCTACAATGAAGGCCATCCGGGAAGTAGTCGGCGCGATCGCATCCTCCACGCTCGTAGCCGTTGTCGTATTTGTACCGCTCGGGCTGGTCGGGGGCCTCGTCGGCGAAATGTTCCGTCCCTTCGCCCTTACAGCTGCCGCAGCCCTGCTTAGCTCGCTCGTCGTATCCGTTGCCGTTATCCCGTTATTCAGCCGCTTGTTGAACAAGGTCAGGCCAAGTAACAATACCGAGCCGAAAAGCATCCGACTATACGAGCAATTCCTGCACGCCTGCCTGCTCCGCAGGGGTGCCGTGCTTAGTGCCGCCATTCTGCTGACTGGAGGAACGCTGCTGCTCGTGCCGTTTATCGGCGTATCTTTTCTCCCGAATGCTGACGCGACCGCCTTCCGAGCAACCGTAACCCTGCCTTCGCCATCCACAATGGACGATACCGCGACGGTCGCAGACAGCATCAGCGAGCAGCTGACCGAGTGGCCCGAGGTCCCATTCCATACAACCTACATCGGCACGGCAACAGATCCCGAATCGGCCGAATATGGATTGCCCCAGCCGGAAGTCGCGCAGATCTCGATTCGCGTGAAGCCCGGAACGCATCCGGATCGGTTCCTGGACCGTCTGCATACGGAATTGACGTCCTACATTGAACAAGCGTCTCCCGGCGCGCAAATCGGCATTCGCGAGGATATCGATTTCGGACCGCCGACCGGAGAGAACATTACGGTCTCGCTGTTCACCGAGAATAGCAAGGAGCTGCAGGAAGCGTCACGTCAGGTCGAACAGTATATGCTGGAGCACAACGACTTGAAAAATGTGGGGATATCAACGAGCCGATTGAACGGAAGGACGAACGTTGCCGTTACGGCGGACATTCGCGAGAACAAGGAGATTTTGGCTGAAGTAGAGTCCGATCTTCGTGAACTGCCTATTCCGAGCGGCGTTGAGCTCGTCCTGGGCGGCGGAGGCGAAGATGTCGAGGAAGGCTTCGATGATCTGTTCGTTGCCATGGGGGTATCCGTCGGTCTGATCTTCGTTCTGCTAAGCATCACGTTCGGCGGCGTGTTGACGCCGATCATCGTCCTCAGCTCGCTCGTCTTCGTCCCGTCCGGCGTGCTGATCGCACTATATCTAACGGGACAATCGCTATCGATCAGCGCTCTCGTAGGCATGCTGATGCTGTTAGGGATCGTGACGACCAATGCAATCGTGCTGCTGGACCGCATCGAGTCGAATCGGCGAGCGGGCATGGAACTCGAGAGCGCCATTATCGAGGGAGCAAGAACGCGGCTGCGTCCGATTCTAATGACCGCATGCGCCACCATCTGCGGTCTGCTCCCCCTTGCGCTCGCGGACACGGGCGGACTCATATCCCGCGGCCTGGCCACAACCGTAATCGGGGGGATGGTCACGTCCACGCTCCTAACGCTGATCGTTGTCCCGATTCTCTACGCGATGCTCGGAAAATATCGCAGACGAACGGACTCCCTTCCGTTATCCTGATCAACCGGGCAGCGTTACCGTTACTTCCGTGCCTTGCTCCTGCTCGCTCCGGACTACAATCCGTCCGCCATGCAGCGCAACGATGCCATGCACGATAGACAGCCCCAGCCCGCTGCCGGAGCTATTGCGGTTGCGGGAGCTGTCTGCCTTATAGAATCGCTCGAATAGGCGATCGAGATGCGCTTCGGGGATTCCGATGCCCGTGTCGGCAATGCGCACATGGGCCTCTCCCCCTTTTCGCGTAAGCGTTATTCGAATCATGCCGCCCGCCGGCGTGAACTTGATGCTGTTCGACAGTACATTCAGCCAGACCTGCGTCAACAGATCAGCGTCTGCTTGAATGACCACTTCATCCATATTCGCTTCCACGAGCAGCTCCTTCGCGCTGATGAGCGGCTCGATGGAGATGACGACACGGCGCAGCAGTTCATCTAAGCGGATCACGGAGGGGTTGTACGGCAGCTGCTGCGCATCCAATGCCGCGAGTCGCAACAGTCCTTCGCTGAGTCTGGACAACCGTTCGCATTCGAGCGTTACGATTTCCGCGTAGTGCTTGCGAGTGTCCGGCGGGAGCGAATCTCGGGCGAGTTCAGCCGAGAAGCCCTTGATCGAAGTGAGCGGCGACCGAATCTCGTGCGACACATTGGAGACGAATTGTTGACGCATGCTCTCGATTCGCTGCAGTTGGCCGGACATGGTCACGATGCTGCGAGCCAGCTCGCCGAGCTCGTCGCGGCGATCGACCGGCACGCGGACAGCATACTCCCCTTCCGCGATCCAATTCACTGCCATAACCAGCCGCTTGATCGGTCGAACGAGCAGCATCGTCGCGGCGGCGATGGCGAGGCTGCATAGAATCAAGAAGACGAATCCGCCTGTCTGGAACACGTCGAGCACGGACCCGAGCGGATCGCTCACGCCGCCGAATGACTGCGCGACGATCAATCGATAGGCCGTAACGCCAAGCTGAGCCGGCAGCTCTACAGATACTTCATCCGGGATCGACAATCCGCTTATTTCGCCTCTCTTCACGACTTCTGCCGGGCCGGAACCGTCTATGTCAGGAATCCAAGCAAACCGATAAGGACTGACGCTGTTCAGCTCTTCGATACGTGCTCGTTGAGCATCCTCCGAGTCCAGTCCGGACAGATCGGCGATGACGCTGGCACCGTTCTGGATCATGGCCTCGTGGAGAAGCTCCAGTCGCTGTTCCTCGTAAGTGTGCTTCATGATAAGCGCAGCGAACGCGAAGCATAAGGCAGCTACCAACAGGAATAGCAGAATGACGCGTGCATATAGGGAATGGATCACTTAGCATGGCTCCAATCGATAACCGATTCCGTATACGGTCGTGATGCGGAAGGCAGACGTATCCTCCCCGAACTTCCCTCGAATTCTCTTCACATGTACATCGACCGTGCGATCATCCCCCTCGAAGTCATGTCCCCATATAGACTCGATCAATTGAACCCTGGTGAATATTTGTCTTGGATAGCTCGCTAACAAGAACAGCAGCTCGAACTCCTTGGGCGTCAGGTTGACCGTGCAGTCCCCAGCCAGTACCTCGTACTTCCGCCGATCCAACAGAATCGATCCGATCTGCACCTGATCGGTCGCCGCAATGCGATAGCGCTTCAGCATTGCCCGGACTCGCGCGATCAGTTCCGGCGGGTCGAACGGTTTCACGACGTAATCGTCTGCGCCTAACTGAAATCCGTTCACCTTCTCGGACGTTTCGCCCTTAGCGGTTAGCATGAGCACCGGGATATCGGACTGCTCCCGCAGCCTGCGGCAGAATGCCCAGCCATCCATCTCCGGCATCATAATATCCAGAATGACGAGTCCCACATGGTGATTGTCCAGCGCTTCAAGCGCAGTCTTGCCGTTGTCCGCCGTCACGACCTCGTAGCCTGCCTTCGCCATCTGCAGACTTACAAGTTCCCGGATATGGGGATCATCGTCGACAACTAGAATGACCATTGCAACCGAACCTCCATCCCGATTGACATCGACGATCTCATGTTTCTCGACATGCCGATGTTATTTTCGCGAATCGAGAATGAACATGGACGCATCCTGATTCATGAAGATTTTGCTGCCGCTATAGATGGTCTTGAATTGCATGTCCTTGAACCCGATGCCTGCCATCACGTCGCTGAGCTCCCCCGGTTCGAATCCGTTATGGACCTTGTCCGACTGCACATTCTCGTTCTTGACGAAGTCGACAATGACCAGATGCCCTCCGGGATTCAGCACGTCGTACAGCCTCGACAGCACGAGCTCGATATCCCGAATATGGAGCAGCACCTGCGCCATGAATACGTAATCCGCGCGCAGCTCCGGGCTGAATCCTGCTTCGATATCGAAACACATCGTATCCGCATTCCGGATATTGGCGCCTGCCAGCTTGTCGCTAATGCGATCCAGCATCTTCTGCGACGTATCCAAGAACAAGACATGCCGGAACGCGTCAAGCAAATGAAGACCGACAAGCCCGGTCCCGCATCCGAAGTCGATCGCTCGCTTGTCTCGCCCGTCCTCCTCGATATATTCGCGAATGGCGTTGGACGCGATCTCCGCGATCCGAACTCTCTCCGGCGTATCGTACCCATCGGCCATCGCTTCGAAAATCTCTGTATTGCCCATGGCTTCCCTCCGCTCTCTGCATGCGTGCTATATGCCCATTATATCAAACGGAGCTTGGTTCCACATGGAATCTTAAGACCGTGCGAAGCTTGTCAGACTCGGTCTTGCGCGGATCGGACAGATAAATCTCCCGATGAAGCTTGCTCGCGCGTCGATAACCGTTAGCGATACAGAACGCTTCCATGCGGGCGAAGCTTGCCGGCTCGTCGTCGAAGCTGCCGAGATGCATCATTTGGCAGCATAGCCCTTCTTCCCTATTCTCGAATCGGACATTGTCGAGGTAAGGGTTGGCCTTCTTGTTCTTGACCTTGTCCAGCCATCGCATGAACCATTGTTCGGTCACAAAATCGGGCTGGCGGATCATGATGGTGTACTTCAGATTGCTCTTATCCGTCGGCGGCTTGGTGCGGTCTACCAAATCCCACTCGCCCTCTAGCGGAAAGACCGTATATTCATAGTACCCTTCCGGCACCTCCTCGCTCTTGTATGACATTCTTACGGCGTAGCTCATACTGTACAAGGCCTCGATTGCTTGGGAAAAATCCTCGCCGTTCGGATTGCCCGAACCGCTCACCGTAAAGAACGGCATCCTCGGCACGTCCACAATTGATGGCTGCTTGCCAGGCATGTACAGCTGTTTAAAGTCTTTCTTGTAATCGACCTTCATGCTCGAACCGCTCCTTTCGTTGTTCTTCGACTATCGTACCATGCTGAACATGACAGCTATATGTCATGATTCGTGTATTCGCGGAGTTTGCAAGTTGCGATTGACATCAGAGCTGTCACGCTGTTATATTGTGCATATACAACATACACAATCTGAAATGGAGGCCGCGCTATGCTTGCACTAGAAGTGAAGCAAGTCAGCAAGAACTATGAGCACTTTCAATTGAAGGACGTCTCGTTCCAACTGGAGCAAGGTTATATTATGGGCTTCATCGGAGCGAACGGCGCAGGCAAAACGACCACCATTAAATCCATCTTGAACTTGACACGAACGGATAGCGGCGAGATCTGCGTTCTGGGCAAGAACATGGCCGAGCATGAAGTCGAGTTGAAGCAATTGATCGGTTCAGCTTTCGGGGACATCAACTTCTATACGCGCAATACGATCAACACGCTTACGAACGTGATCAAGCCGTTCTATCGGTCTTGGGACGACGACACCTATAACAAGTATTTGCGCAAATTCAACCTGATCGAAAGCAAAAAAATATCCGAACTATCGACCGGCATGAAGGTCAAATACAACTTAGCCATCGCATTGTCGCACGGCGCTAAGCTGCTCATATTGGACGAACCGACAAGCGGGCTCGATCCGGTCGCCAGAGACGGGTTGCTCGACATCTTCCAGGAGCTCGTGCAGGACGGCGAGATCAGCATTCTGTTCTCGACCCATATCACGTCCGACCTGGAAAAGTGCGCCGATTACATTACCTATATCCATAACGGACAGATCATCAACAGCGACGAGAAAGAAGCATTCATCGATGCGTATCGCTTGGTGAACGGAAGCCAGGCGCAGTTGGATGCGGTCAAAGACAAGCTAATCTCTTACAAAACGAACTCCTTCGGCTTTACCGGCTTGATTGCTACGAAAGACTTGAATCCCGCTGTCGAACTTAAATCCACCGCACCGAATCTAGAGGAAATCATGATTTATTTCTCGAAGAAGGAGGATTCCCATGGTTAATTTATTGATCAAAGAACTGAAGATCGGCGTCAGTCCGTTCTTCTACGCGCTGCCCTTCCTGACAGGCGCGTTGATGTTAATTCCCGGCTGGCTCTACTTCTTGGTCCTCTTGTACTTCTGCTTCATTACGGTTCCGAATATGTTCGGCGGCTACAAGAGCCATAACGATCTCATGTTCACAAGCATGCTGCCCGTAACGAAAAAGGATATCGTGAAAGCGCGGGTTCTTTTTCTCGTCATACTTGAAATGCTGCATCTTGTCATAGCGATGATCTACGGCATGATCAGCGTCCGCCTCTATCCGGATATGGTCTACTATTTCTTCTCGCCGACCTTCGGGTTCTGGGGACTCAACTTCGTCATGCTGGCGATCTTCAATCTTATCTTTATCCCGATGTATTACAAGACAGCCTATAAATACGGCGCGGCATCGGTCGCATCGATCACGGCTGCCATCTTGTTCGCCGGCGGCGCGGAATGGCTCGGCATCCAGAATCCGCATGTGCACGATCTGTTCAAGGGGGCCGGCGCCGATAATCCGGTCATTCAACTCTCGCTGTTGCTCGCCGGCATCGTAATTTTTGCACTATTTACGCTGATCGCTTACGATAGGGCTAACAAACGATTCGAGAAAGTGGAATTATAATGAACATTGCCATATCGAACACATCCGAGAAGCCGATCTACCAGCAGCTATTCGAGCAGATCAGCGCTCTCATTCTTAAGGGCGAGCTGGCCAGCGGGTATATTCTGCCGCCCATACGGCAAGCGGCCACGGAACTTCGCGTCAGTATCATAACCGTCAAGAAGGCATGGGAAGAGCTCGAACGCTGCGGGCTGATCTATACGGTAACCGGCAAAGGATGCTTCGTCACCGAGCTCTCTCCCGACGAGATGGTTCGGAAGCGCAATGACATGATCCAGCAGCAGATGAAGCTCGATGCCGCCTACTACAAGTCCTTCGGACTAACGGTCGAGGAAGCGTACGCGCTGCTGAAGGAAGTGTATTGACGTCACCTAACAACAAATAAGACAGTGCCGACTGCGCTCGGTCACTGTCTTATTGCTGCTGTACGTTCGACTGGCATTCAGGATACGGCGTAGAAAGCGAAATGCACCCGATCCTTGCCCCGTTCTCCGACGCCGACGAACAGGGTTCGATTGAGCCAATCATAGGTCCCGCTCTCCACTTCGAACGTGGGAGACGTGCGGAAATAATACGCGTCCGGCGAAACCTCCTCGCCGCGCGCCAATCGGTCCATGACCTCCTTCGGTCCATGGCGCAGTCCGATATTCCGGATATAGATGATGACGCCGTCCGTCGTCTGCATCGTGTATTGGGCATCGATCTCGGCCACGCCGTCGGGCCGGATCAATTGCCAATCCGCCCCGCCCGGCAGAATAACGCCGCTCAGGCCGTCGCCCGAGAACTCGCCGCCAAGGATCGGAATCGCCCTGCGGCGCCCCTTGGCCGTCATGCCGATTTCTTGGATCTCCCCTACGATAATGCTCGCGCGGAAGGCCGGCGTGAGCCCTACGCTCATTGGTCCACCTCCACGGCGTCCAGCGATTCCAGCGTCTGCTTATCGAACCCGGCGATCTGCTTGTACTGCATCGAAATCTCTTCGAGCTCTTGCTTCGAAATGACCGCATACAGATCGTCGTAGCCGTTCGGCGAACGCTCATGAACGATCTGCATCACGCGCTCAGGGCCCATGCGGCGATTGCTGGCCACGATTGACGACGTCTTCTCCAGCCGTTGCTGCTCATAATGCTGCAGAATGCGAGGAATCGCAGTCTCCGCCCGAAAAGCTTGATAGAGCGCGTCGGCGTCCAATATCGCCTGGGAGGCCCCGTTGGAGCCGATCGGATACATCGGATGCGCCGCATCGCCGAGCAGCGTAACCCGATCGAAGCTCCACTTCGGCAGCGGATCGCGGTCGACGAGCGGGAACTCATACACCGTCTCCGCCTGCGCGATCAGCTCCGGCACATCCAGCCAGTCGAATCGCCAATTGGCGAACACCGGCGCAAAATCCTCGCTATTCGCTTGCCGGTTCCAGTCGCTGCGATCCGGCATGTCCTTCACGGTAAGCTCCGCGATCCAATTGACCAGCACCTTGCCCTCGGCATTCGGACCCGAGATGGGGTAGGCTACGAATTTCTCGTCGACATGCCCTGCCATGATCATCGAACGTCCTGTCAGATAGGGCGGCGCTTCCGTTATGCCCCGCCATAGAATGCGTCCTCCGTATTTGGGCAAGCCCTCCGCCGGGTAGAACGAACGCCGTACGGCGGAATGAATACCGTCCGCTCCGATAAGGACGTCCGCGCGATCGGAACCGATCTCTTCCTTGGACCGCCGATCGATGAAGAAGGCTTCGACGCCTTCGCCCGTAACCTCGAAGCGAGACAGATGATGCCCCGTCTTAATCGCGTCCTCTCCAAGGCGCTGCTTGACTGCACGCAGCAGTATGCCTTGAAGACGGCCGCGATGGATCGAATATTGCGGCCAACGATAGCCCGCATCGATTCCGCGCGGCTCGCGCCAGATCAGCTGGCCGAACTTGTTATAATAGATTAGCTCGGCTGTACGTACACCTTCCCGCTCGAGCTCTTCGCTAAGTCCGAGTTCAGTCAGAATTCGTACCGAATGCGGCAGCAGGTTGATGCCTACGCCCAATTCCTTTATTTCCCCCACGCTTTCGTATAAGCGAACGGATACGCCAAGGCGATGAAGCTGCAAGGCGGTAACCAGCCCCCCTATACCCGCTCCGATAATCATAACCTCTCGATTCTTCGGCATGCTGTACCTCCTCTTGGATGCCCGGTACATACCGGTCTCGCGTTACTTCTGCAAAGAGGGGGTAATTTCCTTCTTTTTGTTAAGGAATTGTGTCCCCGATGGAGTACATTCGTTGAACCACTCTAAAAATTAAGGTAAACTGAACCGAGAGGTGAGGTCTTGTGGACGGTTTCGAGAGAAGAAGAGACAAAAAAGCGAAGCAGATCTTCGCTGCCTCGCTTGATTTGGTCTGTCAATATGGCTTCGACAAGGTGAGCGTGAGCGAGATTGCCGGTCATGCCCGCGTATCTCCCGCAACCATCTATAACTATTTCGGCACGAAGGAACAGCTGTATCTGTCCATGCTGAATCATTGGGTGGATGCGCAGCTCTATGAATATGACGCGATCCTGGAGTCGGAGCGTTCCTACCCCGACAAAGTTAGAGCGATCATGACGCTGGAGGCTCACAACGTCCGGCTCCTGGCTCGCATGAGTCAGGGACAGGACACGCGACCGCTTCAAGCCTTTCTGGCGGTTGTAGAGGAGAAGCTCGAAGCCTTTTACCGTAAACTGATCCGCATCGGGAGAGAAGAGGACCAGATCGCGCATCAGTATGCTGATCGGATCATGCTCCGGCATTTCAAGATCTTTTTCCGCGAAATTAGTGAGTATCTGAGTACTCCGGGCCATCATGATCAGGATGAGGACCTCGATCAGCTGCTTCAATTATTCATCTTCGGAATATCTCCGACCAACATGGTACAATAGAGCACATTACGATATTGGAGGAACGGAAACGATGACCATAACACGCTATCCCGCAGGCGATCCGCGGTTTGTCTATCAGCCATCAGATGCAGGTGAGATGCCCTACCGCATCCTTCTGTACTATAAATACGTTCAGATCGAGGATCCGGAGAGCTTCTCTGTCGAACACCGCGACTATTGCAAAAGCCTAGGGCTCAAGGGCAGAATCCTCGTCGCCCGCGAAGGGATCAACGGCACCGTCTCCGGCACGATTGAGCAGACGAACGCGTACATGGCTTACATGCATGAGCATCCGCTGTTCCGCGACCTGGTGTTCAAGATCGACGACGCTCCCGAGCATGCCTTCCAGAAAATGTTCGTTCGCCCCAAGCAGGAGCTGGTCACGTTCCGGCTCGAGGACGACGTCAATCCGAATGAGCTGACCGGTACGCACCTGAAACCGGCAGATTTCTATCAGATGCTGCAACGGGACGATGTCGTCGTGCTCGACGGACGCAACGACTACGAGTACGATATCGGCCATTTCCGCGGCGCGATTCGCCCCGAGGTCGAGTCGTTCCGCGAGTTCCCGGATTGGATCCGCGAGAACATGGCAGAGCATAAGGATAAGCCCGTGCTCACGTACTGCACAGGCGGGATACGATGCGAGAAGCTGTCTGGTTTTCTGATGCGCGAGGGCTTCAAGGAAGTGTATCAGCTCGATGGCGGCATTGCCACGTACGGCAAAGATCCGGAAGTGCGTGGGAAGCTGTTCGACGGGAAAATGTACGTGTTCGACGAGCGCATCTCGGTGCCGATTAACCAAGTGGAGCCCGTGGTCGTCGGCAAATGCCACCACTGCGGCAAGCCGGAGGACCGCTACATCAATTGCGCCAACGATTTCTGCCACAAGCAGCATATTTGCTGCTCGGAATGCGAAGAAGAGCATCAGATGTTCTGCTCGGATGAATGCTCCGAAACGTGGCTGTCACGGTCCGAGGTATAGACGTTAGGCGGATTGCCGGTTAAAGACGCGCATGGCGAGAAAATACGATACGATTAAAATCCCGATGCACCAGGCAAGCGCAGCCCAGATCTTGCTGCCTACAGGTTGACTAGCAAGCAACGCGCGAATGGCTTCCACGATCGGGGTAACCGGCTGGTGCTCGGCAAAGACGCGCACGACCGTCGGCATCGATTCAGTCGGCACGAAGGCCGAACTGATAAACGGAAGGAAGATCAACGGATAAGAGAATGCGCTGGCTCCTTCCACTGTTCGTGCCGTCAATCCGGCAAGGGCTGCGATCCAAGTAAGCGCCAGAGTGAATAGCATGAGTATCCCACTGACGGCAAGCCATGGAACAACTCCCGCCGAGGAACGAAAGCCGATCATAAGCGCGACTAGAATGATGACGGCAAGTGATAGGGCATTGGATACCACCGATGTCAGCACATGCCCCCACAACACCGTGGAACGCGCGATCGGCATCGTGCGGAAGCGCTCGATGATGCCCCGCTGCTTATCCAAGAACAGGCGGTAAGCCGTATAGGCGACCCCGCTGGCTATCGCAATCAGCAGGATGCCGGGCAGCAAGTAATTCACGTAATGATCCTGATCCGTTCCGGTCTGGATCGCGCCGCCGAACACATAGACGAACAACAGCATCATCGCGATCGGCGTGATGCAGACCGTAAGAATGGTGTCCATGCTGCGGAATACATGGCGCATCGAACGGCCCAGCATCACGCCCATATCGCTGATAAATACCTTGTGCCACTCTCCATTATTTCTCCCCCTTGTCGCCGACAATTGCGAGGAATATATCCTCTAATGACGGTTGTTTCTCCACATACTCCACTTTTGCGGGCGGAAACAGCTTCTTCAGCTCATCCAGTGTCCCGCCGGCGATAATGCCGCCTTGATGCAGAATTGCGATTCGGTCGGCCAATTGCTCTGCTTCCTCCAAGTACTGTGTGGTTAGAAAAATCGTCGTGCCGCTGTCCGCAAGCTCCTTCACAATCCTCCAAACCTCTATGCGTGCTTCAGGGTCTAGACCTGTCGTCGGCTCGTCAAGGAAGATGATCGGCGGGTCGCCGATAAGGCTGAGCGCAATATCGAGCCTCCGGCGCATACCGCCAGAATAAGTTGACGGCTTACGGTCGGCCGCATCTGTCAGCCCGAAGCGCTGTAGCATGCGATCCGCCGCCTGGCGCGGCTGAGCGAGATGCCTCAGCTTCGCGATCATGACGAGATTTTCCCTCCCCGTCAACATCTCGTCTACGGCAGCGAACTGGCCGGTCAGGCTGATCGACCTTCGCACCTGGTCGGGCTGAGCCGCGACGTCATAGCCATTTACAGTCGCTGTGCCTCCGTCTGGCTTCAACAGCGTGGTCAGCATTTTCACCATCGTCGTCTTGCCAGCGCCGTTAGAGCCGAGCAGGGCAAAGATTTGCCCGCGCTTCACTTCCAAGTCCACACTCTTGAGCACTTCCATATCCTTGTAACGCTTGCGCAGCCCTTTCACTTTAATAGCCGTTTCCATTCTGACACCGCCCTTCTACTTCAATTTGTCCTTCGCCTTCTTCATCGCCTTGTTCATTTCTTGTTCGACGGATTGCTGATAGAGGTCGGCATACGTGACACAATCCTTAATAAGATCGTCGCAGAACGCCGCTACATCATTGCCCGTCACCTCGAGCACACCTCTCCCCGCTGCCGCGCCTTCTTCGAATAGATCAACGATGCCCGAGAGCAGCCCCGTTCCTTCGGTTAGTTCCACTGGGCCGACCTTGAACAGATATTTTTGAATCTCCTGATATACGATTCGATAATCTTTCGGAAGCGATTTGACACGTGCCATATGCGCGCGCCACTCTTTTTTGCCTTGGATCATATCTTGAATGCTCATGGTATGAACCTCCTATTTGCCTAATTTTTTCGCGACCGTCTTGTTCAGCTGATCACGCCATTTGTCCCGGTAAGACTTTGCTCCTTCTTCACCGGCCAGTGCCGAACAGAAGCCCTTGATATCGTCGCCGAGCACCTCTTGAACCGACTGACCGTCCGCAGCCGACTGCTCGAGCAGACCGAGCACGCCGTCAAGGATCGGCATTAGATTCCGACCGGTAAAGTCGGAATGCGACCACAGATGCGTGTTGATTTTCTCCCATGCCGTCTGGTAGTCGGCGGGCAATTCACGCGTTCGCAATTCGAATGCCTTCATTTGCTTCGTCATGTCGCTTCCCGTAATTCTCCCCCACAAGTTCATGGCCGGTTCTCCTTTAACTCGTTAATTTTGGACGATACGAACGTCCACTTCTCCCAGAATCGCTGCAGCTCATCGTGCCCCGCGTCGTTAAGCGCGAAGAACTTTCTCGGCGGTCCCATATCGGATGGCTTCTTGGTGATCTCCACCAGCTTATTCTTCTCGAGCCGAACTAGAATCGTGTACACCGTACCCTCTACGACATCTTGGAAGCCTAGGGCGTTCAGCTGCCGCGTAATCTCATAGCCGTACGTTTCTTGGCGGCTGATAATTTCCAGGACACAGCCCTCGAGCACGCCCTTCAGCATTTCCGTAATGTTCTCCAACAACATCGCCTCCGCTATTCCGTATGACTGGTATGCAGTATCACTGACTACAGGTATATAGTAATACGGAGTAGCCGGCCGTGTCAAGGTTGTTTTCGTAAAAATAAAAAAACGCAACCCCTGTCTAGGCTGCGTCTTTCCTTTCGTTCAAACGATGGATTCGCTAACGCGATACAGCATCGCTTCCCAATGACGCCGCATCATCTCCCGCATATACACGTCCTCCAGCATTTCCTGGTGTATCGCGATTGTCGTTTTCCCGCCGTTCGCTGCCAATAGATACATTTGCAGGCGTGAGTACTGCTCCCACTCTGAACGCTTCCAAGTCATGCGAAGCTTCTCATACGGCTTGATTACGGTGATCGTCCCGGTAATCCCTTCTACCGACTCGTATTCGTGCCCCTTCTGCCATTGCATCGAAGAGACATGACCCAGCCATAAGCGCAGCCCTTGCGGCGAGATGAGGTAGTTCCATACCTGCTCTTTCGTCACAGCCAGAGTCTTCCGGACACCGATCTGAACGCCTGCGTCTTTCGTAACGCCGACAGGCACACGCCCCAGCAGCTGACCGTACATTAAGGCGATCCACTCTGCCCAGTCTTCATTGACGCTTCTAAGATCAACGACATGCGACTTGATCTGTTCGTGAGACCAATAGGGATCGACAGTCTGCTGCAGACGAACGATCCATTCTTCCCAGCGCATGCCTGTTGCCTGCTCGATTTCTTTTCTAAAAATAGCACCAACCATATTCTCACCTGCTTCACTTGTTCTGTGTCCAGTATAGTGCAATATCACTGACAGCCACGGTCAGTGTTTCTCAATTCCGATAGTATTGCGCCATGGATTCCGCGATTTCGGCCATGCATTCCCTTAACTCGGGCGGATGCATGACTCGGATTTTCCCGCCATAGGATAACAGATAATAAGGAGCGTGCACGTACAGATGATGCTCATCTATTCTGAAAATCGCTTCGCTCACCGTTCGATCAACGAGCGCATGCGCGAATAACCAATGGCTGCATAGATCGTCCAGCGCTTGGGGCAGCCCCTCGATCCGTACCGTTACCCATTCGTCGTCACCGCCTGATGTTGCGCCCGGCAGCAAGCTTGAGAGCATGGACTCCCGCGGGGAAAAGTCCTCCGGCCTGTCGTAGCGCGCATCTGTCAGCCGGATCGCCGCAATACGGTCAACGCGAAAGTGGCGAATATCATTGCGCAAGTGACAATAGCCGACGGCATACCATTTATCCTTCCAATTGACGATCCCGTACGGATCGAACTGTCTGACGGTAGGATGCCCTTCATAGTCCGCATGATAATGAAGCTCAATTCGCTGTCGATCGCCCATCGCCTTCTCCAGCTTCTCCAGCGTGGAACGCTTCTCTGAAGCGGCCGGCGGATGAATAACGCCCAACCCCTTCTCGCTCTCTAGCAGTCGCTCATATTGATCTGCTCGTGCATAGCGCTTGATTTTGGCAATTGCCCGATTCAACGCCTCCTCTAAGGGATACCCCGAGTCTCTTGCAAACTGAGCGGCATGCAGCAGAGACTTCTGCTCCTCCATGTCGAAGAACAAGGGCTCCAGCTTGAATCCATCCGGTATGTAGTAGCCCCCATCTCTTCCCGTCTCCGATATAATCGGAACGCCGCTCATGCATAGCGCATCTATATATCGGTATACAGAACGAATATGGATTTCTACCTCTTCAGCCAGTTGCCTAGCAGTCATCCTCTTGCGAGATTGAAGCAATAGAAGAATGGCAAGCATATGATCCGCCTTAGCCATTGAATGGAACCACCTTTCGAAACGATGAATCAATCCATATAACCATAGCATTCAACTAATAATAGGAAAAGAGCGTCTCCCCATGCGGGGAAACGCTCTTCCATTGTTACTGGCCCAGACCCAAAGCACGGTACACGATGACTGCGGCTTGCGCGCGCGTCACGATACCATCCGGTTGGATCTCGCCGTCGATGCCTTTCACGATACCAGCGGCAATCAGTGCCGCCGTGTTGTCTTGCGCATACGCTGCTACTGCTGCAGCATCGCTGTAACCGGTCAGCGTACCCGCTGCCTCAACCGCCTGACCGGCCGCTTCGAGAGCGCGAGCCGTGAGTACGAACATCTCTTGGCGCGTAATCGCAGCATTCGGGTTGAAATTGCCCTTCCCGTCGCCCTTCGTGATGCCAAGCGCTTCGGCAGCGCTGACCGCTTCATAATAGTAAGCCGTCTCCGCTACATCCGCGAAAGTCGCTTGGCCTTCCGCTTGAAGCCCGAGTGCACGAACGAGGAGTACCAGGAAGTCTGCGCGCTTCACGTCAGCCGATGGTTGGTAAGCTGTTTCGCTAACACCATTCACGACTTCGCGGGAGGCCAGTGCCTCTATTGCATCTTTCGCCCACGCCAGGCTGCCGATATCGTCGAATGAACGTGGCACCGATACGACCGCATACGTACTGAAGTGCGTCGTCTTGAAGACGACAGCGCTTGCTGCCGCATCGTAGCGGCCGTTCGGAACCGCTGATGCGTTGCCGTTACCATCCACATACCAGATCACGATCGCGTTCGGGTTCGCCAATTCCTCAGCCGTGGGCTCGTACGGAATGGACACCGTTACCGGCGCGTTCGGGTTGTTCCAGTCGATTGCCTTGCCGCCGGCTTGCATCTGCAGCTCGATAACCGGACGGTCGCCGATCTGGCTGCGAATCGCTTCGCTTACGCCAGACAGATCCGCTGCGCCGATCGTCAACATGACATCACCGGTTACATCCGTGCCGCTCAGCATATCGTTCGGCAGCTGAATCGTACCGAGCTCGGACTTCACGAGAATGCTATACTTCTCGCTGCCCTTCAATGCCGCTGCTCCGAGTTGAACGCCGTAACCGTTCGTACCGGCTACCTTCTGGAGTTCAACGATGACTTCTTTCTTGCCGTCTTCGTTCGCCTTGGCCTTCGCCAATGCATCGCTAAGTTTAGCGTCGCTGACGGCTGCGACAGCGCGTCCCTCAACGGCCTGCGTTGGCACATCAAGCTTGACAGGTCCATCAGTCGGCGTCGTTGGCGCGACTGGAACATATACGGTGCCTGGATTGCTAGTGCCTGGATCATTAGTGCCCGGATTGCTGGACTGCTTGCCCTTCAGCGTCAATACGCCGAATACGGACGTGTCTTGATAGCCGTTGCCGTTCGTCGCGCTCCACGTTGCCGTGCTCTGACGAGCGCCGTCCTTGCCGTCGTTCACTTGGACATCGAAGCCCAGCTTCACTTCGTTCGCAGGCGTTACCTTGTTCAGCGGAATTTTCACTTCCACCGTGTAATTCGTGCCGCTCACGCTGGTTGCGGACTCGAAGCCTTCCGCAATGCTTCCCGGGTTGAACGATGTCGTGTTCTCGTAGTTGACGCGGTACTGACCGTCGTTATCCTCGTATGCCGAAGTCTTGCCGT
>JAEWJS010000133.1 GCA_023386495.1 Bacillota bacterium | reverse complement strand
ACCTGCCCGAGCATCGATGGCCGCCCCAGCCGGCCTGCGATGCCTTCGAATCCAAGACGCTGGACCACCGATGGAACTTCATTCGTACACCGCGGGGCAGCTTCTGGAGCTTGAGCGAGCGCCCCGGCTATTTGCGTCTCAAGCTCAAGCCAGAGACCGTTACGGGATGGGAGAACCCGAGCTTCATCGGGCGACGTCAGCAGCATATGCGTTTCGCTGCGCGCACGGTCATGGAATTCAAGCCGGAACAGGAAGCGGAAGCAGCGGGCATCGTGCTGCTGCAGAACAATGACTATCACTATCGGTTCGAATATGCCATGTCCGGCGGGAAGCGGGTTATGCGCCTCATCGAGCGGAAGGGCGGCGAGGAACGGATAATTGCGCGCCACCCGGTACCTTCAGTCGAGACGTTCGGCGATGCGCCCGATCGGATCTATCTGCTCGTCGAAGCCGACGGCCAATGCTACCGGTTCGGTTACGCGTACAGCGCTGAAGAATGGGTGTCGCTTGCCGAACAGGTCGACGGCACCCTGCTCAGCACGGATGTAGCAGGCGGTTTTGTCGGTGCTTATATCGGGTTATATGCCACAAGCGACGGCCGCCCGAGTCTGAATAAGGCGGACTTCGACTGGTTCGAGTACACAGGAGATTGACAGAAGCAGGATTGCCAATAATCCCTCTCGTATAGGACGGTTGGCTGCGGCGAACGCTACTCTTAAGCCGCACCAATCGATGGACCATAACGGAGGGATAGATCATGACACATACGCGGACGAATCTCGCCATAGCCGTGTGCATGCTGGGCTCTGTACTGCTCGCGGGATGTTCCGATATTCAAGGCGATGTCGGCAACCGGAATATTAGGCCGAATAGCGTACTGACGGACGGCAACGGCAATAAGGTGATCGACAAGCGGTTCGCGAACGATCAATTCAATGAGATGAACCGCGTGTACGGCAGGCGGTTGAATAGCAACAATCTGATCGGCAGCCATCAGAATTACCGAATGGAGATCAGCCAGGATATAGCGGACCGATTGAACGAGATTGCCGGCATTGACGCATCATGCGTCATACTGACCGATCGCAATGCCTATGTCGCGATTCAATCCGCTGACGACAAGCAAGCGCGTACGCATGACCGTAAGCCGGACGGCACACGTGTAGGCGCGAATTCGACTGGCAATCTGGGGTATCCGCGCATGTACGAAGCAGCGGATATTGAGCGGGACACGGAACCGTTGACGCATGGCATGGGGATGACAAGCACCCGGACGGAATCGCGGGCCGGCATCGACGATTCCGTCCCGGGTGATGCCGCGGAAGGCAGCCGATACCGTACGCGCCAAGCGAACGGCAGCTTGCAGCAGCAGGCGGCGGCCGTGATCAAGTCGTTGGCACCGCAGATCGAGCGCGTCTATGTGTCGAAGGATCCGGAATTCTACGACCGCATGTCCGGTTACACGGCGGAAGCAAGCAGCGGCCAGCCGATTCAAGGCTATATCGCGGAGTTCAATGCGATGGTCGAGCGTCTCTTCCCGCTGAAGTCGGGCATCCGGGTCAGCCGCTCGGTCGATACCAGCCCATTCGATTGAACCGAGGCTTTATTCGCTCCGAGAGGGAGCGGATAAAGCTTCTTCTTGTTCGGTCAACCTGGCGAGCGGCTCGACGGCAGGACCTTCGACCACGCCCCGTCGTAATCGAAGCGCGAGCCGTGGCAAGGGCAATCCCATGTCCGTTCGCCGTCGTTCCATTCCAGCTCGCAGCCCATATGCGTGCAGGTCGTATCGACGAGATGAAGCTTGCCCTGCCCATCCCGGTAGGCGCCGGCACGCTGTCCGCCGAGACGGACGACAGCCCCCTCGTCAGGCCCCAACTCATCGATCTTGCGGTCGGCAAGGTCCAGCTTGCCTGAGATCCATTTCTTCGCAATCGTCGCATTCTCTTTGAGCAGCTTCCACGCATCGGGGTCTACTTGGAACCGGCTTGGCGAGAACAATTCGGCATAAGGATTGTCGCGTCCCTGAATCAGATCCGTCAGGACATGAGCGGCCGCGGTCCCATTCGTCATGCCCCACTTGTGAAAAGCGGTCGCCACATAGATGTTCGGCTGATCCTTGGACATCGGTCCGATATAGGGTACCTTGTCCGGCGGAATAATATCCTGTGCGGACCACCGATACGGGATCGATTGCACGCCGAACAGCTTCTCCCCGAATGCAGCCAGCGCATCGAATCGATTGCGCGTGTCCTCCTTGGTACCGGTCCGATGATTCTCGCCGCTGACGAGCACCAGCGTGCGGCCGTTCTCTTCGCAGGACCGAAGCGAACGCGACGGCGAGGAAGCATTGATGTACATACCGCCGGGATAGGACTGCTTCGGCTCGATCGCGACCACGTAGGACTTCACGGCGTATAGCCTGGCATAGAAGAGTCCGATGCCGTCGCAGAACGGATAGTGCGTGGCGGTAACGAGCTTGCGGCATCGCACGGCATGCCCGGCCTTCGTCTTCAGCACCGGACGATCCTTATCCGTCGTATCGACTGTATAGGCCGGCGAATGCTCATACACCCGCAGCCCTGCGGAGAGGGCCTCCCGCAGCAGATGCGAGAGATAGCGAAGCGGATGGAACTGCGCTTGATTGCGCATGACCACGGCCGCGATTGCCCCGGCCTCTGTCGGCAGCGGGAGCGAGTTCACCCAATCGCCCTTGATCCCAAGCTTCCCGTACGCCTCCAGTTCCTTCTCGAGCTTCTTCAAGTCGGCATCTGCCTCGGCGTATACGTACGCATCCTCGTTCTTCAGTCCGCAGCCGATCGCATGCCGCTCCACGATCTGGCGGACGAATGCCATCGCATTCCGGTTCGCCTCGTAATATCGCTTGGCTCCCTCGATGCCGAGATAAGAGATCAGCTCGTCATAGATCAGGTTGTGCTGCGCGGTCACTTTGGCCGTCGTGTGTCCGGTCGTGCCGTGCAGCACGCGATCCGCTTCGAGCAGGACGACGTCCACGCCTTCGCGCGCCAAGAGATAGGCGGTCGTAATGCCGGCAATGCCGGCGCCCGCGATCACGACATCCGCTTCGATATCTTCATTGAGGCTCGGGAAGGCCGGGATCTCCGCGGATGCAATCCAATAGGAGCTTGTCTGGTTAGGCAGCCGGCTCTGGCTGCGTGTCTGTTCATTCATGTCCAACAACACCTTTCTTCGATGGCAAACGGCGCAAGAACAGGAATAGTTTATCAATTATCAGCCATCTTAATACTACATCCTGCCAGACAGAATCGAAGAAGGTGATCCGCGAGATGGCACAAGAGACGAAGGAAGCATTCAGCAACGACCTAGCCAGCAATATTAAGGCGCTCCGCGTGCATCTGCGCGATTGCTCGGATGTGATCTACCGCACGGTTCGAATTGACCATGAGACGCGCGGGTTAGTCGTGTTCCTCTCGAATATGGTGGATATGGAAGCCGTACGAACGGACATTATCGGGAAGCTACAGCAGTTCGCGGCACCGCTCGACGCTTCCGAACCGATCTTATGGCACATCCCCGTGCCGAATGTCACCGCGCACGACAATCTGAACGATGCGGTAACGGCGGTGATGCAGGCCGAGGCACTGCTCGTGATTGACGGACATGCCTCGGCTTACAGCTTCGGAATTTCGCAAGGCAAAAGGCGCAGCGTGCAGGAGCCGTCGTCGGAGACGGTCGTTCGCGGACCTAGGGAAGGCTTCACGGAAGATCTGGGCGTCAATCTGTCCCTCGTTCGGAACAAGCTGAAGTCGGACAAGCTGAAGACGATCGAATATACCATCGGTAGGGAATCGAAGACGAAGGTCATATTGGCCTACTTCGAGCATATCGCCAGGCCGGAAGTCATTCAGGAAGTGAGACGCCGGCTGGATGGCATCGATATCGATGCCGTACTGGAGACCGGTTATATCGAGGAGCTGATCGAGGACGACCCGAGCTCGCCGTTCCCGCAATTCCAATATACTGAAAGGCCCGACAATGCGGCGGCGCAGCTACTGGAAGGACGATTCGTACTGTTCGTGGACGGCACGCCGTTCGTGCTGATCGCTCCCGTGACCGCTTGGCAGTTCCTGCAGGCTAGCGAAGATTACTACGAACGCTACATGATCGGCAATCTGCTGCGCTGGCTCCGCCTGTTCTTCTTATTCATCGCATTATTCCTGCCCGGCACATATGTTGCGGTGCTCACCTTTCACCATGACATGCTGCCGACGAGCCTCGTCCTCAGTATCGCTGCATCGCGGGAATCGATTCCTTTTCCAGTATTGGTAGAAGCCCTGATCATGGAGGTCAGCTTCGAGGCGCTGCGCGAGGCAGGCATCCGGCTGCCCAAAGCCATCGGACAAGCGGTGAGCATACTCGGAGCGCTCGTCATCGGCCAATCCGCCGTCCAGGCCGGCATCGTGTCCGCGCCGATGGTCATCGTCGTCTCGCTCACAGGCATCGCATCCTTCTGCTTGCCGCGATTTAATTTTGCCATTACGATCCGTCTGTTGCGATTCCCGATCATGATCCTAGCCGGGATCTTCGGATTATTCGGCATGGTGGCGGGCACCGTGCTGCTCGCTGCTCATCTCTCGCGATTAAGTTCATTCGGACAGCCTTATCTAGAAGGGGTGGCACCGTATGAGAAGTGGGACAACAAGGACATTCTCGTTCGGTCGCCGTGGTGGGAGCTCGGCAGCAGGCCGCGTCGCCTTGGGCGAGAGAATCCGAAGCGGATGAATAAGGAAACGTCGAGCAAGCACAACTATAATCAAATCCCGGAGTGGTGATCATGCGTACGTCTGCTCGAGTTCTGTTCCCAGTCCTGGCGCTGCTGCTGCTGTCGGGCTGTTGGGATCGCAGGGAGATCAATGATGTTGCATTCGTGCTTGGCTCGGCCATCGATAAGAAGGGCGATCAATACATCGCTTCCATCCAGGTCGCGCTTCCCAGCCAATTGGGCGGTGCCGGCAGCTCGGGCGGGGGCGGGGGGACTTCGGGGAACAAGTCCTAT
>JAEWJS010000109.1 GCA_023386495.1 Bacillota bacterium | reverse complement strand
ACTGCTACCAGCTCGCGACGTGTCGATTCATCCTTCGCCAGCACCCAAGGCTGCGTCTCGTCGATGTACTTATTCGTCCGGCTCACCAATTGCCAGATGGACGCCAGCGCGACGGAGAATTCCATCTTCTCCATGGCGGCTTCGACGGCGCGGATCGTCTCGCCGGCAGCCGCCTCGAGCGGCGCGTCGAATGCGGTAACCTGGCCTTCATAGGCCGGAATGACGCCCTCGAAGTACTTGTCGATCATCGCGACCGTCCGGTTAAGCAGATTGCCGAGGTCGTTCGCAAGATCGAAGTTCAGCCGCTCGACGAAATTCTCCGGCGTGAACGTGCCGTCTGCGCCGAACGGCACTTCGCGGAGCAGATAATAGCGCAGCGCATCCAAGCCGTAGCGATCGATCAGGAAGACCGGATCGACAACATTGCCCTTCGATTTCGACATCTTGCCGTCCTTCATGAGCAGCCAGCCATGCGCGAAAACCTTCTTCGGCAGCGGCAATCCCAGCGCCATCAGCATGATCGGCCAGTAAATCGTATGGAAGCGAACGATCTCCTTGCCTACAAGATGGACGTCCGCTGGCCAGAACGACTTGTACTTTGAGTCATCGTCCGTTCCGTAGCCGAGTGCGGTAACGTAGTTCAACAATGCGTCGATCCACACGTAGATGACGTGCTTCGGATCGCCGGCTACCTTAATGCCCCAATCATAGGTTGTTCGGGAGACAGCCAGATCCTCGAGGCCGGGCTTGATGAAGTTATTGATCATCTCGTTCTTACGCGATTCCGGCTGGATGAAGTCGAGATGTTCTTGATAGTACTCCAACAGACGATCTGCATAGTTGCTCATGCGGAAGAAGTAGCTCTCTTCCTTCAGCAGTTCGACGGGACGGCCGCAGTCCGGACAATTCCCCTTATCCAATTGGCGCTCCAGGAAGAACGATTCGCATGGCGTACAGTACCATCCTTCATACTCGCCCTTGTAAATATCCCCCTGCTCCACCAATCGCGTGAATACCCGCTCCACGACTTGCTTGTGTCTGCCTTCCGTCGTGCGAATGAAGTCGTCGTAGGAGATGTCGAGCTTCTTCCACAGGTCCTGAATGCCTGCCACGATGCCGTCGACGAACTGCTGAGGCGTCTGCCCCTTCTCCTGCGCCTTGCGCTCGATCTTCTGCCCGTGCTCATCCGTTCCGGTCAAGTACCAGACGTCATAGCCGCGCAGCCGCTTGTAGCGCGCCATCGCATCGCCAGCCACTGTCGTGTACGCGTGGCCGATATGCAGCTTGTCGCTCGGATAGTAGATCGGCGTCGTAATATAGAACGTCTTGTTCGGTTGACTCATCTCGAATTCCTCCTTGATTCATGGCTCGTTGAATACAAAAAGCTCCCGTCCGCCAAGGGACGAGAGCTCTGCTCACGTGGTACCACCCAAGTTCCTCCCGGCTGCGACGGCACAAGGCCGGTCTACGGGAGCTTCTTATTGCCGGCTGTTCGACAGACGGCAGCTGCCCTTAACGCGGGCGTTCGTCCTTCCCTTGCGCAAGTCCGGGTCGTGCGGCTTGCGTTCGCAGAAGGCTCCTCCGGGACCATCTTCCGACGTTCGCTCCATGCCGGTTCGCAGCTTCTCCGGCTCTCTGGGATGGGCGTCATCATCGTACTTATCCGTTCATCGGGTTGACATCCTATGCAGCTTGCTAATGCCTCTATCCTAGCGAATATCCCCGGTCCTTGTCAAGGCGACTTCCGCCTAGGCGGCACGTGGTCGATTCCGCCGGGATGGAACGGATGGCAGCGGCAGATTCTGCGTGCCGCCAGCCAGGAGCCCTTCCAAGCCCCATGCACCTCCAGCGCCTCGAGCGCGTAGGCCGAGCATGTCGGGTAGAACCGGCAGGTAGGCGGCTTGAGCGGCGAGATGAACCGCCGATACAGGTGCACGGGCGCCTGCAGCGTGCGGCGCAGGCTCATGCTCCGTCCGCTCCTTCGGCTTCATCGCAATCCTTGCAGTAGCCGAACACCTCGAACTTATGCTTCACGACCTTGAAGTCGTCCGGAGCCGACGTCTGCTCCATCGGGCAGAACGTAATCGGATAGGTGCGTCCGCACTGCAAGCAGATCAAATGGTGGTGGTGGTCATGTTCGCGGCAGTGAAGCTTGAACTTCACGCCTTCCTCGAATACGACCTGCTCCAGCACGCCCAATTCATCCAATACGCGCAGGTTGCGATAGACCGTATCGAAGCTCAGCCCGGAATAGAACCGCCCCATGTAATCATAGACATCCTTCGGCGACAGGTAGCCTGGCGTCTCCGAGAATAGCTTGGCAAGCGTCTTGCGCTGATCCGTAATCCGCAGCCCTTGGCTGGACATCATGCGTACGATCTCTTCTGTCTGCAATCTCCTAACCTCCGAGCACAATCGCGATATTATTATCATCATGCCTGAAAATAGCGCTTCCGTCAAACGTGATGAAGCCGACATGCAAAAGCCCCGATATCGTCGATATCGGGGCTTGCTCCGTTAGGAACGTTTCTCGGGGAGCGGCAGGAACAGCATATGGACCGGCAGGTTGCTGCCTGAAGCCAGCACGAAGGAGATCTCTACCGTCTCCTCGCGATTGCCGGTACGGTGCAGCACGCCTACTTCGCTGTTCGTCATCAGCGCGCCGCCCTTCGTCACTTCGACGAGCTGACCGTTGACGATGAATGCGCCCGTATAATGACCGCCCCGAGCATTCAGTCCGATCATCGTATTCGGCGCCACCTTCAGCTTCATTTTATACAGGACGCCGAAGTTGCCGAGATTGGTCTCGACACGGCCCGTATTCTCGTCGATGCCGTCCAGATACTTGTCGATCGTCTTGTCACCGAGCTTCAGTTGCTGCTGCGTAGTGCCAAGCTGCCGATCCGTCAAGTCGATCGTGCGGTCTGCATAGTAGAACGTGCCGCGAACGTGCTTCTCGTCGCGGTCCATGACGCCGATCGTATTCGAAGTAATCGCCGCTACAGGATCTTGACCCTCCGGCACGACGACGACGCGGTAACGGATCGTCTTGTCGGAATACAAGTCCGCATAAGCGGAAAAGACTTGCTTCGGCTTCAGCGGCACGACGGACATTTCCGGCAGGATCACACGCGTCTCTCCAGGGGCGAACGTCGTATAGGTCGGCTGCGTATTCTTGTTCAGCGCATCCATGTAACGCATCGCGGCAGCCTTGCCTGCATTGGTGGAATACGGGTCCGGACCGCCTGCGCCCCAAGCGCCTACGCCCACGTCGACAGGCGTGCGATGCGGATTCGTGGCGATAATGTACAGCTTGACGTTATAATTCAGCGAGCTTTCGTTATAGAGCAAGAATCTGGCCTTGCCCGACAGGACGGTATCATAGGAAATTCCCGTCTCCACGAGTTGCTCCGGGCTGTTGCTCCTGACGAGCTGGGACCGTTCGTTGACGAACTTCCATGGGACGTATTCGTACCCTAGAATGTTGCCCCCGTTCACCAAGTACTCGCCGCCTACCGGCGTGTAGAGCCGATTGAACTCATCCTGCGTGTACAGCACTTCGCTCGTAATCGTGACCGGCTTGGTCACGCTATGCGTCATGCCGTGCTTATCCTGAACCTCGAGCGTCACGAGTTTGTCTCCCGCCTCGAAGAACGCCTCGCTGTTGCCTGACCACTTCGCCGCCGCGATGGCATTCTCGTCATCGGAGCTGCGGTCGAAGTAGGTGATTTTCTCCCCGATCCGGTAGGTCGACTTATCCGTGACGAAGTCCGCGATCGGCGGCTGGTTCGGCGGAAGAACATTCACTTGAATCGTGTACGGCTCGCTCCAGTTCCCGTTCTCGTCCATCACTTGTCGCGTTACCGAATGCAGGCCGGCTGTCGGGAACACATCCATCCGGCCCTCCCAGCGCTCCTCCACGATTCTGAGGCCGCTCGGATGACTTGCCTTGTCTACATAGGTCACTGCCGTCTGGGTCGCATAGATATCGATCGGCAGTACCTCAAAATCCGCGGTAGGCAGCGAATTCCAAGTAATCGTAATATCTGCCCCGGAGGATACGATATGGCTGCCGGTCAAATTCGACCACATGCGGATCGGCACCATCATGTAATTGTTCTGGGCGAACACCGGACCAGGGCCCTGCACCAGCTTGCCGTTCACGCGAATGAACGAACTGCCGGACTTGAAGCGCAATTCTTGCTTCGCATTCTTCGCGACCGCTTCCTTGGTCTTGGCATCGAATGATAGCTGGAACCCGAACGGCACTGCGATGCCGTTAAGCGGCAGATAGGCTGAATTGCCCTTGATCGTGACGGGCTGCGCCGCCTTCAATTCCTTGCCGTTATGAATCATGACCGCGCTGTTCTTCTTCAGCTTGAGCGTATTGCCCGCGCCTGCAGCCGTTCCTTGCGTCGGCTCTGCCAGCAGCGGGGCGGTAAGTAGGGATAAGGCCAACAACCATTTCAACGATTTCATGCTCCGTCTCCTTCTTCTGCGCCATTCTCTGTTCGATCTGCATATTCACCCGCGCATGGTGTCATACAGAGTTAAACGTCATCGAGCCGCGAAAAGTTGCGGGTGATATACACCCCTATCCATCAATTCCAGAAATTACTAGCCGTTAATGGCCATGTTGGCCACGAAGATCGCCGTTGCCGCAAGGAATAGGGCAAGCGCCAGCAGCCCCATAAGGCGGCGTCCGGCCCGCAGCTTCTTGGCCCGTTCCGGCTGTCCTGCGGATTCTGCTTCCCGGCTGTTCCTTGCCATGAACAAATAGGCGATGAACGAGGCAACGAACGCGAGATTCACGATGAACCAGATCTGCGTAAGCATGGGTGAGGCACACTCCTCTCTTGTCGACTCGTTATTCTTCTTGCATGCGAAAAGCCCCTCTGAAGCGATGGCTTCGGGGGCCGCTTTTGTTGCTGCTTGCTAAGGAACGGTACGGCACGCTTCAGACGCGCAGGCTAGACGTACCATTGCTCCAGAATGAGCCAGAAGACGACCGAGCTGACGACCGCTCCGCCGAACGACAGCCACCCCGCGCGGAAGCGCAGCTGGAACATTTTCAAGATCCCTAGGCTCAGCAGCGAGAAGATCAATAAGATAAAGATCGCGCCGAGAACGAACAGGCCGGGCGCAACCGCGCTGACATCGACAACCGACATGACTCCAACACTCCTAACGTGGGATACGTCTTTTCTATGCATTATAAGGGAAATGAACAAGCGTTGCCAGCGCCAGTGTCCATCCAATTCGCAACAAACTGTGACAAACCTCACAGCCGGCGGCGGTCTGCCCAATTGATCGGGATGCGTACAAATGTCCATATCGTACAGTTGCCTGCTACATATATTAGCAATGTGATCTCACATCACAACACCACAAAGCATGCGGGAGGTTATACGATGGGCTACCCTGTTGGAGGCGCCGGCTGCGGGCCGGTAGGCGGCAACGTCTTCTGGACGAGTACGGGCATTATCCTCGTGCTCTACATCCTGCTTGTCATCATTCTTCGCGGCGGCTTCTAAGCCGGACTCAGGATTCGTAACGCGGGAATGCTCGACTGCATGATCCTTAGCGGCTCGGCATGACGGATGGATGCCAAGCCGCAACAGCCCTGTTTCCGATTGCCGGAACAGGGCTGTCTTCCTAATGCGACTGAGGCGATGTGGCGCTATAAGAAGCGGTTCAAGCTCCATAGCGCGGCCGCAAGGCCGCACGCCGACAGCACGAACAATAGATCGTGTGCCGTGAGCTTGAGCGGCTCGGCGCGGACAAGCTTGCCGTTCAATCGCCCGAAGCCGCGAATCTCGAGCGTCACGGCCAGCCGGTCGGCGGTAAGCAGCAATGCTAGCATGAAGGGAATGAGGACGGTATGCAGCTTGTGGAGCGGCAATCGGCCCGGCAAGGTCGGAATTTTGCCTCTAGCGGCTGCGATCCGGGCGAATCTGACCCATTCTGCGCGGATCAACGGGATGAAGCGGAAGAGCAACGCGACCGTTAAGGCGACTGCGCGTACCGTTCGCGGCCGGACGCGGACCGCGGTCAGCATCAGCTCGATGGCTTGCTGCAGCCGATAAGGCGACATGAGCCCGAGAAGCGGCATGCCTAGCAGCATGACCATGAACAGCTTCGCCAGCAGCAGCCCGATAGCAAGCGCACGTGTCACGGAGAACCAAGCTATGCCGAGCGACAGGCCGGCGCTGTCGGAGCCGCTGTTGCCGCTGCCGATGCCCGCGATCAGCGACATGGCCAGCAGGAATACGCCGTACATCAAGATGACGCTGCGGTAAGGCAGCACAAGCTTGCGCACATTCCACAAGGGCACCGCGACGGCGATTGCGCAGATGGCGGCGTCCCGCCACTCGTTCAGCGAGAGCAGGCTGAACGCGACCGCGAGGTACGCCGCCCACAGCGCGCGGGGATCACGCGCTGCCCAGGGATGCGCCGCCGCCGGCGTACTGGCGGCGCTTGACGCGGCTGGGGACGGCGGAGCAGGCTAGCTGCGCCGCCTGCGGCTGGCGCGGCCGCCGCTGCCGCCGGGAGCGC
>JAEWJS010000085.1 GCA_023386495.1 Bacillota bacterium | reverse complement strand
GTGCGGTGGTTGGCTGTATGGTGCGTGGGGTGTAGAGTAGCGGCGCGTTGCGGTGTGTGGCGGGGGTGCGTGGGGTGGAGAGTAGCTGGCGCGGTGCGGTGGTTAGCGATTCGCGGTACGGTGGAGTGAGCGGCCGGCGGTAGGGTTTGCTATGTACGAATAATCGTACAAAGTCAGGCCCAAATCGTCTATTTCGGCTGAATTGAACGAAAAAACGTACAAAATCGGTGCATCGTGACGTATTTTGCTCATTCTTGTACGATAAATCGTATAAAGTCTGCACAACATTCACGAATTGAAAAACTTTGTACGATTATTCACTCAGATGTTGTTGCTACATGTGCGGTGAAGGTACGTCCGAACCGAAATGAGTGACCATATTCGAACCAACCGGGCTAGCCCGTTGTCTATATAGTGAGGTGAGCGCGATGAGCGATCAGGATTGGCGATATGTGGCGGCGCTCGATCCGGACATGTTGGAGAAGTTGATGTCGGACTATGGCCAAGCCGTATGGAATTATGCCTACTTCATCACCAAGAACCGAAGTATGGCCGACGATATCGCGCAGGATGTGTTCATTCAGGCCTATCGCAGCTTCGCGGGCTTTCGGCGCGAGTCCTCGATGAAGACGTGGCTGCTACGGATGACGCGGAATAAGAGCATCAATAGTGTCAGGTCGGCTTTTGTCCGAAAGGTGCTGCTTGTGGATCGGGTGAAGCATCGGAGCGACGCCGCTTCCGCGGAAAATGAATTCATCGAGACGGAGGCGGTGAGCGAAGTATGGCGGTGCGTGCTGGAGCTGCCGGTTAAGCATCGCGAAGTCATCATCCTGCATGCGAGATATGAACTGAGTACGGAACAAATGGCGGGCGTGCTGCAAATTCCGACTGGCACAGTGAAATCGAGATTGCATGCGGCGCGCAGACGATTAAGCGCAATGCTGAAGAGGGAGGAGCTGCTGCATGAAACATTCTGAACCTGAATGGGACGATGGGCTGCGAAGGGGGCCGTTCCGCAGTCAGACGTGGACGCCTGAGCTTGCGGCCGGCGTCCGCGGTCGGATTGCCGAGGGGACAGCAGCGCATAGCAAAATGTTGCGTGGAGCAGCATGGATCACCTCGCTTGCTGTCTGCGTCGCGGCTGCGGTGCTTGTGCTAGTGGGCCCATGGGAAGCACGGGATGATGGGCCAAGAACGGCCGCAGTGATCGAAGGGGGATCGGTATCCGCCGTGGTGCTGCCGGTGATTCCAGGCGATCGTCCTGCGCTGCCTGTTCGACAGCCAAGCGACAGCCAGTGGCAGGACTTGATTGAACAGACCTATCCGCAGCAGCAGACGTCGATCCTGCGTAAGCAAGTCGTCAACGAGGACACGATGCTGATCTTCGCGCGAAAGATACTCGAGGTAGACGGCTATCGAAGTGCCTCGCTGACCGTGTACGAATTCGTATGGGGTACTGCAGGCTGGAAGGGCCGGGCGACCCTAGGTTACCATCCGGGCGAGAATCTGCTCGAAGCATCAGATCTAGGATTGTTGACGGGATGGGGAGGGTTCTCGCTTGATCCAGCGGATGATGCGCAATATGTCATGTTGTTCTACGGCGTAGTCGCGAATCCATCGATCACATCAGTTCGGGTAATCGACAATCAACAGCGCGTCCACTCAGCCAGCCTGCATAATGCGGGCGACGGACATCTGTACTGGTTCGCCGCACTGCCGCCGGGAGAGAGAGGCGGCTACACGGTGGAGGGCTCTGCAGCTGACGGTAAGCTGGTATACGAGGAGTTTTTATATTCCCGGTGAATGGTGTCTTGCTATCGAATCGAGTATTCTTAGAGCAAGAGGAAAAAGGCGGATGGGATCGAAATTGGTGTGTAAGGAGTCGTGCCAAGACGCTAGACGGAGGCTGTTGCGAACCTCAAGCTAGCATAAATTCCCTAGGAGGTTCGCGCAGCAGGCGGGGCCAGGGGTTTCGGTGGATTCGCGATAATACACACTCTATCTGCCGAGCGCCATGTAGAGTTTCGCGAATAATTCCTTCAACTCCTTACACAGCAAGGTCTTTATTGTAATGCTGTGTCGCTCCCCACGCGGGAGCGTGGATTGAAATATTGGCATTCTGTTCGATAATCGTCGTGAATGGCTGTCTCTCCCCGTGCGGGAGAGTGGACAAAATTGACGTGCCGCTAGACGCACAATAGGCTGTCCAAGGTCATGTGACCCAAGGACAGCCTATTGTGCGTTCCAATGCCTATAATAGACGCCCGCTCTCATGGAACGGGATATGTGGGTACTGGCGTTGAAATCGCTGAATATGCGCTCCTGCAATCATACAAAAGGCGCCTTCGGCGTTCGGCCCAAAATGGAGCTGTTGTAGATCCGTATAGCCGAATGCGACATTATCGACATTAACCAGTACGCCTCGATCGACTTCCTCGAATGGTAACCCTTCTAACAGGATTCGCCAATCGGCAAGCGATGCTTGGAGGACATATTCTTTGCGGTGAATGCCATAGAAGCAGATTAATTTGCCGAACACGCGCAAGTACAGCAATTCATGTATAGGCAACAGGACGCGTGTGCCTAGGTCTGCCTTGCTGTGTTTATAGATCACCGGTATGGAAAATGTACTCATATGCATCACCCAGCTAACGATCATACTGAATAGCTTCAAAAAAGAAGAAAAACTTCTCTCCTTCAATTGTAATTATAGTAAAAGTTTTACACAAGTTTAAGTATTAATTTGATTTACTCTTCAGTGTCTTGTGGGGGATTAACATCTCCGAAAAACATTTTGGATACGAGTAAGATCGAGGCCGACAGAGCTAAAAAAACCGAAAGTTTCCTATACAAAGCCTTCATTCTTCTCACCTCCTTCTTATGGGTAATAGAGTAAGGGATTGACAAAAGATAAGAGTAGTGACTGATTGAGCTAATGAAAAGAAATTAATCAGAACAATTGTAACTGCAACCCAGAGGAATATTTTTCGCTGTGTTGCTGACCGCAATTGTTGCCCGTCACCCGTTGGTGCGTACAGCAGCACGGACAACAGCGAAAATCCATTCATAAGCATTAGCATGTAGTAGTTAGTATCAGGTAGGAGAGGGACAACAACTGCAAGCATACTTGTAAAGACGATACAGATTTCAAGGCTCCGAAAATGCCATCCCCCAGAGAAATAGCGAAGGAGTCCCAATGTCACTAGTGATGAGAGCGTTTCCCATGTGGTGCCGAAAAAAACACTGCAAATTATAGCGAGAATGAATATAAGCAGGACACTGATCCAGAGTTGCAGTGCGAATCGCAGCGTACCTACCGTTATATCAGGGTGTCCGCCATTGTGGTGAATAGTTCTTGCCCATTTCAGTGCTACACGTTCAACGAGTCCAAGGCTTGTCGACATATTCATTATTCCTTTTCCGCATAATAATGAGTAGGACCACAGCAACTACTGCTATAATACCGAGGACCAATGGGAACCATGCGATATGGGTTTCAACATAGATGAAATAAATGATTCCGATCATAATGAAAGCGACAATGCTCCCGATGAATAGAAAAGTCCCAGTGCGATTCCAAGTGTATGTATTATCACGCGATGTAGGGACGAATAAGAAGCCGATTCGTTTTTTTATAAGAATATAGGCAATTAATAATTCGACTGTTGCGGTTAGTAATTGAATGAGGTAAATCGCAATACTCGTCTTAGGAATGACGGATGGTACCCATCCGAACGAGTAAAATAGGTAGATAATACCGCCTTGGAAAATGATGTACACTATAAACGCGCTTAAACAAATTATCAGACTCCATATTAGTGGTGTGTGGAACATCAGCCACATGCAGATTATCATTACTGCTAGTTGTATTAATGGGGCGCCGGCAACATTATTATCTATAGACATTGCATAAGACATCAGGGAACAGATTGCCGATGTAAAGAAAACCTGAGGCCAATAGTAATTCACTGGATAACGGAATAATGCTAAAACGGTTACCAAGAAGCCGACATATTCCACAATAGAAACCAAGATAAACCAGAAAGCGACCATGACACCCTCCCGACAGCAAATATCAAGAAGAACTCCATCTCCCCACATTATAGCTTAAATTTTCCTAAAGTGTCATTGGTTTTTATGCCAGTCTAGTTCGAAAGAAGGATGCCTAAGCAAGTAATATATACGGCATCGAATGTTACCGTAGGAGAATCGGATGAAAACAAAGAAACCGCCAGGCCGCAAGCAGCCTGACGGTCGACCTCTCACAACTAACTCGCGCTACTCCTCATCCTCATCCGTCAGCACCACATCCAGCACGGTCGTCTCCCCGTTCCGAATGACCGGCCGCAGCAGCGCGGTCTCCTTGCCAGGGAACGAGAAGCGTGCGTACAGCGTGCCGGCAGGCAGGTTGCTGAGCGCGTAGCGCCCCGCAGCATCGCTGATGATGGCACGAACGAGCAGGCGCTCGGCCGTGACAATCTCCGCCAACGCTTGCGCAAGCGGACGGCCCTTCTCGTCGCGGATCGTGCCGCGCAGCAAGCCGAAGGTTGCGCTGAGCGCGAGGCTGCCTTCGGCGAGCCGATCCGCCCCTACCGCAACGCTGCGCGCGGATGAGCCGTATTCCGGCGCGGTGACGGTCACCGTGTAGTCGCCCGGTACCAGCCCGTCGATGCGGAAGTTGCCCGTGTTATCCGTAATGACGGTATCGATGACGTTGTTGTTCTCCGGGTCGAGCACGTGCACGATCGCGCCGGGAACGGTCTGCCCGACCGCGTCGTCCAGGACCTGACCGCTGACAGCGCCGGACGGTCCGCTTGCCACAAGATCGATCGTAGTGGGTTGGCCGGGACGCGGTTGGATGAAATCGGTGACCTGGGGCAGTCCGGGAGGCGTGACGATGACCGTCTGCGGCAGTTCCGGCATGCCCGGCACGAGAATGACGCCGCCCGGGTTCGACACGCCCCCGCCAATGATGACGCCGTTCTCGTCAATAATGACGATCGGCGCGTTCGGGATCGGGTTGCCTTCTGCGTCGATTATCGTGCCGTCCACGGGATTCGACTGAGCGGGCAGAACGAAGTCGACGATCGTCGTCTCGCCGACGTTGACCAGTGCCGAGGTCTGGGCGGCAAGATAGCCGGAACGGGATGCGACCAGCACGTAGTTCGCAGGCGCAAGCGCGCCTAGGTCGTACCGGCCATTCGCATCCGTTAAGGCGGAAGCCAGCTCGGGACCGTAATTATCGTAAGGGTGGATCGTGACGACGCTGCTGGCAAGCGGGCGCCCGAACAAGTCCGTCACGGTTCCGGTCAGCCGACCTAACAGGCGGGACAACGCGAAGCTGTATCGGGTTGCCTGCCCGCTCACGATCGTGAAGCCGCCGAATTCCCCGGCGAAGCCATCCGCGAAGGCGCGCGCTTCGTACTGCCCAGGGGCAAGTTCATCGAATGCATAGGCGCCTGAAGGATCGCTTACGGTGGACGCAAGGAAGGAGCCCGTGGCGCTGTCGAACAGACGGATGATGGCCCCCGGGACATTGCTCCCGTCTGCGAAATCACTCACCAACCCGAAGACGGAGCCGGGGTTCGGAAGCAACTCGAGCGTGACGTCCACGGTTTCGTCGAGGACGGTGATTACGCCGGCCGAGGCCGCGCCGAAGCCGGGAGCCGTCGCGGTAACGATCAAGTTATCCGCAATTAGACCGGCCAATACGAAGGCTCCCGTCTCGTCGGAGTGTCCGGTCGCCAGCGGAATCCCGTGTACATCGCTGACCGTCACTTGCACGCCGGACAGCGCGTTCCCGCTGCCGGCCTGCGTGATGCGCCCGGTCAATGTCGCGGTCCTCGGAATGAGGGTGAGCGCCACGGAGACTTCCTCCGCGGATACGACATTGACACCCTGCGACAACGAACGATAGCCGGGTGAGCTGATGACGAGCACATAGGGCCCCGGGGCGAGATCGGCGAGACGGAACTGCCCGTCCCCCATCGCGAATACGGTCTCGACAAGCAAGCCTTCGGGGGTAAGCAGCTTGATTTCCGTGCCGTTGCCGTTAATCGGCTGTCCGCTCGGGTCGATAATGCTGCCGGCGATCGCTCCCGTGACGGGAGTCAGCGCGATCGAAGCGGAGACGGTGATGTCGCTCTGCACAAGGGCGCCGACGGAGCGTGTGGAATAGCCGGGGGACCTCGCAATGACGACATAATCGCCGGGCGTTAAGCCCTCGATGAGAAAATTGCCGAACGGACTGCTGGATACGGAGGCGATGACGGCTCCCGAAGCGCTGCTCGTACGGACTTCGATCTCCGCGCCGGGGAGCGGATTGCCGGTCGCCCGATCGGTTACTTGCCCGGTAATGCCGCCCGGGTTAGGCTGCAGGACGAAGTTCAGGTCAGTGACGTCCTCGCCTGGGCTGATCGAGATGCCGAGCTGCTGCTGCCCGAAGGCAGGCGCGGTAGCGACGACAAGCAGCGATACAGGCGGCAGATTGGCGATGACGAACGAGCCGTCTGCATCTGCCTGGCCGACGCCCCGTACCGTCTCATTGCCGTTGGAGACACGGATCGTCGCGTATGGGATCGGCTGGCCCGCAGGATCGCGCACGAAGCCCGATACGCTGCCGGGATTCGCCGTTAACGTGACCGAGATCTGTTCGGTCTGGCCTGCACGCAGCGAGACGCCGACAATGTCGGATGAATAACCGGGCACGTCGGCGACTGCATAGAAGTTGCCCTCCCGAAGGTAAGAGAAGCGGAAATTGCCGTTGTCCTGCGCGACGGTCGTCGCGACTTGGATGTTGTTCGTGTCGAACAACTGAACGATCGTACCCGGCACCGCAGGCACGACGATGCCCTCGATGAAGGCCGGTTCGGGGTCGAGACCGAAGTCGACAGGCGTTACCCCTTCAGGAATGACGATCGCGCCGAACTGCCTGCTCTGAAAAGCTGGCGCAACGGCCTGGATCGTATAGCTCCCCGGCGTTAAGTTGTCGATGCGGTAGGATCCGTCGCTGTCCGTCAATACCGAGGCGATAATGAAGCCGTTCTGGTCGCTTGCCGTAACGAGCGCAGCCGCAATGCCGGCGAGCGTGACGGAGCTGCTGATTCGGCCGGCGACCGAGCCGGGCGATGGCGCGAGAACGGAGGAGGTGTCAGTTGTCTCGCCGCGTTGCACCGCTACCGTCAAGATTGCCGTCTGGTAGCCGACAGCCGTAATGAAGAGGCTGTAAGTGCCTGCGGCCAGGTTGGCTGCCTCGTAGCGGCCTTCCGTGTCCGTGAACAGGCTCTGCACGACCGCACCGCTGGCGCTCGTGACCCGCACCGTCACGGTTGCGCCGAGAATCGGCGCCCCTGCGATGTCCCGCACGACACCGTGGATCGCGCCTGGACTGCCTTGCAGTGAGAATGACTGCTCGGTCGTCGCGTCCGGCGTAATCTCGACGCCTGCGAATTGGTTCTGATAACCGCCCGCCGTTACGCTAATCATGTAGCTTCCGGGGTGAAGGGCGTTAGCGATATAGCGGCCTTCCGAATCCGCGATAACCCGCACGAGCAGGATGCCGCCGCCATTCTCGTTCAGCTGAATCGCGATGAGCGCTCCCGGGATGGGGACGCCAGTGTCCGCGTCAACGACGGTGCCGCTGACCGTGCCCGACAGGAGGCTCAAGCGAAAAGAAACCGCGGTCGTCTGGCCGGGCTCGACATAGGCGCCGAGATTCTGCCCGCCGTAATTGTTCAGGCGGACCGAGACGAGGTAGTTGCCTGCTGCGAGATTCGGCACCAGGTAGTGGCCGTTCTCATCGGTGAACACGCGCGACACGACGATGTTATTCGAGAAGATGCGAACGGTTGCGTCGGCCAGCGGCAGGCCGTTCTCGTCCAGGACAGTGCCCTCGATGGCACCGGCCAGCCGCAGCAGCGCGACGAATACCGTCGCCGTGCCGCCAGGCGTCACGATGGCGCTGATCGATCGCTGGGCATAGCCTTCGTCGGTTACGACGAGCGTGTATGATCCCGGCGAGAGCGAGGGAATCGCGAAGCTGCCGTCCGCGGCGCTTGTCGCGGTGCGGATAGCCAGCCCTTCGGCGTTGAACACTCGTATGCTCGCCTCTGCAAGCGGCCCGCCGTTCTCTCCGTCGGTCACCGTGCCGACAATTTCGCCGCTAAGCGGGGACAAGAGCGGATTGACGGTCGTCGTCTGGCCGGGAGTTGTCTGGAATCCCAGGATGATCGTCTCGAATCCGGGAGCCGAGACGCGCAGCCGGTTGTTCGTGGCCGGGGCTAGGCTATCGATGAGGAAGCTGCCGTCCGGTCCGGCAGTCGTGCTGACGATCAGATTGGCACGGTTATCGAGCACGTCGACCGTCGCGCCCGCGATCGGTGCTCCGGCTGTCGAGCTGACGACGCCTGCAACCGTCGACGGCGAGGGAGACAGGGCGGCATTCAGCACGCGCGTCTCTCCTGCCGCCAGCGTGACGGGCAGATTCACCAGCTGGTAGCCTGAGGCGGCGACGCTGACGCGGTACGTGCCAGGGGGGAGCGTGCCGACTGCGTAAAAACCGTTCGCGTCCGTGACGACGGAGGCGATGTCCGCGCCGGCTGCATTCGTAATGCGCACGGTTGCGCCGATGATCGGGGTGCCTGTGCCGGATGCCGTGACGTTGCCCTGCACGACGGCAGGCGTCGGCTGAAGCAGGACATTCACCGCCGTCGTCTGGTCGCTGATCACGGTCGCGTTAATGGAGACCGGCTGATATCCGGGGCCGGACAAGTCGAGTCGATATTGGCCCGGCGGAAGACTGCCGATCGAGAACAAGCCGCCGGCGCCGCTAGCCGTCGATCCTGCCAAGGTGCCCGCCGGCAGCGCGTAAGCCTGAACCGCAATGCCGACGATCGGCAGTCCTGTAGACTTGTCAAGCACGGTTCCGGATAAGCTGCCCTGACCGTTCACGGTGACGGTCGCACTGGCCGTAACCGGCGTCAGCGTGCTGCCCGTGGTCCGATCCGCTCCGGTCACGGTGACCGTGTCGAACGGGCGAGTCCCCGATGTCACATACGTGCCCTGAAGCTCATACGTAAGCTCGGCAGTCGCGCCGGCTGCGAGATTGCCGATATTCCAGGTCAGCGTCTTCTGCGTTGCGCTGAACGCGAAGGTCCCTATGCTATTGCTAGTCACCCGGAAGCTGGCGATATTGTCGACCGCGAATGGCGTCCTCGCGAAGACGGTCGTCGCCTCACCCCGGCCCTCGTTGCGTACGGTAATGGTGCCGCTGAATGTGGTCGGCGCCCCGGTCGACACCGCGGGAGGTTCAACGGTCTGCATCACGGACAGCTTCGCACGCACATCGGACTCGTTCGGCGTCGTTGGATCGGAGAATGCCCCGCTGAGCGTCAATGTCGAGCTTAGAATGTTGTCTTTGTTATAATTATTGCTGTTCGTAGAGGTGAAGAAGAGGAAGCGAAGACGGGAATTCGCGTTGATCCCGAGATTGGCGAACAAGACGGAGGCCGGGATGAGAAAATCAAGGAAATAATTGGAGCCGCCGCCGAAGGAGGAGCCATCCTCTGCGACAGATGCCCTGGCGATGTCGAAATTGACGATCGGTTGGCTGAAGTTCGGCCTGCCCGAGCCGTCCGTGCCTTCTGCTTGATCATTGAAGTTGTTGGGAATCTTAACGGTATTCGCGATGAGGTCAAGCTGGTTGTTGTTGCCGTTGACGGCCAGCACCCATTCGTAGGTTGAAGGCACGCCGTCGGTATCGATTAAGACGCCCCATGCGAAGTTCTGGAATCCGGACTTGAAGCGCGGGTCACCATTTAGGCGCAGCCGAAAGTAAATGTTCGTGCCGTCGTAGGCGAAATAGGAAGCCGGAAACGCAGCCGATCCGACGATGTCCGTCGGAGCGGGAGAGATGTCGCCGGTGGGGTCTCCGATTACGGCGCCAGCGAGTATGACAGGGGACCAAGCCGACAGGTTGCTTGGAAACGACAAGTGATAACCTCCTCACATGCATGTAATACTCATAGGTATATGCCGAGTGCCGAGACTTGCGATTGGACGAATGCCCGTTATCCCGAACAATCTGCAAAAACGCGAACATTCGGGTTTTGCCATCCTATAATGTTCGCCTTTCGGTTGACAGTGCGTGTAAGGGTTGGTACACTAAAGAAGGTCATTTCGCATGGAAAGCTGCACTCGTATATCACCGGGGATAAGGCCCGGCAGTATCTACCCGAGAACCTTAAATTTTCGGACTACGAGCCAGGCATTCAAGAATCAGGTTGTCTCTTCAAGAGGCAGCCTTCTGCTGTCTTATTGCCCCTTCGTTGGGGCTCGCAGCAGATTCTTGCCGGCTCTCGTCCGCCTATCTTGCACGCTCGATCGAGCATGCTTCGGCGGACTTTTTGCGTGAGCTTACCTGATGTATGCAAGCCCCTCGGTACATGAGGGTTATCTTATAGTAGAAGGCAGGTATCGACATGTCAGCTGTTGTAGGCGTCATTATGGGCAGCAAGTCCGATTGGGACACGATGAAGTTAGCGTGCGACGTGCTGGAGGAGCTGCAGATTCCGTACGAGAAGAAGGTCGTCTCCGCGCACCGCACGCCGGATCTGATGTTCGAGTATGCAGAGACAGCCGCAGCGCGCGGCCTGAAGGTCATCATCGCAGGCGCAGGCGGCGCGGCGCATCTGCCGGGCATGGTCGCGGCGAAGACGATGCTGCCGGTCATCGGTGTGCCCGTCAAGTCTTCGAACTTGAACGGGCTCGACTCGCTGCTGTCGATCGTGCAGATGCCGGGCGGCATCCCGGTCGCCACGGTGGCGATCGGCAACGCAGGCGGCACGAACGCCGGCCTGCTGGCTGCGCAGATTATCGGCGCATTCGATCCCGAAGTGCAAGCACGCGCGGAAGCGCGGCGCCAGCGCATCGAGCGCGAGGTGCTCGCGAGCAGTGACGCGCTATGACGAGCGGCATGGCTGACGGAAGCGCGCCGCAGCGCAGCGAGGCGCGGACAATTCTGCCGGGCAGCACGATCGGCATTCTCGGCGGCGGCCAGCTCGGCCGCATGATGGCGCTCGCGGGCAGCGCGATGGGCTACCGCTTCATCGCGCTCGATCCCGCCGAAGACGCGCCGTGCGGCCATGTGGCCGACCAGATCGTCGCGGCCTACGACGATTACGCGGCTGCGCGCGAGCTCGCGCAGCGCTCGGACGTCATCACGTACGAGTTCGAGAACGTGGACGCCGGCGTGGCCGCGATGCTGATGGCGGAGTCGTACGTGCCGCAGGGCAGCACGCTGCTGTATACGACGCAGCATCGGCTGCGCGAGAAGCGGGCGATCGAAGCGGCAGGCGTGCGCGTCGCGCCTTACGCAGAGATCGCAAGCGCGGACGAGCTGCGCGAAGCGGTGCGCCGCTTCGGCCTCCCTTGCGTGCTGAAGACCGCGATGGGCGGCTACGACGGCAAGGGCCAGTGGGTGATCCGCAGCGAAGCCGAGATCGGCGAGGCGTTCGAGACGCTCAGCCGGGCAGGCGTCGAGCTCGTACTGGAGCAGTTCATCCGCTTCGACAAGGAGCTGTCGGTCATCGCGGCGCGCAGCCCGCGCGGCGAGACGAAGACGTTCCCGGTCTCCGAGAACGTCCACGTGGACAACATTCTGCACCTGTCCATCGTGCCGGCGCGGGTGCCGCAAGCGGTACTCGAAGAGGCTGAGAAGCTGGCGGCACGCATCGCCGACAGCATGGGAGCGGTCGGCCTGCTCGCCGTCGAGCTGTTCTGGTCGGCCGAGCACGGCCTGTACGTGAACGAGCTGGCGCCGCGTCCGCATAACAGCGGGCATTACACGATGGAAGCGTGCCGGACGTCGCAGTTCGAGCAGCATGTACGGGCGGTATGCAACCTGCCGCTCGGCGACACGGCGCTCATGACGCCGGTCGTCATGGTGAACGTGCTCGGCGAGCATGTCGAGCCGATCATCCAGCGGTTCGCGCAGGACGACGAGACGGCAGCGAAGCTCGGCGTCGCGCCGAAGCTTCATCTATATGGCAAGACCGAAGCGAAGATCAAACGGAAGATGGGCCATGTGAACGTGCTCGCGGCGACAACCGACGATGCGCTGGCCTGGATCGCCGATACGAATATTTGGAGGGACTAACACGATGTTGGAACGTTATAGCAGGCCGGAAATGCGGGCCATCTGGACCGAAGAGAACAAGTTCAAGGCATGGCTCGAGGTGGAGCTCTGCGCGTGCGAGGCTTGGGTAGAGCTCGGCGTCATCCCGAAGGAAGACGTTGAGGCGCTTCGTGCGAAGGCGAGCTTCGATATCGACCGGATCTACGAGATCGAGCAGGAGACGCGCCATGACGTGATCGCGTTCACGCGTGCCGTATCCGAGACGGTCGGCCCGGAGCGCAAGTGGGTGCACTACGGCCTCACATCGACGGACGTTGTCGACACGGCGCTCGGCTACCTGCTGCGTCAGGCGAACGAGATTTTACGTCGCGACGTGACGAACTTCATCGACATCCTGAAGAACCAGGCGATTGCCTACAAGGACACGCCGATGATGGGTCGGACGCATGGCGTACATGCGGAGCCTACGACCTTCGGTCTGAAAATGGCGCTCTGGTACGAGGAAATGAAGCGTAACCTTGAGCGTTTCGAGCATGCGGCAGACGGCGTGCAGTTCGGTAAGATCTCCGGCGCGGTCGGCACGTACGCCAACATCGACCCGTTCGTCGAGCGGTTCGTCTGCGAGAAGCTCGGCACGAAGCCTGCGCCGATCTCGACGCAGACGCTGCAGCGCGACCGTCACGCGGAGTACATGGCGACGCTGGCGCTGATCGCAACGTCGCTCGACAAGTTCGCGACGGAGATCCGCGCCCTGCAGAAGAGCGAATTCCGCGAGGTGGAAGAGCCGTTCGCGAAGGGCCAGAAGGGCTCGTCGGCGATGCCGCACAAGCGCAACCCGATCGGCTGCGAGAACATCTCGGGCCTGGCGCGCGTCATCCGCGGCCACATGATCTCCGCCTACGAGAACGTGACGCTCTGGCATGAACGGGATATCAGCCACTCTTCGGTTGAGCGGGTGATTTTGCCGGATGCGACGATGCTCCTGAACTATATGCTGAACCGATTGGGCAACATTATCAAGAACCTGCAAGTGTTCCCGGAGAACATGAAGCGCAACATGCAGCGCACGTACGGCGTGCCGTTCTCCGGCCGCGTCATGACGAAGCTGATCGACAAAGGCTTCAGCCGCGAAGAGGCGTACGATACGGTACAGCCGCGCGCGATGCAAGCTTGGGAGACGCAGCGCCAATTCCGCGACATTATCGCGGAGACGCCGGAGATCACGAACGTGCTGTCCGCGGAAGAGCTGGACGATTGCTTCAACCCGGCATGGCATCTGAAGCATGTCGATACGATATTCCGTAATCTGGGCTTGAGCGAATAGGAGGCTGACTACGTTGGCGACACGGCAAGCATTGTCCACTGCGGCGGATCTGATCGATGCCCCGCTGCTCTACAAAGGGAAGGTTCGCGAGCTCTACGACCTCGGCGAGCATTACTTGATCGTCGTGACGGACCGAATCTCCGCGTTCGACTACGTGCTGGACCCGGCCGTTCCCGAGAAGGGGAACGTGCTGAACCGCTTGAGCGCATACTGGTTCGAGCAGACGGCGTCCATCCAGCCGAACCATGTCGTTCACACGGACGTTGCCCGATTAGGCGCGGTCATCCGCGACCCGGAAGCGCTGAAGGACCGGATCATGGTGACGAAGAAGGCGGAGCGGGTCGACATCGAGTGCGTCGTGCGGGGCTACATTACGGGCGGCGGCTGGCGGCAGTACAAGGACACGCAGGCGATCAACGGGATTGCGCTTCGCGAGGGACTCCGGAAGAACGAGCGCTTCGAGGCGCCGATCTTCACGCCGGCGGCGAAGAACGACGTCGGCCACGATGAGGACATTCCGTTCGAGCGGATGGCCGAAATGGTGGGCCGCGAGCTGGCGGAGGAACTGAAGGACCGCAGCATCCGGCTGTACGATTACGCGCGCGGCGTGTGCGAGGAGAAGGGCATCATCCTGGCGGACTGCAAGTTCGAGTTCGGGCTGATCGACGGCAAGGTGATCTTGATCGACGAGATTTTCACGCCGGACTCCTCGCGCTTCTGGGCCAAGGAAAGCTACGCGCTCGACATCGAGATCGACAGCATGGACAAGGAGCCGGTGCGCACGTACCTGGCAGGCAGCGACTGGGACAAGAACAGCAAGCCGGACCCGCTGCCGGAGCTCGTCGTCGAAGAGACTACGCGCCGGTACTTGGACATCTACCAGCGCCTGACGGGCGCAAGCTTGGTATAGAGCGCTCCACCAGGAGCATGATGCACGACGGGGCGGACCGCAGGCTCGGCATATCGAGCGCTCCCGCTGACGAATGCAGCTCTACCTGATGCACGATGCATGACTGGGCGGGCCAGCGCGTGAATAACGGTAAAACGTACAACTAATTATCGGCTTTTTGCGGGTTTGGCAAGTTTAGTGGGAAAAGGTACATCTATTTACGACGGTTACGCCCGAAACGCCCCGAATGCACGAATTTAGTTGTACTTTTCTACACTAATCCCCGGCAGGGGATAGATGAGCAAAATTAGTGGGAGGAAATGCAGCTAAATGTTCACCCTAGCAATTATTCATCCCATAAAATTTAAAAATGACCGGTTGTCAGCGCCGAGAAGGTTGGACGATGGTAGAGAGTGAGGAGCGCAGTGTAGTCTAAGCTACATGAGCACCGGAACTTTCGCCAGCGTTCAAGATTCGACGTCGAGTAGGCTTCGAAGCCATACTTCGCGATCACAAGCGGTCCCTAATAGGAGGCAGGTTAGACGATGAAAGCAACGGTATATGTCACAATCAAGCAGAACGTATTGGATCCGCAGGGAACGGCAGTGCAAGGCGCGCTTCATTCGATGGGCTTCGATGAAGTCGGCAAGGTGCGCATCGGCAAGTACTTGGAGCTTGAGCTCGACACGACGGACCGCGCGGAAGCCGAAGCACGCCTGAAGGCGATGTGCGAGAAGCTGCTGGCGAACACGGTCGTCGAAGACTACCGCTTCGAACTGGAGGGCTAATGACGATGAAATTCGCGGTACTCGTATTCCCTGGCTCCAACTGTGACATCGATTGCTACAAGGCCGTAGAGGACACGATCGGCCAAGAGGTCGACTACGTCTGGCATTCCGCAACCGATCTGTCCGCTTACGACTGCATCATCGTGCCGGGCGGTTTCTCGTACGGCGACTACCTGCGCTGCGGCGCCATCGCGCAATTCGCGCCGGTCATGGCCGAGGTCGCGAAGGCTGCCGAAGCCGGCAAGTACGTGCTTGGCATCTGCAACGGCTTCCAGATCCTGACCGAAGCGGGGCTGCTCCCAGGCGCGCTGCTCCGCAACACGAACCTTAAGTTCCGCTGCCATTCGGCGCTGCTCGAGGTGGTGAACAACGAGACGCCGTTCACGACGCAGTACCGGAAGGGCGAGATCATCGACATTCCGATCGCGCACGGCGAAGGCAACTACTACTGCGACGAAGAGACGTTGAACAAGCTCGAGTCGAACAACCAGGTCGTGTTCCGCTACAAGGCGGGCGCGAACCCGAACGGCTCGGTTAACGATATCGCGGGCATCTGCAATGAGAAGGGCAACGTAGTTGGCATGATGCCGCATCCGGAACGCGCGGTCGACCAGATCCTCGGCTCGGAAGACGGCAAACGCATGTTTACATCGATCTTGAACGCATGGAGGGAACAGCATGGCGCAGCAGTTAACGGCTAAGGAACCAACGGTAGAGCAAATCGCCGACCAGAAGATCTATCAACAATTCGGCGTGTCCGATTACGAATTCGAGCTCATCTGCGGGTTCCTCGGCCGCAAGCCGAACTACACCGAGATCGGCGTATTCAGCGTCATGTGGTCCGAGCACTGCGCCTACAAGAACTCGAAGCCTGTCCTGCGCAAGTTCCCGGTTGACGGGCCTCGCGTCCTGATGGGACCGGGCGAAGGCGCGGGCATCGTCGACATCGGCGACAACCAAGCGGTCGTGTTCAAAATCGAGTCCCATAACCATCCGTCCGCGGTCGAGCCATACCAAGGCGCGGCAACGGGGGTTGGCGGCATTATTCGCGATATTTTCTCCATGGGGGCTCGTCCGGTCGCGCTGCTCAACTCGCTTCGCTTCGGGAAGCTCGATAACCCGCGCGTGAAGTACCTATTCGAACATGTTGTCTCCGGCATCGCCGGCTACGGCAACTGCATCGGCATCCCGACGGTCGCGGGCGAAGTCATGTTCGACGAGAGCTATGAAGGCAACCCGCTCGTCAACGCGATGTGCGTCGGCTTGATCGATCACGATCAGATCCAGCGCGGCGTGGCGAAGGGCGTCGGCACCCCGGTATTCTACGTCGGTCCGGCAACGGGCCGCGACGGTATCCACGGCGCGACGTTCGCGTCGGTCGAGCTGTCCGAGGAGTCCGAAGAGAAGCGTACGGCAGTCCAAGTCGGCGACCCATTCATGGAAAAGCTCGTCATGGAAGCGACGCTTGAGCTGATCGCATCCGGCATCGTATTGGGCATCCAGGACATGGGCGCTGCAGGGCTGACCTGCTCGAGCGCAGAGATGGCGTCCAAGGCAGGCAACGGCCTGGAGCTGTACCTCGACGAGGTGCCGCAGCGCGAGTCCGGCATGACGCCGTACGAGATGATGCTGTCCGAGTCGCAGGAGCGCATGCTGTTCGTTATCGAACCGCAGCATGAGGCGCAGGCGCGGGAGATTTTCGAACGGTGGGGCGTTATCTGCGCGAAGGTCGGCAAAGTCACGGACGACGGCCGTCTCCGCCTGTTCCACAAGGGCGAGCAAGTGGCCGATATGCCGGTCAAGGCGCTCGTCGACGAGTGCCCGGTCTATAACAAGCCGTCTGCGGAGCCTGCTTATTATGCGGAGAACGCGGCGGTCGATACGGGTGCATTCCCTGAGATCACCGACCTGACAGGCGCGCTGAAGCAAGTGCTGGCCTCCCCGACGGTGGCGAGCAAGGAATGGGTCTACAACCAATATGACTATATGGTCCGCACGAGCACGGCGGTTCAGCCGGGTTCGGATGCTGCAGTCGTGACGATCCGCGGGACGCGCAAAGGTCTCGCCATGACGACGGACTGCAACGGACGTTACGTATACTTGGATCCGGAGGTCGGCGGACGGATCGCGGTCGCGGAAGCGGCGCGCAACATCGTCTGCTCCGGCGCAGAGCCGCTGGCGATCACGGATAACCTGAACTTCGGCAGCCCGGAGAAGCCGGAAGTGTTCTGGCAGATCGAGAAGTCGACGGACGGCATGTCCGAAGCCTGCCGCGTGCTCGACACGCCGGTTATCGGCGGCAACGTCTCGCTGTACAACGAGAACGCCAAAGGCGCGATCTACCCGACGCCGGTCATCGGCATGGTCGGACTCGTGCACGACACGGCGCATATCACGACGCAAGGCTTCAAGGCCGAGGGCGACGTGATTGTCTTGGTCGGCGGCGAGACGAAGGCGGAGCTGGGCGGCAGCGAGCTGCAATACGCGGTGCTCGGTAAGACGGAAGGCCGTCCGCCGGCGATTGATCTTGCGCTTGAGAAGAAAGTGCTCGACGGCGTGCTGAGCGCGATCCAAGGCGGTTTGGTCGCTTCGGCGCATGACCTGTCCGAAGGCGGACTCGCAGTCGCATTGGCGGAATCGTGCATCAGCGGCGGCGGACTGGGCGCTGTCGTGAACGTGGAGACGGCGCTGCGCGCGGATCACGCGCTGTTCAGCGAATCGCAGTCGCGCATTCTGCTGTCGGCGAAGCCGGAGCAAGCGGCGGCTTTGAAGTCCTTGCTGGCTGAGCGCGGTGTGGCGAGCGTGGAGCTTGGAACTGTCGGAGGCAGCAGCCTGACCATTAACGTGAACGGCAAGGCCGGCATCGCTTCGCCGGTCGAACAACTGGAGAAGGTCTGGAAGGATGCGATTCCATGTCTGATGAAGTGAAGCAGCTCGCAGAGCTGTGGAACGCCCGAGGCGGCCACTATAACGAGGGGCTGGGCCGGGACGACATCTTCGACAAATTGAAGGAAGAATGCGGCGTGTTCGGGGTGTACGGCATCCCGGACGCGGCATCGCTGTCTTATTACGGACTGCATGCGCTGCAGCACCGCGGCGAGGAGAGCTGCGGCATCGCGACGGTCGATTCCGGCGAGCCGGGCTCCTTCGCTTACCACCGCGGCATGGGCCTCGTGAAGGAAGTGTTCACGAAGGACCAGCTCGACGGGCTGAAGGGCGATCGGTCGATCGGACACGTCCGGTATTCGACGTCCGGCGGCAGCGGCTTGGCTAACGCGCAGCCGCTCGTGTTCAAGTACCGCGACGGCGATCTGGCGGTCGCGACGAACGGCAACCTCGTGAACGCGCCCGAGATTCGGCGCGAGCTCGAGGCGGCCGGGTCGATCTTCCAGACGACGAGCGATACCGAAGTTATCGCGCATCTGATCGCGCGGTCGCCGAAGGACTTCGTGACGGCGGCGAAGGAAGCGCTGCAGCGGGTGATCGGGGGCTTCGCGTTCCTGATCATGACGAACGACAAGCTGCTCGTTGCGAGCGATCCGCACGGCCTGCGTCCGCTCTCTATGGGACGCCTCGAAGGCGGCTACGTGTTCGCGTCGGAGACCTGCGCGCTCGAGACGATCGGCGCGGAGTACGAGCGCGACATTCAGCCGGGCGAGCTGCTCGTGTTCGACGGCGACTCGGAGATGCGGATCGAGCGGTTCGCGCCGCTCGAGCGCCGCGCGACCTGCGCGATGGAGTACATCTACTTCGCGCGTCCGGACTCGGACATTAACGGCATCAACCTGCACTCCGCGCGCAAGCGGATGGGCAGCCGGCTCGCGATCGAATCGTTCGCGGACGCCGACGTCGTCACCGGCGTGCCGGACTCGAGCATCTCGGCCGCGATCGGTTATGCGGAGCAGACGGGTATCCCGTACGAGCTTGGCCTGATCAAGAACAAGTACACGGGACGGACGTTCATCCAGCCGTCGCAGGAGCTGCGCGAGAAGGGCGTCAAGATGAAGCTGTCCGCGGTTCGCAAGGTCGTCGAAGGCAAGCGCGTCGTTATGATCGACGACTCAATCGTGCGCGGCACGACATCGCGGCGGATCGTCAATCTGCTGCGCGAGGCGGGCGCAACCGAGGTGCACGTGAAGATTACGTCGCCGCCGTTCGCGAATCCTTGCTACTACGGCATCGACACGCCGGACCGCAAGGAGCTGATCGCCTCGTCCAAGACGGTCGAGGAGATCCGGCAAGCGATCAACGCCGACTCGCTCTCGTTCCTCAGCAACGACGGCTTCATTGACGCGGTGGGCGGCAATGACGGGGAATTCAACCGCGGCCTATGCATGGCCTGCTTCGACAACGATTACCCGACGCCGGTCGACTTCACGTCGGAGAAGAGCTGCAACTGCTAGATTGGCGCAGCGCAGTTGCTTAAGCTGTGGCTGTGGCTGTGGCAGGCTTACTTGTGCGAGCGGCCCAGGAGACTGGTGCTGGCTTGGCAAGCTAGTCTGCCCTGGGCAGCATACAGGCATACGAGCCTATTAATGGGCATCATATTGAGCCGAATTAACGCATAGCGAAGCGATTGCGCTAATAAGGCATGGAACTGCGCTAATTGTCGGGGATTTCCTCCCAAACTACCTCATAAGGCAGCGAATTCGCTAAATAGCGAACGGATATGCGCTATTTAGCGCATATCGATGTCTGGTCTAGCTGAAACCTACCTGTACGGCTGGGATTAGCGCCATACGCCATCCTTATTAGCGCAAATTCTTCGCAATTTGCACCACGGCGCCCAGTGACGAGCGGCAAGAGGCGCCAGAGCATGGAGCCAGCGAAGAGCGGCAAGAGGCGTCCGAGTACGAGCGAGCGCGGTCAACTACGGCGCCTCGTGCGAGTTGAACCTATATGAACGAAGGAGTGACCCAAGTGTCAGAAGCGTACAAACAAGCAGGCGTCGATATCGCGGCAGGCAACGAAGCGGTCGAACGGATGAAGAAGCACGTGCAGCGCACGATGCGCCCGGAAGTGCTGAGCGGCCTCGGCGGCTTCGGCGGATTGTTCGGCTTGAACAAGGACAAGTACGAGGAGCCCGTGCTCGTCTCCGGTACGGACGGCGTCGGCACGAAGCTGAAGCTGGCCTTCGCGATGGATAAGCATGATACGATCGGCATCGACGCCGTCGCCATGTGCGTGAACGACATCGTCGTATCCGGCGCGGAACCGCTGTTCTTCCTCGATTACCTGGCTTGCGACAAGGTCGTGCCTGAGCGGATCGAAGCGATCGTCAAGGGCATCGCGGACGGCTGTGCCGAGTCCGGCTGCGCCCTGATCGGCGGCGAGACGGCCGAGATGCCCGGCATGTACCCGCCGGGCGAATACGACCTGGCCGGCTTCGCCGTGGGCGCGGTGGAGAAGTCCAAGATCCTCACCGGCGCGGACGTGAAGCCGGGTGACGTGGTGCTGGGCCTGGCCTCCAGCGGCGTGCATTCGAACGGCTTCTCCCTGGTTCGCAAGTGCATCGAGCGGGCTGGCGGCAATCTCCCCGCCACGTTGGACGGCCGGCCGTTCCGCGAAGCGGTGATGGCGCCCACGCGGCTGTACGTCAAGCCGGTGCTCGCCGCGCTGGCCCAGCACCCGATCAAGGCGCTGGCCCACATCACCGGGGGCGGCCTGCTGGAGAACATCCCGCGCGTGCTGCCCAAAGGCGCCGCCGCCCACCTGAAAGCCGGCAGCTGGCCGCGCAGCGAGCTGTTCGCCTGGCTGCAGCAGGTGGCCGGCATCTCCGACCACGAGATGAACCGCACCTTCAACAACGGCATCGGCATGGTGCTGGTGGTGGCTGCCTCGGCTGC
>JAEWJS010000046.1 GCA_023386495.1 Bacillota bacterium | reverse complement strand
TCCGGTGCTCATGTAGCTTAGACTACACTCCGCTCCTCATTTTCTACTATCGTCCAACCTTCTCGGCGCTAACAACCGACCTTTTGGAATAAGGGTAGAACGCGAACAATGAGATTGCACATAAGTTGCAAGATATGTTTTTTACGAAAGAAGGGAGTACAATTATGTTTGGTGGGTTTACGAAGGATCTGGGTATCGATCTGGGCACAGCGAATACCCTTGTCTACGTGAGAGGCAAAGGAATCGTCGTCAGGGAGCCTTCCGTGGTGGCCCTGCGTACAGATACGAAGACAATCGAAGCGGTAGGCGAGCAGGCGAAAAAAATGATCGGCAGAACGCCGGGCAACATCCGTGCGGTTCGTCCGATGCGCGACGGCGTCATTGCGGATTTCGAGACGACGGCGACGATGATCAAATATTTCATCCGCCAGGCACAGAAGCAGCGTTCCTTATTCCCGCGTCACCCGAACGTGATGGTATGCGTGCCTTCCGGCATCACCGCGGTCGAGAAGCGCGCGGTTGAGGATGCCACGAAGCAGGCCGGCGCGCGCGAAGCCTACACGATCGAGGAACCGTTCGCGGCCGCGATCGGCGCTGACCTGCCCGTATGGGAGCCGACAGGCAGCATGGTCGTCGATATCGGCGGGGGGACGACGGAGGTTGCCGTCATCTCGCTCGGCGGCATCGTGACGAGCCGTTCGATCCGGGTGGCCGGCGACGAGATCGACGAAGCGATCATTCAGTACATTAAGCGGATGTACAACCTGATGATCGGCGAACGGACGTCCGAGCAGCTGAAGATGGATATCGGTTCGGCGCTCCCGCTCGACAAGACGGAGAAGACCGAGATTCGGGGACGCGACCTGGTCACGGGCCTGCCGAAGACGATTCCGATTACGTCGGACGAGATTACGGAAGCGTTGACGGATACCGTGAACGCGATCGTGGACGCGGTGAAGGTGACGTTGGAGAAGTGTCCGCCCGAGCTGTCGGCAGACATCATGGACCGGGGCATCGTGCTGACCGGCGGCGGGGGCTTGCTCCGCAACCTGGACAAGCTGCTCTCCAGAGAGACCGGCATGCCCGTCATCGTGGCGGAGAATCCGCTTGATTGCGTAGCGATCGGCACCGGCCGGGCGCTCGAGAACATTCACTTGTTCAAGACTAGAGGCGGCGCTACGTCGCGCAAACGATAGATAGCTAGGCGGGTGAACGAACTGTTCAGATTATTTCGTAACAAGCGACTGTTCGCGCTCATGATCGCGCTGATCCTCTTCATCGCCGTCATGGGCTTCACGCTCGGACAGCGCGATCGGCTATCCTGGCCGGAAAATTTCATCGGCGATTCGGTTACTTTCGTGCAGCAATGGTTCTACAAGCCCGCTGGTTATATGGCGGGCTTGTTTGAGGATATTCGCAACATGCGTGAAATCTATCAGGAGAATGAAGTGCTGCGCACGACGGCGGCCAGGTATGCGCGCGACCGCGTGACGTACAACCGCATTCAATTGGAGAATGAGCGGCTTAAGACCTATTTTGAGTTTACGGAACGGCAAAAACGGATTTTCGATTATAAATACGTGATCGCGCATGTCGTCGCGACGAGTCAGGACCCGCTCAATCCGACGTTAAAGATCAATGTAGGCTCAACCGACGGCATCAAGCCGGATATGGCCGTTGTCACGGAGTTAGGGCTTGTCGGACTCGTAAGCAACGTCTTCCCGCTGTACTCGACCGTTATGCCGATTACGCAGCTGAACGAAGCGTCCTTGAATGCCAAGGCGATTGCCGCTACGGCAATCGGCAAGGAAGAGGAATCTTTCGGCATCGTGGACCATTACGACAGCACCACCGGCATGCTGCGCATGAGCAAAATACCGGAGAACGATCCGCTTAAGGAAGGCGATCAGGTCATCTCGTCGGGTTACGGCTACGTATTCCCGTTCGGTCTGGTCATCGGTACGGTGGAATCCAAGCAGGTCGGCGACTTCGGGCTGACGCATACGGCGACGATCAAGCCGGCTGCCCGCTTCGAGAAGCTGACAGAGGTATTCGTCGTCGTGCCTCCGGTTGTCGAGGGGACGAACGAATGAACATGCGGATCGCTGTCGGCTGCATGTTCCTCGCATTCATCGTAGAGACGACTATCGTTCCGTGGCTGGTGCCGATTGAATGGTATGGCCGTGTCGTGCCTCATTTTACATTCATCTTCGTTCTCTACTCCGCCTTGTATACCGGCCGCCATGCCGCGCTTGTGCTCGGCTTAAGCTTCGGCCTGCTGCAGGACATCGTATTCTACGGCCATATGATCGGCGTCCATACGTTCGCGATGGGATTGTGCGGCTACGTCACGGGACTGCTGCTCGAGCGCAAGCGCAGCCCGCTGCTGCTGGCGCTGTCCGTCATCGGACTTGCCTATCTGCTGTACGACAGCGTCGTCTATATGATCTACCGCGCCTTCCGGGTCACGGCTGATACTTATACATACGTGCTGATGGATTCGATTCTTCCGAGCCTGTTCCTGCAGCTCGGATTCGCGCTCGCGGTCTACATTCCTGCCCGCAAACTGCTAGAAGGCGCCGCCAAACCCGTCTCCGAAGACGAGGAATAGTCAGTCGGGAATAGCCCTACGTTTCCTTTCAAATGGCCGCTTGTCAGCATCGAGAAGGTTGGACGATGGCAGGTACTGAGGAGCGGAGCGTAGGCACAACCTACGTGAGCACCGCAAGGAACGGCCAGCGTTCAAGATTCGAAGCCGATTATGCTCCGTAAGCATCCGCATCATGTTCACAAGCGGCCCTTGCAGGAGAATGATGGTTGGGAATGGAATGGTATGATATGGGGTAGAGGGGGGAACGGCTTGACCGACAAACAACATATTACAATCAAAGGCGTCAAAGAGGGTCTTGTGTTCCTGCTCGACGACGAGTGCGAATTCGATGTACTGCTAAGCGAGCTTCACTACAAACTGGAGACGTCGCACCAGCAGCTGCTCACCGGTCCGCTCGTGCATGTCCATGTCAAACTCGGTGCCAGGCAAGCGTCAGACGAGGAGAAGGAGCAGCTCGTTACGGCGATCAGAAGGCGAGGCAACCTGCTGGTGCAATCGGTTGAATCCGATCCCGTTGCCGCGGAAGACGCGGTCCCGGAGAAGGATATACTGAAGACGATCACAGGGGTTATTCGATCCGGACAGACCGTTGAGCATCGGGGTCACCTGCTCTTGATGGGCGATCTGAATCCGGGCGGGACGATTCGCTGCACGGGCGATATCTACGTGCTCGGGTCGCTTCGGGGAATCGCGCATGCTGGCACGGAAGGACGCAAGGACGCGATCATCGTCTCGTCGCTGCTGCGTCCTACGCAGCTGAGGATTGCGGAAGTGATCAGCCGTCCGCCTGACGAATGGATGACCGGCGATACGCTGATGGAGTTCGCTTATCTGGAAGGCGACCATATGAATATCGATAAAATATCGCAATTATACCGCATTCGTAAAGATCCGATTGTGTTCAAAGGGGTGTAGAAGATGGGAGAAGCGATCGTCGTAACATCGGGTAAGGGCGGCGTCGGCAAGACGACCAGCTCGGCTAATATCGGCACGGCTCTAGCGCTGCACGGCAAAAAGGTCTGCATGGTCGATACGGATATCGGACTGCGCAACCTGGATGTCGTCATGGGCTTGGAGAACCGCATCATCTATGACTTGATTGACGTGGCTCAAGGCCGCTGCAGGTTGCCGCAAGCGCTCGTCAAAGACAAGCGCTTCGACGAATTGTATATGCTTCCTGCGGCGCAGACGAAGGACAAGCATGATATCTCGCCGGAGCAGGTCAAGGATATCGTCCTCGAGCTGAAGAAGGATTTTGACTTCGTCATCATCGATTGCCCGGCCGGCATCGAGCAAGGCTTCCGCAACGCCGTCGCCGGCGCGGACCGCGCGATCGTGGTGACGACGCCGGAGAATGCCGCCGTACGCGATGCCGACCGCATCATCGGACTGCTCGAGCAGTCGCAAATTCCGGCGCGGCTCGTCATTAACCGGATTCGGCCGAACATGATGAAATCCGGCGAGATGCTCGATATCGACGAGATCTGCAGCGTGCTCGCGATTGATCTGCTCGGCATCGTGCCCGATGACGAGAAGGTCATCAAGGCCGCCAACACCGGCGAGCCTACGGTGATGGATCCGTCCTCGCGGGCAGCGATCGCTTACCGGAACATCGCGCGGCGCATTCTAGGCGATAAGGTGCCTCTCATGCAACTGGAGGACCGCTCCGGCATGATGAAGAAATTCCGCAAGTTTCTCGGGATAGGATGAATGGCCCGTGATTCATAAATTAAAAAAGCTAGACTGGAGCATCCTGATCATTCTGATGCTGTTCATGGCGATCAGCACGCTCGTCGTACGAAGCGCCACGTACGGCAACCCGGGATATGTGAACTATGATTTGAAGCAATTGATCTTCTACGCGGCAGGATTCGTCGCCATCTTCTTCTCGACATTGATCGATTACAAGCTGATCTTGAAGGGATGGTATCTGTTATACGGACTCGGGATCGCGCTGCTCGTGTTGGTCTATTTTTTCGGCAACGAAATTAACGGCGCGCGCAGTTGGTTCACCCTCCCAGGCGATCTCTTGTCATTCCAGCCTGCGGAGTTCATGAAGATTCTGCTCATCCTGACGATCGCCGTCGTCATGGCGCGCAGGCAAGGCGACCGCCTCTCCTTCAGAACCGACCTGCTGCCCGTCGCGGCCTTGTCGCTGCTGCCCTTCGGCCTCGTCATGATTCAGCCCGATCTCGGCAACGCCATCATCTACGTCGTGATCGTGCTCGGGATGCTGTGGATCGGCAACGTCAAATATACGCATGTACTGATCGGCATCGGCCTGATCGTCGGCGGACTGTTCTTGTTCGTGTCGCTGTTCAATACGTTCAACGCGGAGATCGAGCAGTTCCTGGACGAGAAGGACAAGCATCACTGGTATGAGCGAATCAATACGTACATCAATCCGGAGACGGCTACCGACGATGCGAAGCATCAATCGCAAAAGTCGCTCATCGCCATCGGCTCCGGCGGCCTCACCGGGGACGGGTATTTGCAGGGAGACTCCAAGAACCGGAAGTTCATCCCGTACCCGTATTCGGACTCGATCTTCGTCGTCATCGGCGAGGAGTTCGGCTTCCAAGGCTCGGCTGTGCTGCTGCTGCTCTATTTTCTGCTGATCTACCGGATGATCATTATCGCCTTCCAATGCTACGATCTAAAGGGCTCGTATATCATCATCGGGATCGTCTCGATGTTCGTCTTCCAGATCTTCGAGAATATCGGCATGATGATCGGCCTGATGCCGATAACGGGTATCACGCTGCCCTTCATCAGCTACGGCGGCACGTCGCTGCTGCTCAACATGCTCTGTATCGGGATCGTGTTCAGCATCAAGGCCCATCAGGAAAAATATGAGATGGATTGATCGGCAAACCCGCGGTTACCCTAGACGTGATACGCAATCTCCGAAGGGGTGACAACCATGAGCAAGGGCAAGAAGGGTAAATCGATGGATCAACGCAATCAAGCGATGCGGGCCGAGTCGAACAATGCGGAAGAGAATATTGCGCATGAGCAGAGGCCCTATCACAAAGACATGCACGCGCCCAACCGCCCCTCCGTGTAGTTCGCTTGTGATCACGATGTAGTTAGCAAAATGAAGAACCGCCTTCTTGACGAAGGCGGCTTTTTGCTTTTACTGGATTGGCGCTCCGTGAATCCGAAATGTTGCTAGGTGTGAGTGGGATGCCCTCATTTCCTGATAGCGAAGCAATTGCGCAAATAAGGTAGGCGATTGCGCTAATTTTAACTGGATTCCGCTATTTAAGGCTTATAGCGAGTCAAATGCGCTAAATTGCGAACGTACGTTCGCTAAATAGCGAATAAGTACCTTATTGCAGGAAAAATAGAACCGGGGCCATACAATTAGCGCTTGCCGCTACCTTATTAGCGCAATTGTTTCGCTGTAGCACCAATTGGTGGCGAGTGGAGGCTAGGTTGCAGGGATGCGGGGATACGAGGTGGGGGCTAGTTTGCGAAGATGCGAGGAGGCGGAGGAGGCGAGATGGTGGCTTGGTTGGGAAGATGCGAGGAGGCGGAGGAGGCGAAATGGTGGCTAGGTTGCGAAAATGAGAGGATGCGCGCGATTGACCTGGGCTGCAACCGTGTAGTCAAGCATGCGTGCATGGGCTAGCAATACGATGGAGAATAAGAAGAACCCGCCTAGGAGGCGGGTTCTTCTTGCAAATGGATAACCGTTTAACCAAGGATTCTTAGGAGCAGGACGCCGATTAGGGCTAGGGCCATGCCTGAGAGCTCGCGCGGGGTGAAGCGCTCCTTGACGACGAGCCGCGTATAGAGCAGGATGAGCAGCACGTTCAGCGCCACGACGGCCGATACAAGCCCCGTCACGCCGATCGCGAACGCATTCAGCAGGAGAACCATGCCGACTGCATTCGTCGTGCCGATCATGAGACCGACGCCGAATGTTCGACCGCTGCCCCACTGCGCTTCAACGTCCGGCGAAGGCTCCCGCTGGCTCGCTCCCCGTGCGGCGCCGCGGCGCTCGAGACGCCATGCGGCCAGGAACAGCACCATTCCCGTAGCGAACATCCAGAATAACGTCGGGAACGTGTCGGCGCCGAGCATCGTCGACCACTTGCTCGACATGTCGTTGAACCCGAAGAACAGCATCGCGAGCAGCCCCCACTTCGCCCCCTCCAGATGCGACAGCGAGAATTCCTTCGCGTAGCGAACGATGAGAATGCCGGATACGATGACGACAACGGACAGCAGCTGCCAGACCGTCAGCCGCTCGCCCCAGATGATATAGGCCATCGTAGCAACGACGACCGGCGGCAGTGCCGTCAGGATGGCCACGACCGATGCTTTGCCGACCGCGAACCCACGGAACATCGAGAGGTTCGCGATGAAGGAGCAGCACCCCATCAGAATGCCGACGAGCGTGTTGCCGGACCAGCTGTCTCCCGATGCGAGGCCGATGATCAGGCTGAGGATCGCGCCGCACGAGAATACGCCGGCCAAGAGCAGATTGCGCTCCAGCCGCCGCTGCGAGGTGTGATGGTAGAGCATGCCGCGCACGCCGAACGCGATGGCGGACATGGCTGCAAGAAAGAGCCACATGACGGCCGTTACAGCCGCTTGCCGCGGGAGGCTTCGTAGAGCATGTACCACTCGTCGCGCGACAGCTCAAGCGTGAAGGCGTCCCGGCAATTGCGGATGCGCTCCGGATTGATCGTGCCGATTACCGGCTGAATGCCGGCAGGATGACGCGTCAGCCAGGCCAGCACGATCGCTTCGCGCGTCGTGTTCTTCTGCTCGGCCATAGCGGCAACGAGGGCTGCCGTATTCCGCACGTTCTCCGGCTGCCCCTCCAGCGAAGCGCCGGAGTAGATGCCACCTGCGAGCGGGCTCCAGGCCTGCAACTGGATGTTCGAGAGGCGGCAGAATTCAAGCGTCCCCTCCGGGAAGAAGCTGTCCGCGTTGCTTCGCTGATTCACCTGAACGCCTTGGTCGATCCAATCCGCATGGCCGAGATTCATTTCGATCTGGTTGACAATGAGCGGCGATGTCACATAAGACTGCAGCAGCTTGATCTGCCCGGCGCTCATGTTGGATACGCCGTAATGGCGTACCTTGCCTGCTGCCGTTAAGCGGTCGAACGCTTCCGCGACCTCCTCGGGCTCGACTAGCGCATCCGGACGGTGAAGCAGCAGAATGTCGATGTAGTCCACGTTCAGCCGTTCGAGAATGCCGTCTACGCTGGACAGGATATGCGACTTGGAGAAGTCGAATTGCTGCGGCAGACCGGGACCCCGTTCGAAGCGGATGCCGACCTTCGATTGCAGAATGATGCGCTCCCGAAGTCCCGGGTGCTCCTTCATGACCTCCGCGAATACGCGTTCGGACTTGCCGCGCTTATAAATGTCCGCGTGGTCGAACATGTTGATTCCGATCTCGAGCGCAGCCTCGACGGCTTCCCGAGTCTCTTGGACATGCTGCGAGGTGTACGGCTCGGATTCGCTCCAGCTGCCGCCGAGACTCATGCATCCGAGCACGAGCCGGCTCGCCGGAATGCCGTGGTGCGCAAGCGGAATAGATTGTCGCATGGTTGTTGTTACCTCCTATATCGAGCGGATGTGGAATATGGCTACATGTCCCACTATAAGCCTGACGAGCGACATAAACAAGCTTGAAGAATCATAGGCTGATAGTAAACAAGCCTTGAACCTAGCGGTTTAGAAGCGGACCGAATGGACGATGGAATGGAGGAACCGGCGATGAGGGACAGTGGGGTAAAAGCGCGGCGGGAGGATCGCATTCGATCGATATTGGAGCAGCAAGGCGCAGGTGCGCAAGTCGGTGCTCCTGCCGCCGGAGGAGTCCCGGCGGGAGGGACAAACGAACGGGGCGTTCGCGATTCGAGGCCATACCGCGAAGCGGTAATGTCTGTCGACCCGGAGACGGAATGGAAGCGGAAGTCCAAGGAGTGGCTGGATTCCGGAGGGGCGCCGCGTTCGGCATGGTCCCGCAGCGAAGACGGTGCGCCGGAGCGGCCGATGCCGCCGCCTCGGGGGAGGGGCTCCTTCTTGAGGGGGCTATTCATACAGCTCGCGGCATCGCTTGCGCTATTCGCTGCCGTCTGGGGGATTTTCCAATTGGACATGCCGGGGGCCGAACCTGTTCGAACGTTCATCGTGCGCGGCCTGACGGAACAGCTGGATACGGGAGCGATCGCGGCGTGGTACCAGGATTCGTTCAGCGGCGCGCCCAGCTTCATTCCGATCTTCCGCCAGCCGGAGGATGCGACGGAAAGCACGCGCGTGGGCGGTACGGTAGAGCTGACGGTCGTTGCCCCGGTTGCGGGAGGAGCGGTTGTCCGCACCTTCGCGGAGTCGCTAGGCGGCATTGAGATCGCAGCCGCTCCGGGAGGTCCCGTCGGCGCTATCGAGACCGGCCGCGTCAGTCAAGTGGCCGGCAGCGAGAAGGCCGGTTACAACATCGTCATTCAGCATGCATCGGCACGCAAGTCCATCTACGGCCGACTCTCGGCAGCCGACGTGCAGCCGGGCGATTGGGTCGAGGCGGGCGATCGCATCGGCGCGATGCCGAGGTCCGAGGGCGGCGAGGACGCGCTGCTCTATCTTGCCATTCAAGAGAACGGCAAGTACGTCGACCCGACAGACGTGATCCGGTTTGATTAAGCTTGCGGGCATTAGCGTAAGCATCCATCCACTGCTCGTCATCATCATGATCGCCTCCGTGTTAACCGGTTATTGGGCAGAACTCGCGGCGTTGTTCGCGATCGTGATCGTGCATGAGCTGGGTCATGTCGTCATGGCAAGGAGCTATGGCTGGCGCATTCGCTCCATCAAGCTGCTGCCGTTCGGCGGCGTTGCCGAGACCGAGGAGGCTGGAAGCGTGCCTGCCCGCCAGGAAGCGGCCGTAGCGGCAGCCGGTCCCTTGCAGAACGCCTGGATGGCAGCGGCGGCTTGGGCGCTCGGAGCATACGGCGGCTGGGATCCGGCCTGGGCCGGCTACCTGGTGCAGGCGAATCTTATGATTGGGCTGTTCAATCTGCTGCCGATTCTGCCGCTGGACGGCGGCAAGCTACTGCAGGTTGGGCTCTGCTTCGTCATGCCGTACCACCGCGCCCTCGAATGGTCGACACGTCTCAGCCTTGTACTGAGCGCGGCGATGGTCGCAGGCGCATGCTTGTCCGTCCTCGGGGGCGGCATTCAATTGAACCTGCTAGCCGTCGGATTGTTCTTGTTCGCGTCCAATTGGACGTTTCGCAAGCATATTCCTTTCGTATTCATCCGATTCCTCATGAGTCGGGCTTCAGAGGCGAGCCGCAGGCGGGAGGAGGCCGGCACCATCCATCCGATCGTCGTTTCGCAGAAGCAGCAGCTGGGCGGCGTGCTTCGCATGCTGCGAAGGGAGCGATACCATCTCGTCTACGTGATGGGCGCCGGCGGTACCGTTATGGACGTGATGCCGGAGGAACGGGTGATCGGACATTTTTTGACAACAGGCATGCCGAGCCGTGCACTTTCGGACCTGATCGGGTACAATCAGTAATAAAAGCTCCGGCAGGTGTTGCGATGAAGCAGATGTTGGTTCATGTCGAAGAGGATCGGATCGAAACGGCATTCCTGGCGGACGGCCGTCTGTTGGAATACCATACGGAACGCGCCGGCCGGCAGCTGGCAGGCAATATCTATAAGGGCAGAGTCGTGAACGTGCTCCCGGGCATGCAGGCGGCATTCGTCGACATCGGGCAGGGCAAGAATGCCTTCTTATACATTGATGACGTGCTGCATCCGAATCTCGAGCGCCAGCCGAAGGAGAAACCGTCCATTACGGCGCTCCTGCGGCCAGGGCAAGAGCTGCCCGTACAGGTCGTGAAGGAGCCGCTAGGCGGCAAAGGCGCGCGCGTCACGACGCACTATTCGCTTCCGGGACGCTATCTGGTGCTCATGCCGCTTGCGGACTACGTAGGCGTGTCCAAGCGGATCGGATCGGAACAGGAGCGGGAGAGGCTGCGCGCCGCTGGCGAAGCGATCCGCGAATCGGAGGAAGGCATCATTCTGCGTACGGCCGCAGAAGGCATTGACGCGGAAGCGCTGCGGCAGGATGCCGCCTTCCTGCGGGAGCTGTGGCGGCGCGTCGAAGGACAAGCTAAGGAAGCGCCCTCTCCGTCCGAGCTTCATCGGGAGGCTGGGCTTATGCATCGGCTCGTGCGGGATATGCTCGATACGGAGACGGATCGCATCTGGATCGATGATCGCGATGCGATGAAGGAGGCACTGGCGCTTATTGGCGCGATGGCGCCGAGCATGGCCTCGAAGGTCAGCCTGTTCGAGAACGGCGAAGCGACGCTCTTCGGCTCGAACGGCGTGTATGCGCAGCTGGACCGTGCCTTCTCGCATCGCATCCGGCTGGAGAGCGGCGGCGACCTGGCATGGGATCAGACCGAGGCGCTTACCGTCATTGACGTGAATACGGGCAAATATACGGGAACGAATGACCTCGAGGACACGGTGTTCCGCACGAACATGGAAGCGGCGGAGGAGATCGCCATCCTGCTGCGCCTTCGCGATACCGGCGGCATCATTATCGTGGATTTTATCGATATGGAGGATGAAGCTCATCGCGCTGCGGTCTGCGAGCGGCTGGTACAGCTGGTGAAGAAGGACCGGGCGAAGTGTCATGTCGTCGGCTGGACGAAGCTCGGACTTCTCGAGCTGACGCGCAAGAAGGTACGCAACGATACGGCCGGTCAGCTATACGAGACATGCGTCTCCTGCAAAGGAAAGGGCCGGATCTACACCGGACTGACGAATAAACGCTAGCCATGCGCATGCGGGACCGTTAATAAATAGGCGTTGAACTGTTGGGCCGAGTATGCTACAATCTTGGGGTGTGTGTTTAGTGTTTGTCGCTATGCATGCTACAACCGCACCGGACGGGTAGAAGCGCGGACGCCGAATCGGCGAACGCCACCTGGGTTCAGGCGAGTCTTAGACATGAGGAGGTGCACCATACATGTACGCAATCATCGAAACTGGCGGCAAGCAATACAAGGTTCAAGAAGGCGACGTCATCTACATCGAGAAGCTGGAAGCCGGCGAAGGCGAAAGCATCACGTTTGACCGCGTTCTTGCCGTATCCAAAGGCGAAGGCCTCGTAACGGGCGCTCCGGTAGTAGCCGGCGCGAAAGTAACGGGCAAAGTCGAGAAGCACGGCAAAGGCCAAAAAATCATCGTCTACAAATACAAAGCGAAGAAGAACTACCGCCGCAAGCAAGGCCACCGTCAACCGTACTCCAAGGTGACGATCGGCAAAATTGAGGCGTAATCGTCTTCTATGATTACGATCATTCTCGTTCGCCGCTCCAAGGACCGGCGCATCGTATCGTTCGCCGTCGAAGGCCATGCGCAGTACGCGAAGCCCGGTAAGGACATCGTGTGCGCAGGCGTGTCGGCGATAACCGTAGGCACCGTGAACGCAATCGAAGCTCTGGCAGGCCTAGCGCTGCCGGCAGAGATGCGGAGCGGCTGGCTGCGGTCGGACATCCCGGAGACTGGCGATTCAGCCGCTGACGATCGCATCCAGCTTATCCTGGAAGCCATGGTCGTCATGCTGGATACTATTATCGAATCGTACGGCAAATATGTCGTTATGCAGGAACAGACGGTATAGAAGGAGGGAAACCCCATGTTGAAACTGAATCTTCAGCTGTTCGCCTCCAAGAAGGGCGTAGGCTCGACGAAGAACGGACGTGACAGCCACTCGAAGCGCCTCGGCGCGAAGCGTGCTGACGGCCAGACCGTATCGGCGGGCAGCATCTTGTTCCGCCAGCGCGGAACGAAGGTCCACCCAGGCAACAACGTCGGCATCGGCAAGGACGATACGCTCTTCGCCAAAGTCGAAGGCGTCGTCAAGTTCGAGCGCTGGGGACGCGACCGCAAGAAAGTCTCCGTATATCCGGTTGACGTAGCGCCGGTCGCTGCAGCAGTCGAATAATCTCGGTCGAAATCCCGGTCTGGACACAGACCGGGATTTTTGTTGTGACGGGCATCGGCCGTATAATCAACCCTTCCATTCCATGTCCATGCCGTCCGTGAACTTTTGCAGGCATCATGCTATACTTATCCGTAGGCTGGGCAATGATGGAAACGAAGAGAGGAACCTCGTATGAATCGTTGGCAGACGCTGCGTCTCTATGGAGCCGGTTCGATCCTGCTCCCTGCGGCGGCACTTGTTATCTGGCAGGAATACAGCTGGCTGATTGCCGTCTTCGTCGCATGGACGATCATGGCGGCGGCACTATGGGTGATCGCAGACAGGCGAATACAGTCGGAGCGCAGCGAACGGACCGCACAGGCGCTGCAGATGACGGCGATACGGACATTGAATCACCATCGGCATGATTGGATGAACGACCTCCAGGTCTTATACGGATACATACGGATGAACAAGCTGGATAAAACGGTCGATTGCGTGGAGAAAATAAGGGAACGAATGACGGTGGAGAGCCGGATCGCCAAGCTGGGCATCCCTTCGCTCGTCCTGTATCTGCAATCGTTCCGCACGATTACGAATTCCATGCAGCTGTTGGTCGAAGCTGCCGATGACATCAATCTCGCGGAGCTGCCGCTGGACGGCGAGCGGACGGCCGAGGCGTTGATCGATGCGATCAACGGCTACCGCTTCGCGGTGAAGCCGAGCAGCGGCGAAGCTGCGCGATTGACGGTTACGATGCACCGCGACGAACGGTATTTGCACGTGCTGCTGCAATATGAGGGTGAGCTGCTTAACGCGGAGGAACTGCACGAGAAGTTCAAGCAGCGGTTTAGAAAAACGGTTCTGCGCGTAGAGCGCTTAGAGCCGGATATGAGAGAAGCGGCGCTGCGCGCCGAGCTGAACGGGTGAACGGAGGAACATCATGTTTGTAGATAAAGCCAAAATATTCGTCAAGGGCGGAGACGGCGGAGACGGGATCATCTCGTTCAAGCGCGAACTGTACGTGCCTGAGGGCGGACCGGCGGGCGGTGATGGCGGGCGCGGGGCGGACGTCATTTTCCGCGTCGACGAAGGTCTGCGTACGCTGGTCGATTTTCGCTATCAGAAGCACTTTAAGGCACCGCGCGGCGAGAAGGGCAAGCCGAAGGGCATGCACGGCGCAGGCGCGGACGATATGGTCGTGCGCGTGCCCCCGGGTACCGTCATCGTGGATGACGATACGCAAGAGATCATTGCCGACCTGACCCGGCATGGCCAGGAAGTCGTCGTGGCCAAAGGCGGGCGCGGTGGGCGCGGCAACATCCGGTTCGCGACGTCGAACAATCCTGCGCCGTACATTGCGGAGAACGGGGAGGACGGCCAAGAGCGCTGGGTCGTGCTCGAGCTCAAGGTCATGGCAGACGTCGGCTTGGTCGGATTCCCGAGCGTAGGCAAGTCGACGCTGCTGTCGGTCGTCTCCGCGGCGAAGCCGAAGATCGGCGCCTATCACTTTACGACGATCACCCCGAATCTCGGCGTTGTCGACGTCGAGGAAGGACGGAGCTTCGTCATGGCGGATCTGCCCGGCTTGATCGAAGGCGCGGCG
>JAEWJS010000153.1 GCA_023386495.1 Bacillota bacterium | reverse complement strand
AGCCGGCATGGCTGCCGGCTCGCTCCACAAGCTTAATAACGGAATTTATTCAGTGCCTCTTCAACCGAATCGGACAGACCTCTCAACGTCTCAGACAGCTCGAGCAGCGCTGCGTTCCCTTGCAATTGCTGCGCCGTCAACGAGGCAACTTCCTGCGTCGTCGCCGATGCTTGCTCCGCAACCGCGCTGACCCCGGTAATCGACTCCGTAATCTTCTGCTGCGAAGTGCTTAACTGCTCGATGGAAGTTGTCGCTTCTTCCAGCTGATCGATGAACCGCCTCATCTCCGACTGCACTTCCTTGAATATGCCGTCCGTCTGAACGACAGACCGGAGCTGCTGCTCATAGAGCGGCTTCACGTCCTCGATCACTTGAATCGTCTCGTTCGCCTCTTGTTCGATCTTCTCGGCAATGTCGCCGACAATGGCAATCGATTCCCTCGACCGATCCGCGAGCGTCCGAATCTCATTCGCGACGACCATGAAGCCCTTCCCTGATTCTCCCGCTCTGGCAGCTTCAATCGAAGCGTTAAGCGATAGAATATTCGTCTGTTTCGTAATGTTGTCCATGAGATTAAGAATTTCCCGAATCGAGCCGATACTGACGCGCAGCGTATCCATCTTATCGAACATGACTTGCGATTTATGCTCCGATTCCTGCGTTACGCCGACGAGTTCGCCCATGTAGTCTACGCCCTTCGTGCTGATCTCGACAACCTGGTCTGCCGTTCTGCCCATTCTGCGATTGGCATCCATCGCGTTGTCCATCTCGACCTTGATGACGCCGGCGCTCTCATACCCGTCGTCAGCTTGCCCGGCCAATTCGCTGGAGCCTCTTGCGATCTCCTCCATCGAGCTGGCTACTTCCTTCGCAATGGAGGCGTTCTCTTGCGACAGTGTATTGACGTCCGAGGCGTTCGCCTTCACTTGTTGAACGGAGGTCTGTACTTGCTGGACGAGGTTCGTGATCTGTTCCATCATGTTGTTGAAGCTCGTTCCTAGCTGACCGATCTCATCCTTCCGCTTCATGCTAGAACGAACGGACAGATCGCCCTCCTCGCCTTTTGCCATTAATGCCCGTATCTTCTTCAGCGGTCTGCCGATCGAGTACATCATATAGATCCCGATGAGCAATGCCACGACCGTTGCTACAATTAATGCAATGATGAGTACGCGCAGGATGACATCCGCATTGGAGGTGAGCTGCTTCACCGGAACCGCTGTCACGACAACCCAGTCATTCGCTTCATAAGATCGCGCGTAGGAGACGAGCAGCTCCTCGTTGCCTTCTACGGCTTCATGCGACCCGTTCTGCGCTCCCTCGATAACGGGGTATTCGAGCGGAGACGTCTGGCTCACCTGTTCCATGTCGGCCGAATAGATGACGCGATTCTCGCTGTTGACAACATAAGTTACCGTACCTTCATTATTGATGAGCGTATTAAGCTGATCCTTAATCGCATTGTAATTAACCTCAAGGAGCAGGATGTACTGCGATTCGCCAGTAACCGTATCCTTGACCACGCGGGCCAGCCCGAACGTCGGCACATTCGCACCGTCGTCAACCATTCCCTTCGGCTCGGTCGGTATCCAATGCACATCGCCATTCTTCTCGATCGTTCTGTTGAACCATTCAATCTCTGTATAGTCGACGTTATGATCCCTTGGGCGTGCTTTCTCGCTCCCTACCAGTTCTTTCGAGTCCATCAGCACGGAGCCGATCGACGTCAGCATCACGCCTTCAGGCTCAATGACCTTGACAGACTTTATGTACTTGTCCGTATTGGACGCAGTTTGCAGCAGTTTATTGAAATCTTGCAGCAGCGTTGCTTTTTCGATTGGGTCTTCTTCCTCGAGATAGGCCTTGTAACCATCCTTGAACTGTTGCTCAACCATGAGACGCAGCAGGAACTTTTCGTAGCTCTGATACACGTTTTTGAGTTTGTCAGCGGTTTCAATTGTGGCGATCGTTGAGAACGCGCCAACCTCTTCCTTAATAAGCGTCTTACTGGCATCGTATGCGAATATCCCGACGGCCGAGACGAATGCCACGATGCTCCCTAGGAAGATCAAGAACAATTTCACGCCAACTGATCTGATGAGAACTAACTGTTTGATCGAGGCTAACATTTTCATAACAAGCTCATCCCCCTATCTATGCTGTATGTAGCATATTTATTCGTCAAGGAATGTACGATTCCTGTCTGCAACCAAAATATTTTGTAGAAAATTGTAGAAATTGTTGCTAACAAATCCTAACAAATGACAAAAAAGCTGCTAAACGCAAAACAGGGCCTGATCGGCCCTGTGAGATATTCTGTATTCGATTACTGCGAACACGCGAAGATCGAATCGATGACGAGCGGCAGATTGTCCCTAAGCGAGCTTGCGCCCATCACCGACCTGCTGTGAACGCCTCGCTCGCCGAATACGTCCCGCATCAGATCAGAACAGCCGTTCAAGACGAGATGATGTTCCGTATAGCTGACATCCGCATTCACGTAGCCTTGCAGCTTCACGACTCGCTGCACCCTGTCCAGACTGCCTAACTCCTGCTTCAAAACGGCCAGCACTTCGATGCCGGCTGATCTTGCATATCGATACCCTTCCGCAGTCGAGAATTGGATTCCAAGCTTGCCCTCCGGATTGCCGGCAGGACCCTTGCCCGCTACGAATAACAGATTATGGACGCGTACGACATTCGCATAATTGGCAGCAGGCTCGCTGGCTGCAGGCAACTCGATCCCTAGACGTTCCAATCTGCGCTCCACGGTCTCTTCCATCAGCGCGCGCCTCCGAGCCACTTGGTCAATAGAATGATCTGACCGGCATGATTGGCATAATGCTCGATCGTGTACATGAGGTGGCCGCGTATCGTTCTCGTCACGCTAGGTTCCGTATTTTGCGCGGCGCTTCCCTTCATATCCAGCCAATCTTCCGTGTTGAAGTAGAGCGACACCCGCGTGTCCAGATCTTGCTCTGTCAATCGAGTCAGAATCTGACGCGATTGATCGCGCACGGCATGCAGCCGTTCCGACAGTTCCTGCGGCGTTAGTCCCCCGTTCAGGCTGAACTCTCGCGAACGTTCCCGTATGAACGGTCTGCCGCCTATTCCGCTCACGATATGCTGATACTCGCTCCCTGCCAGGTGGACGCATAAGTTCGCGATCGAATTGCCTCGCGGCGTTAGCCTGCTCCAGACTTGCTCCTCCGTCAGTTCACGCAAGCAGCCATCGATTCGAGTCAACTGCGTGTTCAACTGTTCCAATCCGAATGTTAGCAATTCCGACATCCGATTCCGCTCCTCTCTACACTCCTGATTGCTCCCGCATAGGCTTCAGCATATACTAAATCTAACCATGCGAGAATGATCAGTTCGGCATAAAACAAAGTGGTCAGATACGGAGGGTAACGCGTGTTAGACATCATACTGTCGGATCAAGATTCGAACCCGCTCTACTTGCAACTCTACCGTGCAATCCGCAGGCTCATTATGGAAGGCGTCGTGCATCACGGCGACAAGTTGCCCTCTGTTCGCCAGTTGGAGCAGCAGCTTGCCATCAGCAAGACACCAATCGAGACTGCCTATCAGATGCTCATTGAGGAAGGCTATGCCGCCAGCAGACCGCGCTCTGGACTGTATGTCGTGAATCCGGCTGCTGGCGTTCAACTGGAGACACCGATTCTTCCTTCCGCTGCACGCGTGCAGTTCTTATCATCCAACAGCACGCCTGCTGCGACGGTTCCGCTCATCGACTATGACCTGCTATCCGTCGATGAACAATCCTACCCGGTCCGCACCTGGCGGGCAGCTCTGAATGAAGCTCTTGCTTCCCCCATCAACTGCCTTCAACAGTACGGTGACCCGCAAGGCGAGTACGGCCTTCGGGTTAGCTTGGCGAATTACTTGCGAACCTCCCGCGGACTTGCATGTTCACCCGACCAGATTGTCGTCGGGACCGGCATTTCGCATAGCATTCATCTGCTCTCGCAACTCATAGGCACTACCGCCGCTGTCGTATTCGAGGAAGGCGGGATCGCGCAAGTGCGAACTATTTTCGACCGGAACGGCTTCCGACTGATCGATGTTCCCTTGCATGATCCGGCTGCCATAGACGCTGCATGCAAGGAACATGACGCCCGTATCGTCTATGTCACGCCATCCCACCGCCCGTCGGGAATGCCGCTGCCCTACGCGATGAAGCTTCAGCTGCTGCGATGGGCTGGTGCCGCCGAGCAGCGTTATATTATCGAAGATGATTACGATGGCGAGTTCCGCTACTCCGGACGGACGATCCCCTCCCTGCAAGGCATGGATGCCAGCGGTGTCGTGATCTACATCGGCACGTTCTCGAAGGCCATCAGTCCGGCACTGCGCATGAACTATCTCGTGCTGCCTGAACCGCTTATCGAGACGCTGCGATCGCACCGGCATCTGCTCTCGTGCCCTTCACGCTTGGAGCAAATGGCTATGCAGTGGTTCATCGATCACGGACATTGGTATAAGCAGATTAGGCGGATGCGCCTTCTATACCGCAGGAAGCGCGAGCTCTTGACTCGGCTTGTCCAGCAGCATCTGCATCCGCATGCGTGGATTGAAGGCGACAAGGCTGGACTGCATCTGGAGCTGACCGTTAAGACGACTAGCTCTGCGGACGATTTGCGAGCGCTCGCAGAACGCGAAGGCGTGCGGGTCTATATCTCGGCGAGTGCACCAAGCCCAAGCAGCCTCGGTTATCCGAAGGTCTACTTGGGCTATGGCGGCATTCGCAGCTCAGACATGGAGCGCGGCATCATGCTGCTGCGACAAGCTTGGTCAAGCGTTCTGGTGTAGAGCTCCAGCAGGAAATCTTGCCCAGCCGTAGAATAACTGTTGAAGTTCAAGAGAAGAATGGAGACGTCAGCATGGACCCCCGCATGCAAGCGATGTTACTGCGGATGGCGATTACGAATGATGGAGGTGCTCAAGCGTGGCAATCGAGATCGTATTGGAAGAGGAGCAGTTCACCTTGATGGAGGATGGGCAAGAGGTCGGTCGCATTACGTTCGTACCGCAAGATCCCGGCACATTAATTGTCGATTACATCTTCCTCGAGGATCGGCTGCGCGGACAAGGGCATGCCGAGCAATTAGTGCTGCGGATCGTCGAGCATGCCAGAACGAACGGCCAGAAGATCGTCCCGACCTGTCCTTACGTATACGCGCAGTTCCGACGAAACGCTTCGTATCAGGATGTGTGGAAAAAGTGATTGCCGGGATGGGCTGCCGGAACGCGATCGGTTATCGGCGCCCTCCCATCAGCCTTATAGTCTTCGGTTCCGTTTCTCATCCAGATAGATATCCAGCACTTGAATACCCCGGATCATCAATTTGATGAACAAGTATAGTGCGTAGAGTCCCATCAGCAAGAACAGCCCATAGATGATGAACATGACTGCGGGCACAAGCCCGAACAACCCGAAAGATCCTGCCATTCGTCATGCCTCCTTCAGTTCTTAGGAATATCGCTTCCGCTACTCGATCGTTCTTGTTCCGGCGGCAGCTCGAATCGCGTGAATGTCCTCAGCGTAATGATCTCGCCCTTGGCTCCGATCCCGGATACCGTCAAAGTGCCTCCTGCATCCACAGGGACCCAAGCATACCAAGATCGCTGCCCGTCCCACGGTACGGAGATCGGCTTCACGATCGTCTCGAAGGCTTCGCCGTCCGTTACGCGCACTTGCCGAATGTTCGAATCGTTGACGACGCCATAGACCATCGGGAATGGCGTGCGCGGACTGTCGTTCGTAGGCGGAAAATATTCCACGTATACCCCTTCCGGTTCATCACCGATACTGCCGCTCGCCCCGCCACCCCATACCCATCGCCAGCCTTTCCACGTATAGCGGACATACTCGGCTTGGATATCGAAGCCGTCTGACTCGTGGAACTTACGGTACAAGACGAGCACACCGTCATGGAGAGGTTCGATATGGATGACCCGCATCCTGTCCGCTGAACTGCGCTGTTCCATAATTGCAGTCTGTACCGCATAAGACTCTCTCGAGAATTGAGCGGCAGCGCTCATGATCTTCCGATCACGATACTCATCCGCCAGCAGCGCGCCGATCCACCCGACCGCTGCTGCTGCAATCGTCGCCGCTACGAACCGGAGGATCTTCCCCCTGCTAAGCCTCCGTGTCCGAATCCCGTTCACCTCCAATAAGATCCTCGTTGGAGCCTTCGATTCTGGCTAGGAGTAGATCTTGGAAGCACGTCAGCTCGTTGTCGTGATGCTGTTCCGGACGAAGGTTCTCGATCTCGAATATAGTGCCGATCCCGTCCACCGTGTCTAGATGGAATTCCAAGTCGCCAAGCTGCCACACTTCCCTCATCTTCCGGATCCGTATGGCCTCCCCGTATAACTCGTTGAAGATCTGGATCAATTGCCTATCGACGCCGGCATAATAGTCGAAGGCAATGTCTCGTTCTTGTGCGGTTCGATTGTATACGTACAGGCAGCAATCGCCAGCGCCAGAGCCTTCTACTCTGATCTTGACGCGCTTCGAATGCGCACCTGTATCGGCATCGTAGATTCTATAAATATAGTCCGACTGCTGTTTCGTGATGACGAATGTCGCTTGCATGCTGCGAAGCCTCTCACGTACCGCTGTCAGATCGTTGCAATAATATTTTGCCGTGCGCGTTAATTCAACCCGCTCCATCCATCTCCCCCATCCCTCTCACGCGTTATACCAGTACATTGCGTGATCCTCCGTCCTCTCGAAACACAGCTTCGCCGCCAACAGGCTGGAAGCCGCATTATCCGCATGGCAGCACCAATTCGGAACAATTCCGCGCTCCAGGCATTCCTGTATGAATTGCACGCCTACTTCCAGCGCCAAGCCTCGTCTCCAATATTGTTCGACCGTAATGATATCGATCTCTGCATAGCCCCCGCCCGTATAAGGTGAAGTGCATACACTGACGATCTCGTTGTCCTTCAGAATGAAATGTCCGATGCCGCGTTCCATGAAGTGCTCGTTCGAATCCCAGACAATCTGATAATACGTGTAAAAATCATTCCGATATTGATTCGCAACCGCTTCTCGCAATGCCTCGTATCGATAATCAGAGATTATGCGAGGACGCAAGATTTCCCCATATCGCGCTCGAAATGCCTCTTCGTTGAAGCGATGATACGATCGTACGATTCGATTCGCGTGAGCGAGTTGGTACTGAGCGAATGCCGACTCCCATTGTTCCGTGAGCAGGGCCAGCGCGTAGAAGCCGATGTGGTTGCTCCCCTCATTCAAGAAAGCCACGACCGCATCGTTGAATCGCTCGTCATCTGCTGTGCCCAGCAAGCAGTAGAAGCCGCCGCAGCTCGTGATGAACGCCGCCGATGGCGCTGATCCATGATTGACAAATACGCGGCCGCGCTGATTATGCTCTACGACTGACAGAGCATAGACGGCTTTATTGTGTTGGCCCGTCAGCATCGCGTTCACAAGCTCATATTGCTTAGGCTCCAGCTCGATCATGACATCGTGTTCCGGCATTTGTGACCTCCTGACTGCATTCCAATCCCTACCATTTTCTCACAAATTCGGCTGTAGCGGTACCCGTACAATCGATTTCACCGAAATGCCATGCTAATGTTGCGAAAAACGATGAATAATGCCGAAAGTTGGATTGACAAGCCTAGCCTATACTGAATATGATTAGGAGAGTACTTCCAACCTGTATGGTGCAATGGAATTCTTCTAGAACGCAGCGCCAATACATACATTAGACTCGTTGCTGCTGTGTGGCAGCTACTATAGATATTGATCATCAACTACTTCGGAGAGTAGGGAAGCTATGCAATGGATTCAAGTCGAACAATCCCCTAGCTTGAACGGAACGATTACCGTCCCAGGTGCCAAGAACAGCTCTCTGGTACTGCTGGCGGCTGCTTGTCTATCTGACGAACCTGTTCGGCTGCTCGGCATTCCTGAGCTGGGCGATTTCAAAGTCATTAAGCAGATTGCCGAGGATATCGGCTTACATATGGTACGCGAAGCAGACGATTCGGTCTCGATTGACGCTCGGAATATTCATACCGCTATGATCGACCCATCCAAGGCGTCCTCGTTCCGCACCGCCTACTACTTTGTCGGGGCGCTGCTTGCCAAGCATGGCAAGGTCGCTGTCGGCTATCCGGGCGGGGATGACTTCGTCAGCCGGCCGATTGACCAGCACATCAAAGCGTTAGAGGCGCTGGGCGCAACCTTCACGTTCCATAAGGACTATTATGAGGTAGAGGCGCATAGCTTGACGGGTACCCAAATCTACTTCGACATGATTACCTTCGGCGCAACCGTTAACACGATGATGGCGGCTGTACGCGCGAAGGGCGTAACGATTCTGCGCAACGCGGCAAGAGACCCTGAGGTCGTCGATGCCGCGATCTTCTTGAATCAGATGGGCGCCAAGATCACGGGGGCCGGCACGGACACCATTCGAATCGAAGGCGTGCCCTATCTTCATGGCTGTACCTATACCGCGATCCCGGACCGCTTAATCGCCGGCGCTTTCCTGATCGGAGCTGCCGCGACTGGCGGATCGGTAACGGTTGAGGACATTATTCCGGAACATCTCGGTTCCTGCCTTGCGAAGCTGAAGGAAATGGGCGTGCAGATCGACTCGACCGCGAATTCCGTGACGGCATCCTCGACAGGCAGATTGAAGGCGATCCGTGTACGTACCGGCATGTATCCCGGCTTCGCAACCGACCTTCAGCAGCCGATGACGGCACTGCTCATGCAAGCACCGGGCCGCAGCCTCGTCACGGACAAAATCTACCCGCACCGCTTCAGCCATGTTCCGCAGCTCCGCCGGATGGGTGCGCAGATCGACGTTCGTTCCGGCACGGCTTTCATTCAAGGCGCGCAGCCGCTGCGCGGCAACCTGGTCCACGCATCAGATGTTCGTGCTGGGATATGCCTCGTACTTGCCGGGTTATCAGCTGAAGGTGCGACGCGCATTACCGGCGTCCAGCATATCGAGCGCGGCTATGAGAATGTCGTCGCGGCTTTCCGCTCGTTAGGCGCGAATATCGCGAAGCATGACTCGGACGAGGATCTCGTCCATCTCGAGCACTCGGCATCCAAATAGGCGCTGCATCATCGCATATGAATTAAGGCTGACACTCCGGTGTCAGCCTTTTTGACGATCAGTCATGCGCATCACCTGCACATCCACATACTTGTCCTCGTATAACTTGCGAATGATGCGTTTCACCTTCACAAAGCCGGATTTCTCATAGCAGCGAACAGCGCGAACGTTCCACGCGGCGGGATCGATGTAGACGGAATCGGCTTGTCTGACATCGAATAGATAGCGCGTGATCAGGCGCACTGCGATTGTCCCGATCCCTTGGTTCCAATAGTCCGGCTCCCCGATAAATAGATCGATACCGTAGTGAAGCCCTTTCGCATCCGCTTCATATTCGATTCGTTCCTTCTCCAGCAGCGGATAGTATTGCAGATACCCGATCGGAGCGGCCTCATACTCGATGATGCACGGAATCACGTAGTCCTCGCCTCTTGCACGCGGTCCGTATTTTGCCTCGATCTCCTCTCGCGTGAATCCGGTGCCCGTCCCGTCTAAGTAGGTTAGCACCCGTTCATCGTTCAACCAACGGTAGAGCAGGCTCATATCGGAATCCGTATCGCCGAGCGCTCTAATAGCTGCTTGTCCAGCGGTAAGCATCCTCCATCCTCCCCACCCAGTACGTAATTAGTCGCAGAATCCAATCCATTCCCCCACCAGCTCTATTACTTATGGTACTATGAATGCTAGCACATTCTGACACGCAGGAGGGATTACATGCTCGTCCGCAAAGCGCAGCCGGAAGACTTGGATGCAATCTACCGCATCGCAAGCGAGAATGCGATGGCCAATCTGAAGCCTTCGCGACTGAAAAACAGCGGATTCCTAGTATCTAACTATGCTAGAGAACAGTACGAACAGTACGTGCACAACAATGACCTGTTCTTCGTTCTTGAAGAACACGGCGAGGTTCAAGGCTTCTTGCTCGCCTTCAACGATCATGAGCTGGACTTCGACCAGGTCGTGAATAAGCGAATCCAGAAGCATGCGAAGAACAATTATATCGTGCTGAAGCAGATCTGCATTAGCAGGCTGTCGCACAAGAAAGGCTACGGACGGCGCCTCTATGAGTATCTCATGTCATTGGTCGACAAAGATATTTTCTTAGCCGTCGTGCTCGAGCCATATAATGAAGCTTCGATTCGATTCCATGATAAGCTGGGATTCAAGCAAGTATTCACGGTGCAGGGCGAGGACCAATTGAATCGTGGGATATTTTACTGGAACAATCCGCAAAACGCGCCGCACTACGACAAGGAGGTTATCTTGGGCCAGTATGAACATGCCGTTGACCTGTTTAAGCACGAAGACAGTCTGAATTGGTCCAAAATCAATCACCTGCTCTACATCACGGGTGCGCTAGTCGGTCTTACC
>JAEWJS010000080.1 GCA_023386495.1 Bacillota bacterium | reverse complement strand
AAGACGCCTCCGGAAAGCGCTTGCGCTTGCCGGAGGCTTCCTCTTCTTGCCAAGCAATCCTATCGTTATCCGCTATCCATTATCGATCAATTCCGCCGATCGCAGCAGACGCTGGAGCATGGCGGCGATTTCGGCGCGCGTGACCCAAGCCTCGGGATCCAATCGCCGGCCGTCTCTGCCGCTCACGATGCCGAATTGCAGCAGTTTCTCCGCGCTGTCGCGGGCCCAGTCGGCAACTTGCCCGCCGTCCTCGAACGATGGCAGCCGATCGGCTGCTTCGCTTCCAGGCGCCGGCGGATTGCCTGGCAGATGCGTCAGCTCCATCGCTCTTGCGACCATGACCATCGCTTCCTGGCGCGTAATCCGGTCCGCTGGCCGGAATGTGCCGTCCGCATAGCCTCTGATCAAGCCGCGCTCATACGCCGCATGAATCGCTCCGCCTTGCACATCCTGGAAGACGTTATCCGCGCTGCTTGCATGGAGGCCTAATGCCCTGACGAGCATCGCGGCGAATTCTCCGCGGGTCACGTGCCGATCCGGACGGAACAGCTTGTCGCCATAACCATTCAGAATCAGGCGGGAGCCTAGGTCGTAGACGATGTCCCGGCTCCAGTGATGCTCGACGTCTTCAAAATGAACGGTCTTCGCGATCAACGTATAATCGCTGTTCGTCAAACTGCTGATGCTCGCGTAATAATGTCCGTCGATGAGGACGATTCGAGTCGGCACATGCCGCAAGGTGCCGTCCGGCTCGATGACCGCCGCCGTCGAGATCGTGCCGGGGTCGGTGCCTTCCGGAAGCTTCACCATTCGCCCAACCATCCGGTCGAAGGTAGAAGCTTCAACTTCCTGCCCGTTATGGATGCCCTTCACGGTGAACCGTACGGGTACAGCCAAGACGGTGCTGTCTTGCGCTGCCGCGGCGTTGGCGGCCAGCTGCTGGACGACATCCGGCGCCCATGCAATCTCGACTCGGATCTCGATGTCTTCCGGTTCGATCGGTTCGCCGAGTTCGGCAATGAGTCGGTCCACTTGGATAAGCGCGGCATCGATCTCATAGCGCCAATCGTCCGTGCGAACCTCGATCTTCATGCCATGCTGCTCCAGCTTCTTCACTTGATCGCCTGTCAGGATACCGGCGACGACGTCTGCCGATTCCACGAACGGCAGCGTCAACGTGCCTGCACCAGCTTCGGTAGTTACGAGCGTATCCAGCTTGTCCGCAGACACAGTCATCGAAGCGACTTTTGTTCCGGCTGCTTCCGTTACCGTCAGCATGCCTGCCTGCTCGCGCTTGCCGTTCACCCATATCTCCACCGCTCGTGGTTCGTTACCCTTGGCTGCTTCCTCGGCATCGCTGCCGCTGCCGGAGCTGCCGCCGGATGCCGGATCCGGATCAGCTCCGGGCTCTGTCCCTGGATCCGTTCCTGGATCAGGATCAGGCTCTGGATCCGGCCCTGGGTCTGGTCCCGGACCGGGTTCTGGATCCGGATCGGGTAGAGGCTCGGGTTCTTCGCCGCCTTCGTCTGGAGGCGCGGCCTCCCAGCCTGCATACAGATTCAGATCGGCCGCAACCGCTGCCCCGAAGTCATGGGCTAGTGTGCCGGCAGTATCTGTATACCAACCGACGAATCGGAATCCGGTGCGTACCGGGTCTGGGCTCGGCTTATAGGCACTATCCCCGCATGGTACGATCTGAGGGACGACTGCCGATCCGCCGGTACTGTCGAATACGACCGTACAAGCCGGAATGCCTGGCACAGCGCTCACTTGCGCCGCGCTTGCGCTCTCACCGCTCTCGTTCACGGCCGTCACCGCAAAATAGTAGCGCGTGCCGTTCACGAGATCCATCGCGGCGTAGACGGTATCCGTCACGGATGCCGTCGGGCTGCCGTACACGCTGTCCGTCGTGCTTACATAGACGTTGTACCCTGTGGCCTGCGGTACGGCCGACCAGCCGATCCGAACATAGCCGTCTCCGACCTCCTGAACCGTCAACTGTTCCGGCGCGCCATTCGGCGCTTCGCGCACCCATCCCGCATAGAGCGTCAGATGCGTGACGACCGGTGCGCTAAAATCGTACAATGCACTCAGATCAGCATCCGTGTACCAGCCTGTGAACACGTATCCGGCAAGCGCAGGGTTAACATCCGGCCGCGCAGCGGCATCGCCGCAAGGCACGAAGATCACATCGACCGCGCTTCCTCCCCTGCTGTCGAAGCTCACCGTGCACATCGCCCGATCCGGCGTTGCGCTGACTTGTTCCCCGTGTCCGCTCTCCCCGCTTACATTGACGGCTGTGACGGAATAGTAATACGTCGAACCGTTCGTCAACCCAGTTGCCGTATAGACGGTATCCGTTACGGTGGCGGCGAGCTCGCCCGGCAGTCCGGCCGTCATCCCGACATAGACGTTATAGCTTGCCGCTCGCGGAACGGGCGACCAACCGATCTGTACATAGCCGTCGCCGGTTCCCCTTACCGCCGTATCGGAAGGAGCGTCCGGAATATCCGGCACCCAATGGGCATAGAGCTCCATGTCTGCCGTGACGGGACTGTCGAACGAGTAAGGCTGGGTCCCCGCTTCATCCTCGTACCATCCCGCGAAGATATAGCCCGTTCGATGCGGCTCCGTCGGCACGGCTGCAGGCTCTCCGCAGATCACGTCCTCGCGCACGCCTTCCAAGCCGATTTCGCTTACGAAATGTACGCTGCAAGCCGCCAGCGTCATCGTTTGCACGACAGAGTGGTAGATTTCCTCATACGTTTCGAGGTCCCATACAGTCGCGGCATAAATCGCGTATAGCCGGTCTCCTGCCTGCAGCAGCTCCATCGCTTGCAAGCGGCTGTAGGTCGGCTGCATCGATTCGCCGACCATGCTCGGGCCGGCATTCATACGGTCGACCGCCAATACGCGTGAACTGGTAAAGTCGGCCATATTCCATTCGTCTGTCGAATAGAGGATATACGGTGTCTTGCTTCCCGTTGCGACCGACATCCCATTGAGAGCAGAGCCGTACACATCCGTCACTTCCCACTGTCGATCGGCAACCCTCGTCCATTCTCCGTTCTCCAGCCGCATGACAACGACTTCGGATGACTGATCGGTATAGGAATAGAACAGCGTAAGCAAGGGAACGCCATCCCGAGACGTCAGCTGCACATCCGTAATCGAACGATCATAATCAAATACCGGCAATCCGCTAGCATCCCCTGCCCGGATCCATCCCGCTTCAGGATCGGCCGTATCTAAACTCCATGCCGCAACGCCTATTTGCAGGGCGTCGAGATCGATGTACGCATAAGCGAGATGCAGCTTCGAACCAATTGCAGCGATTGCCTGTGAGGTTATAAATATATCACCGAGCGGCAGGTTCATGTCCGCCTCAATCCATTGTCCCGCATCTTCATCCCATTGTATGATGCTTAACTTATTGAATTCCGAAACGAGTGCGTAAGGCGTACCGCCGCTCATAACCAAGGACAGATCGGTCAGTATCGTCCCCGTGAAGTCGATGTTCGTCAGTCCCGTCGCATCCGACCATTCTTCTGCTCCAGGACCCAGCTTCATCAGGCGCAAATAATGCTCGCCATCGTTGAATGCGACATACAGGTTATCCTCTGCGATGAGCAAGGATGCGAACTGACCGTTCAGCCCGTCCAAGATCTCCGCGAACTGCCGATCGCCGACCTGCTCCCACGCATCATCCGCATATCTTCGAACCGATAGGTAGCCGGCGTCCCAATAGGCTTCGACGAGCTCGCCTTCATCCATGACGGCATCCAGATGGAACTTCCGGTCGACCATATGATCGAGTACGTGCCACGTCCCGACCGCGAGCGGTTCCGATGTACGCGTCCATTTGGCATAGAGCGGCAGCACGTCTTCATGATTCGCTTCCGATGCGATGAACGGCATGATGAAGTTCTCGTCCTTGAACCATCCGCCGAAATCGAAGCCCGCCCTGGCAGGGGGTTCCTCCACCATGTCGATGCACGGCTGCGTCGCTGGAATCGGAGTCGATCCGTCCTTGCCGTAGAGCATATACGTGCAGGCAACATATGGAATGACCCGCTCCGTCGGCGACGACCACCCGCTCGCGCCTTCGCCGTTCACGGCAGCTACGCGGAACGCGTAGCCGATTCCCGTCTGCAAGCCGTCCAGCGTCAGCTCGACCGGGTCAGCAGCCGGCGGATCAGGCAGGAGCACATCTTCGTGCTCATAACTGTCCAAGCCGCTGTCGGTATCCGGCAGCACCGTCACTCGGTAGCCCGTTATCGCGCTGCCGCCGTCATCCGGTTGGTCGAAGCGCAAGACTGCCTTCATCCCGTCGACGCTTGCCGCGACAGCCTGCGGCTCGTCGGGATGCGTCCTCGGCATGCCGCTTGCCGCATCCGAATATGCGCTCTCCACTTCGCCGTCCGTAGCCGACACGACGTAATAATACCGTTCGCCGTTCACGAGTCCTTCATCGGTATATTGCGTATCAGACGCTAGGCCGACGGCCGTGCCGACGCTATCTGCGTCCGTGCTGCGATAGATCCGATAGCCGGTCGCGCCGGGAACGGCATCCCATTGCAGCGTAATCTGCTTGTCCCCGTAATGATCCGCCGTCACGTTCTCCGGACGGCCGAGATTCCAGACGGCATGCAGATCTACGGGCTGATCGATCCGCTGCGCGAAGTCGAACGGCTGCCCCTCGCCATCCGCCCAGTGTTCGAAGTGGTAATTCGGCTTCTCCACGCCGGGGGCGGGCTCGGACAGCGGCTCGCCGCATGGAAGTTCTACCGTCCACGGAGCGCTCCCCGGAGCCCGAGGATCGAACGTAACGGCGCACCACTGCCCGTAGTCGAGCGACCGCAATTCAACATAATAGCTGTTATTATAGTAAGTTACGTAAGGCTGATAGCCCTGCACCGCCAAGCTGAGGTCGGAGACCGCCGTACCTCTTGGATATACGAGGCTTCCGACCTGATACCACGCGCCGTTCACGTATTTTTTCACGATCACGCGATGTTCAGAACTTTCGGGATCGAGGTAAGCGACGTAAGGCGTTCCTTGATCCTCTTGCATGTCGACTTGGTAGCCTGCGATGTGGTTGCCTATATTCAACCATTGCTCCGTCAAGCGTTCATAGCTCCACACTTCCATTACGCGCTCGGCCGCTGCGTTGATTCTGATTCGGGCATAGTACAATCGATCGCTGTCGGCTGCCAGCGCTGCCGCCGGACTATTCCGGATCTCGGTCGGCACGGCGACAGGCTGCCACGCCGGATCTGCGTCCGTCAAGTCCCACTGCAGTATGCGAAGCTCCGATGCGCCGGCCTGCTGGACGGTAAGCCAGACCGTATCTCCTCCTTGCCGCAGCATCATCGAGCCGTTCCTAACTTCGCCGTATGCCGACAGATCGCCGAGCGTCTGCCACTCGGCTATTGCCCCGTCGTCAAGAATCAGCCGCTTCACATTCACTGTTCCATTCGAACCCGCTGCCTCAAGATACGCGACATACAGAATATTCTTATGTACGAGCAGGGAGTAACGACCTAACGGATTGGTCGAGACGGGCTGCATGCCGACCTGCGTCCAATCGCCGCCGTCGTGCTTCATGACGATGGCCTGATCCGACGTTGTCGTATAGATGACGTACGGTATGCCCTCATGAACGGTCACGACAGGATCGAAGGCATTCCCGATCGTGAACTTACGATTGCCGACCACCTGCCATGCATCGTCCTCGTAGACGAGCACCGAGATCGCGCCGTCGTCCCGATACGCCATGAAGGGGGTGCCGTCGTCGATGTATAGGGAAGGATTCTGCCCCTTCGAGCTTGCTCCCAGCAGCTGCCACGGCTGATTCTCCTCGTCGGTCAGCAATCGCGGCATCGCCTGCACCTCTGCGGATGTGCCGCTCTCCAATCCGTCCGATTGCGAAGTAATCGCGAAATAGTACGTATCGCCGTTCACCAGGTTCGGTACGATAACCTTCAGCTCGGCCAGACTCGCGCTCACGGTCATCGACTCAGCATCCGCGGCTTGACGCGGATTCGGCGATTTGGCGTAATAAATGGTATACGTATCGGCGCCTGCTACAGCCGACCAAGCAACCTGCGCATACGAATCGCCCTCCGATTCGACGGATACGGTCGCCGGAGGATCCGGCTTGACGGTCTGAATGACCGTTGCGCCTAGATAGCCCTCGGATTGCACGCTGATCGTCTGGAATCCGGCATCGAGCGAGCCGGGGAAGATCGTGATGCTCCCCTCGTTAATCGCGTAATCCTGATCCTCGTATAGCGTGCGGCCGTTCGCTACGACACGTACCACGCGTTCTCGCCAGAGCGGATCGTCCTCGAACGTCAGCACGACCTCATCGCCGCGCCCACGCTCGCGAGCATCCGCCGATATCGCTGGCGGAATGTCGAGCTCGACCTCATCGATGTACGTAAACAGCTTGTAGTCGCCGCTCGATGCCCCTTTGACGCGCTCCGTCATGCTGAGGGTCAGCTTGCCCTGCTCCACATGGAGCGACAGGTTGTCATAATACGTATTATCGTCCGGCGCGACGATCGGGTTGCCCAAGGTCGTCCATTCCATGCCGTCGAATCGGTCTACGCCGATGCGGTAGATTCCGTCGACGCTGGAACTGTATGCCACGTACATGATCCCTGCATGCCAACGAATAACCGGTCTGGACGAATGCGAGTATGCGTAGTTGTACTTGTTGCCCAACACCCCGATACTCTGCCAATTGGCCCCCGCTTGCTTCACGTTCGTCAGACCATAGAAGTTGATGTGGGCGTTGTACAGTCGGCCTTCGTGAACGGTTGTCGAGAAGTTGGATCCGGCATCCGAGACGTGCCACTCGGACCCATAACCGGTAACATGGATCCAGCTGCCGTCCGGAACCGTATCGTCGAACTTCTCGACTTGATAATAGGAATTCCCCGCATAATTGCGGTTTCGGCTGATATAGACAACGCCGTCCGCGACTTGCATCCCGATTCCGTTCGACCAGTAGCTTCGGTCCAACGCCTGTTCGCCGCCCAAGTCCTCCCACGTACCGGTATCGGAGTGATATTTTTTGACGTAGGCCTCGTATTGCGCAGTGGCAGAGTAGCGTTGATAAGCGACGTAGACTTCGCCTCTGTCTACGGCAAGCGTAATCTCGCTTGCGGCCCTATCCGCCCCGGAGAATCCCCGCGGGCCCATGTACGCCCATTCGTTCATCTCCGTATCGTATCGCATGACCGACACGCCTCGGTAATTGTAGTGTCCGTCGTCAAATGCGACATAAGGCACGCCGTTATAGACGTACATGGACATATCGTAGGCATTGCTGTCCGTGATCGTCACCGGCCCGACCGAGCTCCAGACGCCGTTCTCGAGCTTACGGACGGCAAGCTTCCCGCTAGGGATTGACATATGCGCGACATAGACGATGTCGCCGTCTACGAAGGTAGACATGTCCCGGCCCTTGAACGTATCTCCTTCGCTTACCCAGCCTTCATCCTCCGCATACAAGGCTTGAATCGGCATGATCGAAGCGCATGCGACAATCGCCAAGAGGATGCCTATCCATGGAGCACGCAATCTCCATCGGCTGCCCGATACCATATACTCACCTCTTCGACATCTTTTTCTCTCCCTGACCAAGGACTTCCTGACCATAAGAAGTAAGAAGAGTATAAAACGAATGTCGAAAATGCACATATACCATATGGTATAGATCGAGCAATCGAATGGATCCGATCCGGTTACAGCATTACAGCAGCTTCATTCGCTCCGCCTTCGCCACCGCGTTCATTCGCCGGCTGACATTCAGCTTGCTGAACAGATTATGCGTGTGAACTTTGACCGTGCCCGCGGTTACGCCGAGCTTCACGGCAATTTCCTTGTTCGTCATCCCTCTCGACATATAGCTGAGCACTTCCAGCTCCCGATCCGTCAGCGGTTCGATGAGGCGTTCGTCAATGATCTTCGGCTTCGATTCATCGTCGCCAGCAGAATCGCCGAACGTCTCCGACAGCTTCATCATGAACAACAATTGCGCCGCCAGCATGGACAACGCCGATAGCAGCTCTTCGGGAAGCGGATGAACGTCTTGCGGCAGCTCGAGATACAGCATGCCTACGAATTGTGTCTGCGCAAAGATAGGCAGGCAGCTTACGGCTCGTATCGTACGCTCGGCATAATACGGATCGTCGGCGAACAGCTCGTCTTGCGAGGCATTGCCGATCTGCACCGGCTTGCCCCATCGCGAAGTATACTGGATGAGCGAACGCGGCACGTGCCGGCTGTGCTCCATTCCTTCAGGAGCCGTCTCGCTCCAGATCCCCCTCCTCATCACCTGTTCGATCCATAACCCGTCGCTGCGCCTTCGGATCAAGCAGCCGTATTGCATATCGGTCATCTCTACGATGCGCTCGAGCAAGCGTCGCTGTATATCATGCAGGCTCATGTCCGGCGAGAATAGCAATGAATCCTGCATCATCTCCATGGTGCGGCTGCGCGCCTGCCCGACTCTCGCATAATTGGCGGACTCGACATGTTGGGGAGGCGTCCATTCTTGATACGGATTGCTGCCAGAGAACCATTCGGGAAATTCGTCACGCAGCCTGCTGCACTTGGACTCGACGCCCCACTCTGCATAAGCCTCATGAGCCTCCGACATATAACCCTGCGCGATTCGCTCTCTCCCCTTCGCGAGATGATGCCTTGCGGCACGCTCGCAGGCCACCGCCCAATATTGTGGGTCTCCATTGTCGCGGGCAAGCTGGATAGACCGATCGTACAGCTCAATAACGGTCGGTTCGGAGACGCGCCCGCCCGGCTGCTCGGCCTGCAGCAGCATGAACTTATAACCGAAGCAAGCGGGAGACATCCCGGACCAATCGCGGAACTGCCGATAACGCAGCTTCAGCCTGCTCTGCCATCGCTGTGCGTCGTCGCCACCCGGCTTCACGCGCAGCAGCGCAGACAATGCCATCGCTTCATAGAAACGCAAGATCGGCATATGAGGAGACTGCACGGCCAGCCCTTCATACGGCTCGGCCAGCTCCGCATGCCGAATCGCTTCTTCATAGCGGCCGAATAAATAGCCGATCTGCGTCTTGTAGGTATAGATTTGATATAGCGTGACTGCCCTGCTCTCGTCTCGCATGACGTCTTCCAACAATTGCGCCTCGCTTGCGCGCCCTGCCGTCAACGCAAAATCCCCATCGTCCGTCGATTGGAGCATCTCGGCGACATGCATGTAGATCATGACGTTCTTGTAGATCAGCTCTTCCTTCGTAATCTCGACGAACTGCAGACACTCCGACATGACCTTCTGCATCCGCTGCATCGGATGGACGGCATACGACATGTTGATCAAGCCGCCGATCGCATAGCTGGCGAAGACATAGTCTCCCGATTGCAAGCCGTAGTGAATCGCATCGGTCAGCTGCTCCTCGTCCCGCTGCTTATAGCCCATCCAAGGCGAGATGACGCAATGGAACATCGCATACACCTTGGATTTCACGGAAGCGATGCCTGACTGATCCGCTAGCTCCATCGCGATCCTCCCGAGTCGATAACCGCTATCCAAGTCGCTGGTCATCGTGCAGAGCGCCATCCCGTAGGACGCATAAATCGCGGAGGCGATGTGCGACGCGCCGTGTTCCATGACCAGCCGGATAAACCGGGAGGACAACAGCGCGAACACCTCCCGATTCGAGAAGAAGGTCGGTCCGACCAGCGATACCATGATTTCCATCATGAGACGAATCTCCGGTTCATCCGTCTCGGGGAGCGCATGCAGCTCATCGATCCTGGCATCCAGTTCGCGCTTGGCTTGACGAATCTCTCTTTGAACGACGGCCTTGCCAGGCGAAATCGACAATTGCATGCCTGCCTCCAGCAACGTCGCGCAGCCCAGCTCGATCGCTTGGGCATACTTGCCGATATTGCTGTACTGATCAATCTTGATCTTCACCACCTGCGCACGCTGCAGCCAGCAGCCGGCACGCTGCATTAACTCGTCCAGCCTCGCCTCCGCCTGCTCGTAATACGTGCATAGGTACTCGCACTCCGCAGCCCGCAGATGCAATTGGAACGCAAATGCGTTATCGGAGTCCCAATAATGATCGGGCAAGCATTGTACCGCTCGGCGATAATAGGAAAGCGCTTCCGCATACGCCGACGATTGCATCGCTTTGCCGCCTGCCTCTTCGTTCAGCCTGCAGCACAGCTCTCTCTCCTCAGCCGACATGAGCTCCAGCGCTTCATTCAGGTGATTGATCGTATCGAACAATACCTGCTCTCTATCCGCCGTATGATAGATTTGCATCAAGTACCGGCCAGCCGCCAGATGAATCGCCATTCGTTCCTGGCGGTTCGAGAGCAAATATGCTGCTTGATGGATGCGGTCATGCGAGAATGCATAGACGCGGCCGCCGATTGCATCGTCCCGGCTGGCCAGCAGCCCTGCTTGAACGGCATCGAATAATAGAATGTCCAATTGCGATTGGGACAGTCCGCTTACCTTGCTCAGAATAGCGCCTGTGAACGAGCCCCCGAGGCACGCGGCAACGGTCAGCAGCTGTCGCGCATGCACGGGAAGGCGATTGATCCTCCCTGTCAAATATTCGATCTGGCCGTCGATACTCGGAAATGCCGACAGCGCTTCGAGATCCCATTCCCATTGTCCGGCTAGACCCGTTCGGCTGATAATGCCTTCGTCAAGCGCGGATTCAATCAATTGGTGAAGATACAGCGGGTTGCCGATCGTCTTCGCGTATAGCGCATGCGCAAGCGGAAAGCATGCCTCGTACCCGCTCTTCAGCCTCTCCGACACGATCGTCTGCACATGGCCCATTTCAAGCGGCTCCAGCTTCAACCGCCGAATCGAATAGCCGGCATGCTCACCCTGCAGCCATTCTTCGAAACGCAGCGCGTTATCGTTCCAATCTTGATCGCGATGCGCACCCAAGATGAACAAATGCTGAATATCCGGATCGATCAAGAGCGAGCGCAGCAGCGCCAGCGTTGCCTTATCCGCCCATTGGATATCGTCGAAGAACAGGACGAGCGGATGATCGGCCTTGGCGAACGCGCGAACGAACCGGCGGAATATCCATTCGAAGCGGTGATGCGACTTGGCAGCCGGCAGCCGCTCGATCGGCGAAGAATCCCCCAAGAGCAGCTTCGCCTCGGGAATCACTTCCGTAATGACCGAGCCGTTCTCCCCGACAGCTTCTCGAATCGTTGCTTTCCAATCGTCCAATACCGCTTCCGGCTCCGTAAGCAGTTGCCTGATCAAAAATCTGAAGCAGGTGACGAGCGGCGCATACGGATGACTCGTGCCGTAAGGATCGAATTTGCCCCATGCGAATTTGCATCGGCCCGCTACTGTCGGCTTAAAGGCTTGCATGACGAACGCCGTCTTCCCGATGCCGGGAGGACCTGCGATCAGGACGAGTTCCGTGGAACCGAGGGCTGTCCACTGGTAGGCTTGCTGCAATACCGCGAGCTCTTCGCTTCTTCCGTGGATCATCATGGTCGTGACACTCCTTGTCTCTTCCGCCTCTATCATAGTTCCCTATTATAGCATAAGCCTTTTGGCAGAGAGCGTGACAGTCCGGTATTGCGACGAATGTACAAAGGCGAAGAGCCGGCACGTCAACGTGCCGACTCTGAGGACATTTGGGAGACTGACCGTCTAAGATTCATCATTACCTCTGCAGCGCACCCATCACCATTGCCTCGAACTCCTGCGGCTCGATCGCATGGTTATAGATGCCTAAGAAAGCCTGCGTCAGCTCGGGATTCGCCGCGATGGCATGGTTGACGAACCGCTGCTGCTCCGTGAACGGAGCGTTCTTCGTGAATTGGCATGCCATATGGAATCGAGACAGCATCACTGCTTCCATCTCCTGCTGGTACATTCGCGCCATCTCGGGCCAATTCGCATCCCAGTCGTCGAACCGCTTCAGCACGCCCGTCAGGATTCCCGCACTGTACAGCGCATTCTGCATTCCTTGGCCGACAGCCGGATCCTTGAACGAGAACGCATCGCCTGCGAGCGCCCAGCCTTCGCCCATTCCTTGATACCAATCGTTGTCGTAACCGCGAAGGCCGCGAATCTGACCGACAAGCTCCGCATGGCGCATCCGCTCCGGCAGCGACGAATTCGTTAGACATTCCTCGATCACTTCGCGCAACGCCGCTTCAGGATCGTCCATGAACCGGACTTTGCGCCGCTGGTCCTCCAGCGGGAACATGACGCCGACTACATACAACCCGCCATTGGTAGGAAAGACGATACCGATCGTGTCCGCGATCTTGTACAGCTCGACGTGGAGCTCTCCCTCCTGACGGAAGTTCTCGAAGTAGCCGACATAGGACGCGTAATCGGTGGGCACGCACATGAGACGTTCACTGTTCACCAGACCGCGCAGCGTCGAATTACGCCCGTCAGCCCCGACGACAAGGCGCGCCGTATATTGCTCGACCTGTCCGTCGCCGCCGCGCCGCACGCCTCGAATGCCCGTTACTCTGCTGCCTTGCCGGGTCACATCCATGACGCGGAAGCCCTCGATTGTCGTTACGCCCGGCTGCGCGGATGCGTGCTCTAGCAGCAGCGCATCTAGGTGGACACGCCTGATACAGAGACATTCCGATTCCCCATCCACCTCCGGAAAATGTCCGTCCAGCACCGCATCGTCGAATTGGATGACCGCGCGCCGATAGAGCGGCGCACCCGTCTCCAGCAGACGGTCCAGCACTCCCATTCTTCTGAGCATCGCCAAGGAATTGCCGAAGAAATTGTGCGTCGACAACGTATCGCTCGGAAATTCGCTCTTATCGAGCAGCAAGACCGAATAGCCTGCTTGCGACAACTCATAGGCCAACGGCGACCCCGCGACCCGCGCTCCGACGACGATTACGTCGTACTGATTGGACATGATTAACATCCTCTCCACATCGTGATGTCAATCATCTTATATGCGGCACTGTCCCGGCCACAAGAGTCATCGTCCCGAGCAATCGGGAAATCCGATCGGGAACGGCGGGCACCCTTTTGCCGCCCGGGAATGCGCTATGGTATACTTCACGCGAGAACAGGTTAACAAGCGAAATGAGGTGTGTGAGTTGCTGCAAACGGTTACAGGTTCAATCGGCGCAGAGCTGGCGGGAAGCATACTGGCGCATGAACATGTGTTGGTGGGATTCGTGGAGGACGGCAAGCTGACGCCTGATCTGTATGATCGGAACGAGGTAGTCACGGCCATTAAGCCTCTGCTGCTGCGGCTGAAGGAAGCGGGATGCAGCACCATGGTCGATTGCGCGCCGGAATATTTGGGCCGAGACCCTTATATTCTGCGGCAATTATCGGAGTTCACGGGGGTGAATCTCATCACCAACACCGGGTTCTATAAGGCACCTTACCTGCCGGCATTCGTGTACGATATGCACGAGCGGGACTTGGCAGAGTTGTGGAAGCGAGAAGCTGCGCATGGGATCGGCGAGAGCGGCGTGTTTCCCGGATTTATCAAGATCGCGTTCAATGACGGCTCTGCCATCGACGAGGTCCAGCTCAAGCTGCTGCGTGCCGCCATGCGCGCGTCGCTCGATACCGGTCTGCCGATCCAGTGCCATACGATAGGCTCCGACGTCGCGATGCATGCGCATGACGTAATGAAGCGGGCAGATTTTGACCAATCAAGGTTCATATGGGTGCATGCACAGACGTTCCAGGACGACGATCTCTATCTGCGGCTGGCGGCTGAAGGCGGCTGGCTATCGATCGACTCGATCAGCATGAGGCACTATCGCGAGCAAGTGGATCTGCTGCTGCGCATGCATCGCCTCGGTCTCAGCGATCGTGTCCTGCTGTCCCAAGATACAGGCTGGTATAACGTCGGGCAGCCGGGCGGCGGCGAGATCCATCCGTATCATCTGCTGTTCACCGACTTCATTCCCGCAGCTACTGCCGATGGCGTGGATGCGGAATGGCTGCGGCAATGCGTGACGAGCCATGCTTTTCAGGCGATGAGCCTGCGTGGTCGGTAAACGATCTGCCTTCAGATGACTTCCCTTCTCTTATGCAAGTACACGTACAAGACGAGTCCGGTAATCGCGCATAATGCCGCACATAGCCCGATGAATCCATAGCCGGCTTGCAGGCCGCGCAGCAGACCAGTCGGCGAATCCTCGCCGGCCATCCGTTTCACGAGCTCCGTGATGCCGCCGATTAGATAGTTGCCGACTACGCTGCCGAGCCCCATCAACGTCACCGTGAACGTGATCGCCGTATCGCTGTCCCTCGGATATCGCTTCGCGATAAAAGCCATGACGGTCGGATAGATCATCGCGATTCCGATGCCGGCAGCGGCAAATAAGAACGCCGCGCGTTCGCCGCCCAGTATTGCGCCGAAGGTACATAATGCCGAGAATCCCGAGAACAGGATGAGCGACATGACGAAGCCGATCCGGTCCGTCAGGGGACCGAGCAAGATCCTTGCCAGCGCGAAGCATAAGAAGAACATCGACAGCATCCCCGAAGCATTCACGGTCTCCCAGCCATAAGCTTTTTCCAGAAAATTGACGAGCCAACCGCCGACGGCTAGCTCCGACACGACGCCGAACGTAAGCACGAGGATGATTAGCCATAGTACGCGGTCTTGCAGAAACGCCCGAATCGAGATCCGGTCTTCTTGCGCGATATTGTCTTCAGGAAATGTGCTGAATAGCGTCATTATAATCGGGATGACGGATAAGAGCAGCATCACGAGATACATGCCGCGCCAATCCAGCGTGTGGCCGGCAATCGACACCTGCATGAGACCTGTCGCGATAAGCGGCGCGACCGTAGAGCTCAGGCCATAGAAGCCATGCGTCAAGTTCATCATCGTGCCCGTGTTCTTCAGGAAGATCCGGGCGCTTAGAATGGCTAGCCCAATCTCCAGCATCCCGTTGCCGATATACATCAGGAAGTACGAAGCCGAGAACGTCGGGTAGTGATGGGAGTAGAATATGAGTACACCGGATAGCGCCATAGCACCGAACGCCGCAACGCTCACCCATTTGATCCCCCACCTCTTAACCAGATAAGCGGTAAACGAACAGGCGATCAGATACCCTAAGGCGTTCAGCGCCAACAACGTGCCGAGCTGCGACTCGCTCAGCATAAAGTCGAATTGAATGCGCGGTATGGCCGGTCCTTTAATATTTTCCGAGAAGCCGAAAATGACGAAACCGGTAAAGATGACGGCTAGCTGCATGGCGTATACTTTGTTGAATTTGCGTTTCGAATTGTCCACTCTTGATGACTCCTGTCTAGTTGTCTACTGTATGTTGGCTACCATGCTCTGTGGTCCCATCCTATTACCATACTCGACGCTCGACGCTCATG
>JAEWJS010000145.1 GCA_023386495.1 Bacillota bacterium | reverse complement strand
AGCATCCCGCAAGTCGAGATTACGACAAGCGGCCCGAACGGCGGTCCGCTCGAAGGCCGTGGCGAATACCCGGCTTACCTGGCTTGCCATCTGTTCACGGATACGGATGAGCGTTACTCGGGCACGCACGGCGCCTGGATGGACGGGCGTTTCCCGAAGATCACGCAAGACGGCAAGGACGGGGACGAAGAGATCGGCTATATCGCGAACATGCGGGAAACCGCGACGGCAGGGTTCAAGTACTTCCAATGCGAAGGCGTGAAGCGCGTTACGATCAAGGTGCGCGGATATGCGAAGGGCAGCTTCGAAGTCAAGACAGCATGGGACGGACCTTCCCTCGGCTCGATTCCGGTCGACTTCACGAACGTCTGGACCTCCTACGCGGCCGACATCGCCATCCCGGACGGCGTTCAAGCGCTCTACTTCACGTATAAGGGCATCGGCAACGCAAGCCTAGCTTCATTCACACTGGAATAGTCGATCGACACCTGGAAGGCAGCCTGACATTACGTCTGGCTGCCTTTTGTTGTGCCTGCCTGCACGTAACAAGCAACGCCTATCCATATTCATGCAACATCAAGCTATAGGTTGGGGAATGCGGTTGCGAGTAAGATGGAAGAATAACGGAGTTCAAGAAGGGATGGTTAGGAATGGACAACTACTCACAGCTCGGGCTGAGACCCGCACTAGGATGGAATTCATGGAATACCTTCACCTGGGACATCAATGAGCAGCTTATTCGGGATGTCGCCGACCGATTCGTTAGTGAAGGCTATAAGGATGCAGGCTATGAATATATCGTCATCGATGACTGCTGGAGCCTGAAGGAGAGGGATTCCGAGGGCAATCTGGTGGCCGATCCTGCCAAGTTCCCGAGCGGAATGAAAGCGCTGGCGGACTATATCCATTCGAAGGGCTTAAAGTTCGGCATGTATTCCTGCGTCGGCACCCACACATGTGCGGGTTATCCCGGCAGCTTCGAGCACGAATTCCAGGATGCCCGCTTATTCGCCGAATGGGGAGTCGATTATCTGAAGTATGACTACTGCTTTAAGCCTCGTCATATTTCCGGGGAGCTGCTATATAAACGGATGAGCCTTGCGCTCAAGAATAGCGGAAGAGATATTTTGTTCTCTGCCTGCAACTGGGGCGCCGACAATGTCTACCATTGGATACGCGAATCCGGTGCCCATATGTACCGTTCAACCGGCGATATTCGGGATTTCTGGACTTCCGTGAAGGAGTTGTCCTTGTCGCAGCTGGACAAAGCGAGTTATACGGGGGCTTTCTGCCACAATGATATGGACATGCTGATTGTCGGCATGTATGGCGGCAGCAACAATGATTACATCGGCAGCACAATCGGCGGCTGCACGGACACGGAATACAAGACCCACTTCTCGTTATGGAGCATCATGGGTTCGCCGCTCATGATCGGCTGCGATATACGGAACGCCAATCAAGCTACGAAGGATATTTTGCTGAACCAGGACCTGATCGCGATCAATCAGGACATCGAAGGCCGCGGGGCTTATCGCATTAAGCCCGAGCCGCAGTGGTTCCACACGGACGAGGTCTTCATGCTCGTGAAGGTGCTGACAGACGGCGACTTGGCCATCGGATTCTTCAACCTAAGCGATGACCAGCGCGAGATCTCACTCCAATTCTGGGACATCGGACTCCCCTACGCTTCCGGTTTCTCGCTATCTCTCTACGACTGCTGGAAGCATCAAGAGCTCGGCGTGTTCAAGGAGCGCTTCGCTCCTGTCGTGCCGGCGCATGATTGCCTCGTCGTAAGGGCTAAGCTGGTCTAGGGAATGAGCAGCAACAGGACGTGCTCCTCATGCCGGGTCCCGCTGCGGACCGATGATGTAGCCATCTACTTGAAGCTGGTCTCCAGATCGGCCCAAGACTTCCTCTGCATCGACTGCCTGGGCGTCAAGCTGCAATGCGGACGCGAACCGATCGACAAGCTGATCCAATATTATAAGTCCTCCGGGAATTGCGTGCTGTTTCGTTGACGTGAACCGCCGGTACCGTACAACGTCGCGTACTCCGAAGGAGTATGCGACGTTGCTTCTTTGAACCGCTTGGAGAAATACAATTGATCCTTATAGCCGACCGAATAGGCAATCGACTTGACCGACAATCCGGATGTCTGCAGGAGCTCGCAAGCGCGGCGGATTCGATAAGCATTCAGGTAACCGGATATCGACAGGCCGGTAGCCTCCTTGAATAACCGATACAGATAGCTTCGATCGATGTTCACCGCGTGAACGATATCCATTACGGTCAGCGCCGTCTTCCAATAGTTCCGTTCGATATAGGCCTCCGCTAGCGAGACATAGTCGGCATAATCCCGCGTCGATGCACTTGGATAATGCTCCATATAATAAGTCAGCAGCAGGTGCAGCTTAGCATCCGCCCGCAATTGCTCATAGCGCTGTGTAATAGGATGTTCAATCTGCACATACAACGGCTCCAGATTGACCGGCGATTCGGGAAGGACCGGCTGGTCAGGCGTAAGCTCCGTCATAGCCAACAATTGCTGGGCTTCGTCGCCGCTGAATTCAATCCATACGTATTCCCACGGATCATCTGGATGGGGATAATAATAGACTTCGTTATTCGGAAAGATGATGAAGCTCTCTCCCGCATGAAGCTGATAAACGCGATTCCTCGTCTCGAGCGTGCCTTGTCCGCTTATGATGTAATGCAGACCGTATACATCCCGTACGCCCGGTCCCCACTTATGCAGATTCGACGGCTTGTAGCCGCTGCCAATACATGCCAGTTCACGTTGAAGTTTCGGTTGTCTCACGCTACCGCAGCCCCTTCATTCGGAAATGACGCTCATCCTCTTCTCGGCATACATCCGATCATCCGCTTCCTTGAAGAGGTCATCCAGGCTGCTGCCGTCGTCCGGGAATAGGCCTACACCGATGCTGGTCGACAGGATCATTCGACTTTCCGTCGCAACCTCGAACGGCTCCTGCAATGCCGTTCGGATCGAATGAATAACGGCGTCGATGCGCTGAATGTCGTCAAGCATAATGACGAACTCGTCTCCGGACAAGCGTGCGACGAAGTCGGATGGCGAGATGCTGGCTTGCAGCCGTTCGGCAAAAAGCTTCAAGGCGCGGTCTCCGGCAAGATGTCCGTGATGGTCATTGATCTGCTTGAAGTTGTTCAAGTCCAGGATCATAAGCGCATAAGACGGTTTGCTAGCCCGCCATTCTTCGAATGCGGCATTAAACGAAGCTCGGTTATGCAGTCCCGTTAGCTGATCGAAGTAAGCCAAGCGGTGGATTTGATGCTCTCTGCGCCTCGAATCCGACACATCCTCAGCCATCAGCAGCTGGTAGGCATGTCCTTCCATTTCGATAAAGTCCGAGCTGATGGAGATCACCATATCCCGTCCGTTCGCATTCCGGAAGGAAGACTCGCGATGCTGCATCGGCTTGCGCTGATCGAAATCGCTCCTGTACTCGTTCAGCTGCCTCTCCTTCTCTTGTTCATCCAGATGCCCGAAGAGCGACATGCCGATCAGCTGATTCAGCGTAAAGCCTACATGCTGCGCTGCACGCGGGCTTGCTTCCTGAATAATCGCCTCTCTGTCCGTAATCATGATGCCGATCGGCGCCTTATCGAACAACACCTTGTATCGCTTCTCATAGGAGAGGAAGGCATCATATCGATTGACCGAAATATAAACGGCTGCCGCCCAGAAATCGATTCCGAACGGAATAAGCGAGAAAGTGTTCCATGATCCGGTCGCTTCGCCGAACAAACCGATACATAGTATCCATAGAAAGAACAGCGCCATTCCGATCATCCAGATCTGGCTGGGACGATGCTTCCGCTTCACATAAGGTACGAGCAGGCTGACCATGGCGACCATATAAACAGCCATAAGGGTGAAATTGATCATCCCGCCAGGTCCCAGCGCCGGCTGCTCGCCGGCGTATACGGTGAGCTCACCGCTGTACAGCCACCCGTCAACCGGAAACAACGCTACGTTAATGATTGGCGGGAGATATAGCAGCTTGTACAGAATGGCATGCTTGCGCTTGTAGACGCCAGTGATCAGACACACGCCATGCAACAGCAGCATCAAGGAGGCCAGCAGCAGGGGAAGCAATCCATATACGAAAAAATTCGTGGCCTGCTCGGGCGGCAATACGGTAATCAACAATGCAGATTGCTGCCAGCATGCCATGACAATGAACAATAACGCGAACGTTCGATGCTTCGGACTTTGACGATTACCGGTATATAACGTAGCCGCGCCGAAGACGAGCAAGAAGGAGGAGAGGATGTATAGGACAGAGATGAGAGACAAGGAAGTACCCCCCGAGTGACGATATAAGATCTCTACCTATTATATAGTATTTCTAGTCATTCATAAATAGCCTATGGGCAAGCCGGCATTGCAAGGAGAACGCCGCATAGGGGCCCTCGATCATCAGGGCCCCTGCTTCACTTAAACACCGTATGCTCCTTCATGTTGCCGGTGCGCTTAACATTCACCGACACGTCGATCTCAGTCAACGAATCAGGCGTAAGACCAAGTCCGCCGCTGTCCCTGAGCATCTTCCACTGCCGATTCTTCTTCCGGTATAGCGCCGTTTCCAAATCCAACAGATCAGCGTCATGCTTCAGTCCCTCTTCGTACAGCTCACGAATTTGCGTCCGAACCAGCTTGGCTGCTTGCTGTTCGATCTCCCCTTCCGAGAGCGTGGTCAGCAACATGGTGACCGTGCCTGCGAGCGAGACCTTCAACGTATACGTCGCCTTGCCATCCCGGACTTGGGGATCGATCTCGATCTTCGGTCGTTCGAGACTTAGCGTCGCCTCGACCTTCTCTCCTGACGACAAGACGAGAGGCCCGCGATTCGAAGTGGGTTCTACCCAAGTCAAGCCGATCAAGTCCTTCGTCACGAATCTTCCGAGCACCTTATCCTCTCGCATGGCGTACGCGCCGTTAATTTCCAACATTGCCTGCGGCTTATGGCCCTTCTTCCAGTTCCGATCCGATAACTCTATCGCGGGAAGCAGGGTCGTATGGCTCGGTTCGTTCGTCTCCAGAGCAAACCTGCGTATGCTGATCGGATCTATGGCAGAACGCTGCTTATAAGTCTCTAAGGGCTGGTGCAGGAGCGATACCCCCGGAGAGAGATCGAAGATGGACGTTGCGCTCAGAATATCGCCGATCGGTTGCGAGGTGCCGAATAGCCAAGGCGTGAACCGCAATTCGTAGAAGCGGCCATGGAACTGTTCCACCTGATTCATCGCCTGCTTGTTCTTCAATACCTTCTCTCCGATGACGACGGCATTGACATGGCCGTAGAAGATGCGAAGCTGCGCGGCTCGGTATAAGTCGTCGATCGCATCGATGAGCGTCTTCCCCTTGCCCTTCCCTACCCAGACCGGTATCAAGCCTGCCTTGCCCGCTTCCGTCTTCGCAACGGAGGCAAAGTCAAGCAGTTGCCCGTAAATGACGAACTCCCCTTCCTCTAGATCATACCCGATCGCAGTCAAATAATTGACCTCCTGCAGGTCTTTAATATCCCAGCAGCCCGTCAGGAGGATAGGAATCAGAATTAACGCCAGCAACGTCCTTAGGCAACGCGCCATCACGGCTGCCTCTTCTTCTGGCGCGTACTGTCGACCGTGTGCAACATCTCCGGTCTGTTGTTCTTCTTGACCCATGGCAATCGGCTGAATACCAATGCAAGGTCCTTCCAGGTTACGGGGGACATCGGGGCAAGGTAAGGCAGGCCGAATGAGCTGAGCGACGAGAGATAGAGCAGCACGCCGATCACCGAGAGCATGTAACCGTACATCCCTAAGAGGGAGGATCCGATCATGATGAGGATCCGAGTAATACTGACCGCGAATACCAGTGATTGATTCACCAAGGTGAAACTGGCTACTCCCGTAATGGCCACAACGACGATTAGCGTGGCCGAAGCGAGTCCTGCCCGAATCGCGGCCTCGCCGACCACGATCCCGCCGACAACTGCTACGGTCGAACCGACCGCCTTGGGCAGCCGTTCTCCGGCTTCCCTGAACACCTCGAACATGGCGACCATCAAGAAGGCTTCGAGTGGACCGGGGAACGGCAGACCGATGCGGGACATCCCGATCGTAGCCAAGAGCGGATACGGAAGCTGCTCGACGTTAAAGGACGTTACAGCAATGTAGAATCCGGGAAGCAGCAGCGAGACGATCAAGCCTAAGTAGCGAAAGATCAACCCGAAGCTGGAAGGCAAATACGGGAAATAAGTGTCCTCAGCCGAACGCAGCATGAAGGTTAAGTTACCTGGCGCGATAACGGCCGTGGGCGCGCCGTTGACAATGACCGCAAATCGGCCGCGGACGAGCGCATCCACGACAAAATCCGGACGGGTCGTATAGCCGATCAACGGAAACAATGCGTACGAGTTATCCGCGAGCATCTCTTCCAAAGGACTGCTCCCCATCAAGATATCGACATCGATCCCGCGCAGGCGGCTGCGCGCCTCTTCGATCGTCTCGGGGTTCGCGATGTCTTGAATGTACAGCAGCGCAACGTCGGTCTGGCTTCGCTTCCCGATCTTGAACCGCTCGCAGCACAGGGAACTGCTGCGAAGCCGTTTGCGAACGAGCGCGATGTTCGTGATCAACTCCTCGACGAAGGCGTCCCTCGGCCCTTTCAGCGACATTTCCGTGCTCGATTCCTGGGGCTGCCGCTGCGGGATATCGGCCAGATCCATCCCGTATAACGCGCCTTGCTCCTCGAGATAGATCACTAATTGGCCGGAGAAAACCTATAGAACGATTTCCTCAGTCCGCAGCCGTCGCACATCCAGCTTCGAATCCAGCTTGCCTGCATCGTCCGTCTCCGTCAGCAGCTTCTGCAATCGAGGCAGGACCATTTCATTAATCTCGATGGACTTGATCATCCCGTCGCAGTATAGCAAATATACGACCGGTACGCGCTCTCCCTCCCCGAGTTCGAACCGCTTCATCATGAAGTCCTCGTTGTCTCGGAACATCTCGCGGATCGTCTCGGGAGTCAATTTGCTCGCTCTAACCATTCGTTCTCACCCTTGATCGCGTCGGAATCAGAACCAGCAGCAGCAGAATGACGAGCACGCCTGTCGCCAGCCAGAGGGACGTCGGCAAATAGATCGTTCTGAGGAAAGCAAGATATTGAATATCGCTGTACGGAAGCGCAGCCGATACGATAAGCGCCACACACGCGAATGAAAGCATGATGATGCTCCGAAGATGCCGAGACGGCTTCCCGTCCGTCATCAGCTCCATCATCAGATAGACCGAGACGGACAGTCGGACGAACGCACCGGACAACCATTGATAGATCGATAGGAAATCGACATGCTGGATGTACCTGCCGAGCGTCACGAGCCGCCACTCTTCGAATGAGGGATAGCGCAGATCGGCTGCGATCGCGGGTCCGAACTCGCCGATGGCCCCGGTGACCGGTCCCAGGATGAGACCCGTCAGGAACACGCCCAGCAACGCGAGAGGCCAGAACCGGAGCCGCTTCTTTAGTTGATGCTGCAACAACAGCAGAACGAGCAGTTCGACCAACCCTCCCCCAACGTACAAGCACCCGCCCAAAACCGGCATGAAGCCGTCCTCCAACATCGGAGTGAGTATCCGGTAGTCCTTGCGCGGAAGATTCGCGACCATGACAAACTCGCCGAACAGTATGACAAAGGGCAGCAGAATCCCGGATACGATCGCGATCGCCCGAATGCCGAGCCAAGCGGCCGCGAAGCACAGGGCCATGAGCGACAGACTAAGCGCGAGTTCAGGCGTTCGGGACAGATACGTCCCGTGCGTCCAAGTCACCGTCTCTTTCAGCGTGATGAGGGCGATGAAGAAGAGGTAGAGCACAAAAAAGCATCGCATTATCCCGCTCGCCAGCGGGCCGAAGCGCTCCCGCAACCACGGCAGTATCGCCTGCTGCTGCGTACGCTTCATGACGAAATACAAGATTACGATCCAGGCCAAGTAGGCGGGAAGCGAGATTAAGACGCTGATCCAAGCATCTCTCTTGGCCACATTGAGCAGCGGAGGCAGCACAATGACATGATTCATCAGCCCGACGCCAAGCATCATAATGCAGAATATCGGAAATACGCCAAGACCTGCGGATTTATAAGTCATAGCTGCCAAACCCCTCGATGAGCAGAATGTTCTGTTAAGATTGCCCAAGACAGGGGGATTTACTCATGAAAGATTAACTTCAGCCGTCATGTCGGCACCGCCTAGCCGATTCCATTCCCGAGCGAAACGTTCAAACTCTTCGATCGGGCGGCCAAGTATGATGTTCACGAACGTATCCTGTACGAGATCGTCCAAGAGCGGCCCTCTCTCGATCATCGTCTTTGTCGGGGCGTCATTGAACGCCTCATACAGCAATTGGCCGTTCTTCTCATAGTCGTCCAAGATCGCGAACGCGCCTTCGGGACCGTATGTACGGTACCAGCCCCATCCTCTAATGTCGTTGCGAGTCACGTAGGCTCCGATGCTTTCGGCGATCGATTGCGCCTCAGCCTCAAGCACAGACGTGTTACCGGTAAGTCGAGCTTCCTCAAGTTGACGGAATGCTTCGATGTTCTTACGCGCCGGGAACGGCGTCACGGGCGAGTACTGCCATACCGGGAGCGGCGTGCTGTAGTACGTGTCGTATTCGGCCGTTCCCCCCCAATTCTTCTCCAAGTGCAAATTGAGCAGCTTCACGATCGCCTCAGGGTGTGCATAATGTTCGCTAACCGCATAGAAGCGGTTCGTGGCCGTAGGCAGCGGCACCTGAATCTGGCCGCCCTCGACGGCAACGATGGGGAACGCCCTCCAGTCCGCAGCGGGGTCGCGTTCATAATTCGCTTGCACGAGGAACGAACTCCACTGTTGACC
>JAEWJS010000017.1 GCA_023386495.1 Bacillota bacterium | reverse complement strand
GCGGCGGGCCGCTCGCGGCGGGCTGCGCGGGGCGGAGCGGAGGCCGCTTTGCGGCTAATGGTGGGGTTTTTAGGGCTTACCTGCCATTTAGCGAAGCTTGTGCGCTGTTAAGGTACCTTCATGCGCTAATTCATTCAAAAATGGCCATATAATCCGATTAATGACTAAAATTCGCTAATTAGCGCACAATTGATTACTAATTAGCGAACTTACGCAGAATTACTCCCTTTCTCATTGGTATTCGGCTAGAATAGCGCAATACCAATGCGTTATTAGCGCCATTGCTTCGCTAATTGCTGCTAATGCTACGTCTGCTACGTCTGTCACTTCTGCTACTTCTGCTACTTCTGCTACCTCTGCTACTTCTGCTACTTCTGCTACTTCTGCTACTTCTGCTGCTTCTGCCACTTCTGCGCCGCTGGCTGATCGAGTTGGAGCGCATGGCTGCTGTCTGCGCTGCGTGACCGCAGCTTGTCGAGCTGAAGACCGAGCTTCGCGTACCGCTGGCCGCCGCAGATCTTGGCCGTAGAACAGCCAGAGACCAGGCGCATGTCGCGCCTGGTCTCTGATGGCTACTTGACGATGGCCGAACCCTTGCCGAGCAGGGCCTCGATCTCCGTCACCAATACAGGGGACGGCTTAACCTTCACCTTGTCGGTCAACGCAATCGTCCGCTGCTCCCGCTCGTAGAACAGGACCGTGTCGAGCGGCCCTGCATGCGCGGCCAACAATTCCTTCAGCTTCGCCAGCACGGCTGGCTGCTCGCGATCGGACGCGATCTTGATGAACAGCCGCTGCGCGCGGCCGGCCTGCGTCCGCCGTTCGGAAGCTCTTGCAGCCGCAGGGGGATCTGTCGCGTCGCCGGCTGGAAGCCGAGCCGAGAGCGACATCCCTTGCGACCGCCGGCCCGAGCTTGCGCGCGCCTCGCTGCCGGGCGCCGATGCCTTGACGCTGTCCGCGGCGGCATCTCCGACATTCGCCGCAATGCTCGCGCCGCTAACGCCGCCAACTCCCGCGGCACCGCCGGATCGCTGCCCCTGCTGCGTTCCGCGCTGCAGCGTACCGCCGCCGGCGGTCTGGCTGCGCTGCGCGCGCGAGCGCGCCTGCCGCTGCAGCCGCTGGACCTGCTGCGGCAGATCCGGCCGATCCAGTTCGGCGACATCCTCCACGATCAGCTTGAAATCTTCGTCCTGCTGCTGCACGACGGCCTGTACGGCCAGCAGCCTTCCCTTCTCGAGGACGTCCTTCGCGCGCTTCCAGACGCTCTGGAAGACGACGGCCTCGACGCGCATGATCCGGTCCTCCAGCTCAAGGAAGCCCATCGCATGGCCCTTCCGGTTCGTGAACGGCTTCACCGAGACGACCATTGCCGCCGTGACGGCGTTCGATTCATCCGGCGCATCGGCCAAGTCGAACAGCCGCTCGACTCCCAGCTTCTCGAGCTCGGCCTCCCGCTCATCGAGCGGATGGCCGGACAAGTACAGCCCGAGCAGCTCGCGTTCGAATTCCAGCAGTTGCCCTTGCGTGAACGGCCTGACCTCCGGCAGATCGACATCCCAATTCTGCACTTCTTCGAAGCCGAACAGCTCGATCTGCAGTTCCTCGCGCTCCTTGCGCCACTTCAGCGCGGCGTCGACCGTCTCGTCCAGCACCGCGAGCAGCTGCGCCCGATGGCCCTGCAGCGCGTCGCAAGCGCCGGCTTGCAGCAGCGATTCCAGCACGCGCTTGTTCGCGACGCGCAGATCGACGCGCCGGCAGAGGTCGAGCAAGCTGTCGAACGGCCGCTCCTCGCGCGCCGCCTTAAGCGCTTCGATCGCCTGCGCGCCGACATTCTTCACGGCCGCAAGCCCGAAGCGCACCGCCCCCTCGACAGGCGTGAACGACACGCCGCTCTCGTTCACGTCCGGCGGCAACACCGCGATGCCCATCCGCCGGCATTCGTCGACGTATTCGGCCGTCTTCCGCTGATTGCCCGTCACCGACGCCAGCATGGAGGCCATGAACGGAATCGGATAATGTGCCTTGAGCCAAGCCGTCTGGAACGCCAGCACGCCATAGGCTGCAGCATGCGCGCGCGGGAAGCCGTAGTCTGCGAACCGGACGATCATGTCATAGACGCGGTTCGCGTCCTCCTCCGCGTACCCTTGGCGCAGGCTGCCCGCGACAAAATGTGCCCGCTCCTCGTCCAGCACCTCCCGCTTCTTCTTCGACACGGCTCGCCGCAGCAGATCCGCTTCTCCAAGCGAGAAGCCCGCCATCTGCGACGCGATCTGCATGATCTGCTCCTGATAGACGATGATGCCGTGCGTGTCGGACAGGATCGGCTCGAGCGAAGGATGCGGATACGTGACGCGCTCCAAGCCGTGCTTGCCCGCAATATACTTGGGAATGAACTCCATCGGACCCGGCCGGTAGAGCGCGAGCACGGAGATGATGTCCTCGAAGTTCGTCGGCTTCAGCTCCCGCAGCACCCGCCGCATGCCCGCCGACTCCAGCTGGAAGATGCCCGTCGTGTCCCCGCGTCCCAGCATGGCATACGTCTTCGGATCGTCATCCGCCACCAGGCGAAAATCGATCGTCTTCCCGTACAGTTCCTTCACCCAAGCGAGCGTACGTTCCAGAATCGACAGCGTGCGCAGCCCGAGAAAGTCCATCTTGAGCAGGCCGACCGATTCCAGCACCTCCATCGGATACTGCGTCAGCGCTGCGGAATCGCTGCCACCCTGGAGCGGCACATGGTTCGTCAGCGGCTCGCGGGCAATGACGACGCCTGCCGCATGCGTGGACGCATGCCTCGGCATGCCCTCCACCTTCAGCGCGGTGCGCAGCAGCTCCGCGACCCGCGGGCTGCGTTCAGACAACTCGCGCAGCTCTTGGCTGCCGGCAAGCGCGCCCTCGAGCGTGACGCCGGGTCCGCCCGGGATCAGCTTCGCCGCCCGGTCGACCTCCGCGAACGGCACAGCAAGCGCGCGCCCGACATCGCGGACGGCCGCACGCGCCGCCATCGTCCCGAACGTGATAATCTGCGCGACATGCTCCTCGCCGTACTTCGCCGATACGTACGCGATGACTTCGTCCCGACGCTCGTCGTTGAAGTCGATGTCGATATCGGGCATCGTGATCCGCTCGGGGTTGAGGAAACGCTCGAAGAGCAGCTTATACTTGAGCGGGTCGACATCCGTAATCCGGAGCGTATAAGCCACCAAGCTGCCGGCGGACGATCCCCGTCCCGGTCCCGTTCGAATGCCTCGGTCATGCGCGAATCGAATGAAATCCCACACGATCAGAAAATAATCGTCGAACCCCATGCTCCCGATGACCGACAGCTCGTAATCGAGCCTCCGCTCCGCTTCCTCCCGGTACCGCGCATCGGTCTGCCATGCGTCCAAGCTGCCGTAGCGCGCCTCGAGCCCGCTCTCGCACAGGGCGCGCAGATACGAAGCCGAGTCCATGCCTTCCGGGATCGGGCCGAAGGCCGGCAGCAGCGCACGTCCGAATTCGAGCTCAAGCTCGCACTTGTCCGCGATGGCTGCCGTGTTGGCGATCGCTGCAGGCACATGCGGGAACAGTGCCGCCATCTCCTTCGGCGACTTCATGTACAGCTGGTCCGTCCGCATGCGCAGGCGCGATTCGTCCTCGATCGTCTTGCCCGTGCCGATGCAGATCAGCACGTCCTGCACCGCTGCGTCCTCCGGCTGCAGGTAGTGCACGTCATTCGTCGCGCATAATGCGATGCCCGTTTCTTCCGCCAGCCGCTGCATGCCGACGACCACTTTTTTCTGCTCCAGCATGCCGTGGTCTTGCAGCTCCAAGTAGAAGTCCTCGCCGAACATCGCCTTGTACCGCAGCGCTGCCTCCTTCGCCTCCTCATAACGATCGTACAGCAGATGCTGGGACACCTCGCCGGCGAGGCAGGAGCTCAGGCAGATGAGCCCTTCGCTGTGCGCCGCGAGCGATTCGAGATCGATCCGCGGTTTATAGTGGAAGCCCTCGAGATGGCCGATCGTGCAGAGCTTCATCAAGTTGCGATAGCCCGTCTCATTCTTCGCCAGCAGGATCAAGTGATAGGTCGGCGTGTCCTTGCGCGCGCCTTTGTCGTACCGGGAGCCCGTCGTCAAATAGACCTCGCAGCCGATGATCGGCTTGATGCCCGCCGCCATGCACGCCCGATAGAACGGAACGGCGCCGTACATGACCCCGTGGTCGGTAAGCGCCAGCGCCTTCATGCCGAGCTCCGCTGCCCTCGCGGTTAAGTCGCGGATGCGCGCGGCGCCGTCCAGCAAGCTGTACTCGCTATGCACGTGCAGATGTACGAATTCACCCATAGCCGTCCCGTCCTTTCTTGTTCAGAAATATAATGAATGTTTCTCTCATATTTATCTATGATCTTATCATAATTGGCACCCTATCACCCATAGACTGATAGCAAGGAACGGACAAGCGTCCGAGATTCATGGGAGGGTGCGGATCATGGTATTGTTCTTATCCAATGCGACGCTCGATTTCTTCATCGCGTTCGGAGTCGTCAACGGCCGCTCGCTGCTTGCCACTGTCGGCTCTGTGCTCGTCTCTTGGCCGGCAGCGACGACGATGCTCGAAATTGCGGATCGGCTGAAAATATGGGCCATCGTCGTCGCGATCGGCGGCACGATCGACCCCGTCCGGGTCATCGAGGCCAATGTGCTCGACGGGCATCTGTCGCCTGCCGTGCAGCAAATTCTATACATCGTCTTCGCCTTCTTAGGCGCGCATATGGCGAACGAACTGATTCGATGGATCGTGCGGGAAGGGTTGACCTGATATGCGCGTGCCGCCCTTCGAACGATTCCGTCGCCTCAGCGCAATGCTCGGCATCTTCGTGCTCGGCTCCTTAGTAGGCGCGGCGCTCTTCAGCGGCATCTATGCGGCGAAGTTCGAGGCGCTGGTCAAGCAGAACGTGGAGCTGGAGGAGCAATTGGGGCTGTTCGAACAGGAGATCCGCAAGCTGACGCACTACAAGAACCAGCACAGCGTCATCCAATCGGTCGTCCTGCATATCGAGAAGAGCCGGTCCGACAGCGGGCGCGAACCGCCGCTCGATGCCGTCACGGAGGCACTGCTCAAAAAACAGCTGAAGGACGACCTGTCCGTCTTCGAAGGCCGCAGCATCTACGACATCGATTCGGAGGCGCGGCTGGCCCGCCTGCTCCTGGACCGCAAAGTGTATCGCGGCAAAGACGAGATCGAATACGTCGTCGAGATCCGTACGATGCTCGTCGTCGACAATACGCTGCGCGTGTGGGTAAGCGCCATCCCGCGTTCGCCGTCTTAATCGAAGCCGCGCTTCCCTACTAGTGCGAGTTTGTAGAGACAGGCGGCACTTTCTGGTACAATGGGCACATCTATACTTCTAAGGAGCGACGCATCCGATGTCCAACGAAGCCGAAGTGCTGCAATGGCTGTCCATGGCAGGCATTACCGTATCCCTGATCTTAACCGTATTCTACAGCTACAAGTCCCGCCGCAACGCCGACGGACGTCTGAGAGGGCTGTACGCCGCGCGCATGAACATCTGCATGGGCATTATGCTGCTCTTCATCGCGCTGATCCAGATCTTCTACCCGGGCTCCACCCTGCGCGTCATCATCGGCGCAATCTTCATGCTGCTCGGCCTCTTCAACCTCTTCGCAGGCATCCGCAACCACGGCTACTTCTCCAGAATGCAGTAACACTCCGCAGGAGTGCCAGGCGTGCCGCAGGCACCGCCTCCAAAAGTGCGTTGCGCCCCAAGCGCCGCACCAAAATTGAGGCAAGCTAGCCTCAAGTTTCCCTTTAATCAATGCGGCGGGGTCACTCCCGCCGCAGTCTCTTGTTCGTTCGTCAGCACCGAGAAGGTTGAACGATAGTAGAAAATGAGGAGCGTAGGCAGACCTACGTGAGCACCGTAAGTTTCGCTAGCGTTCAAGATTCGACGTCGAATAAGCTCCAGCGCGTTACATCGTGATCACGAACGAACCACTCAGGAGGGCTTTGGCGGCTAGGCCGTGGTCATCGTGCAACTCCATCTCCACCTTCGCGGACCTGCGGCTGAGCTCCATGACGCGCGGCATCATCGACACCTCCGCATCAATCTGAACAGGTCTGACATAATAGACGGTCATGCTCTCGATCACATGATCCCGCTTCCCTAGGTCGCGGATGAGCCTGCGCGCCGCCTGCGTAATCAGCATCGATAGGGCGCCTTCGGATACCGTGCCGAGCGAGCCCGACATCTGCGGCGCGACGCGTCCCTTATAGATCGGGACGGAATCCTCTTCACCTCTGACCTCCGTAAAGCCGCTCCAGATCAGGTCATCGAACGTCTCGCCGGATTGCTGCTGCTTGCTGGCGAAGGTCATGGCCTTCGTTACGTCTGCCCGCGAGACGACGGCAAGCAGCTTCCGCTGTTTGTCGACGATCGGCAGCAGGTCGATGCCCTCGCTCACCATGCGATGGGCCGCGGACGCAACCGGAATGTTCGGCTGTGCCGTAATCGGGCTCCTCGTCATCCGCTTGTCCACCGTCTGTTCCGCAGGCGCGCCCGCGACATCCTTCGCTGTAATCATCCCGATGACCCGGTTCCACTCGTCCACGACCGGGAATCGCGTATGGCCGGTCTGCTGCAGGAGCCGCTGAAAATCGCCGACGGTCTGCCCGAGATGCAGGACATCCGACGTATGGCCGAACGTCACGATGTCCTCGATCAGCATGATTTTCCGCTTAATGATCCGATCGTACATCGCCCGGTTAATCATCGATGCGACCGTGAACGTGTCATGCTTCGAGGAGATGATCGGAAGGCCGCGTTCATCCGCGAGCCGCTTCACCTCATCGCCCGTATCGAAGCCGCCCGTAATCAGCACGCCTGCCTGCTGCTCGAGCGCGCGCCGGTGCGCATTCTCTCGGTTGCCGACGATGAGCAGGCTGCCGGCGTCGATGTAGGCCATCATCGCGTCGAGCTCCATCGCGCCGATGACGAACTTATGCAGCGTCTTGCCGAGCCCTCGGGCACCGCCGAGCACGGATCCTTCGACAATGTCCGCCACATCCCCGAACGTCAGGCGCCCCGACCGCGAGCGTTGCTTCTTGTCGATCCGTACCGTCCCGATCCGCTCCTTGGTGCTGACATAGCCTTGATTCTCCGCTTCCTTAAGCGCGCGGTAAGCCGTGCCCTCGCTCACTTCCAGCGCCCTTGCCAGCATGCGCACGGATATGCGCGTGCCGATCTTCAAATCCTGCACATATTGCAGAATTTTCTCATGCTTGGTCATTGCGTCATCACGCGAATCGATCGGCGCCACGATTATCCACTCCGTCCTAAGTAAAAAATATCATTTTCATTTTATCAAAAAGACAGTAAAGTAAATATAGCAGCTGCGCCGGACTACTATTCGCCGCTGGGATCAACATGATTTTCATGAGGGGCACAGAAAAAATGGATTGGATTGCAGGAATCGAAACGCTCTTCTACTTCACCCTGCCGCAGACGATTATCTACACCTGGTTCGGATTTCGAATCATTGGGCTGGAAGCCCGGAATTTTGTATCCCGGCTGTTATTGTTCGCCATCGCCACGTCTTGCATGGTCATCGTCAGCTACTTAGCGGCACCGACCTTCTTGCATCCGATCCTAGCGATCGGCATTTACACGTTGTCCTTAGCCGTATTCTTCCGAGAATTCGGCTGGAAATACCGCTCCCTGCTCACCGTGCTGATGCTGGTCAACATCATTGTCGGCGAATTGCTGGCCGTGATGGTGTTCACGCTATTCGAGGATCCTGCCCGGCTCCGCGACGGCAAGCCGTTCGTGATCGGGCTCGTCGGCGCACCAGGCTTGCTTGCCGTTGCCGCTGCCGCCTACCTGCTTCAGCGCTTCAACTATAATCCGGGCAAGCGCGTGGCGCGATTCATGCAAGAGGCACGGCAGACGCCTGTCCTCTATTTTATATTGCTGATCTCTACGCAGCTCATTATTTTCCTGATCTTCATGGTTTCGCGTTTTGTCGATCTGAACGAGACGGCGGCCCAATGGCTGCTCTACCTCGGCATCCTGTCGGTGATCATCGTATCGTTAGGAGCAGTCAGGCTGATCGTGCGGACGCGCGACGAAGCGATCCGCGTCACCCAGAACGCCTATGTAGGCGACCTTATGCAAGTATTCACGACGATCCGCGGGCAACGGCATGACTTTATTAACCATGTGCAGGTCATGTACTCGATGCTGACGCTGGGCAAGCAGGATTCCCTTAGACGGTACATGGAAGAAGTCGTCTCGGAAATTCAAGACGTCAACCGGATGGCCGATCGGCTTCCGTCTACGGCGCTGGGCGCATTCATCCAAGCGAAGACGGCCGTCGCGATCGATAAGAAGATCAAGTTCGACTATACGCTGCCAGACCTTCCGGATACGATTTCGACCGTCCGTAGCGTGGACCTTGTCCGAATCATCGGCAATCTCGTCGATAATGCGTTCGATGAAGTCGCCGGCTTGCCGATCAGCGAACGCGTCGTAACGATTCGGATGACGCTGGAGGAATCGTTCATCAACATTGTCGTCACGAATCCGGGACAGCCGCTGTCGGAGGAAGACCAGAAGCGCATCCTGTCTCCCGGCTTCAGTACCAAGACGGGCGAGCATTCCGGATTGGGGCTGCCGATCGTCGTGGAGCGTACCCGCTCCTATGGCGGAAGCCTTCGGATTACGAGCGATAAGAGCACAGGCACAGTCAGCTTCATCGTGCGGCTGCCGATCGAGGCACCGCAGGTTGTCAGTTAATCGTATGGAGGAGGGCAGCCATGGAGTTCGTATTCGATTCCCTGGAAATCTTATTCTTATGGTCCATCCCTCAGCTCTTCAGCGTCACGTTGCTCATCTTCAACCTCATGGACATAAGCGGACCGCAAGGCTATCGCCGGATGCTCCGGTTCACCCTCGCGCTGGCCGTCTGTCAGAATATCAGCTTCATGGCAATCGGCGGCATGGTACATCCGTTCCTTTCGATAATTTTAAACCTCGTCATGCTGCGGCTGTTCTACCGCGAGCTGGGCTGGAAGACGCGCCTTCTTGTACTTGTCTTCCAATTCATCGCGATCGCAGTCATTGACGTGCTCAGCGTATCGGTCGTCGAGATGTATGGGTCCTATGACGTGATCAAAGAAGGTCCTTATTACCTGAAGCTTGTGCTCTGGCCGTTCTTCCTGTTCTATATCGGGCTCGCGATCCTAGCGAAGAAGCGCCGCCAGCTGGGCGCCCGTCTCATTCGCTTCATCAATGAAGCTGCCGACCGAACCGTGCTGATGTTCATCGTGCTGGTAGGCATCGAGACGTTCACGTTGTCGATTTATCTCATGGATGTACATGTGCTCGATCGAGGCCGCGACGAGCTGATGTTCGGCATCAGTCTCATGACGATCGCGGCAGTCACGGTCATGTGCATGCGGCTGATCCTGCTTGCCAGGCGCGATGCCGTCGAGCGGGCACGCTCGGTCTATCTCGGCGAGCTGCTGCAGCTATTCGCGACGGCGCGCGGACAGCGTCATGACTTCGTCAATCATGTGCAAGCCATGTATACGATGCTCCAGCTGGGCAAGCATGCCCAACTGGAGGCTTATATGCAGGATATCGTCGATGAAGTTCGCGATATCAGCGATCAGAGCGCCGCGCTGGCCCTTCCGGCATTGGCAGCGCTCATTCAGTCCAAATCGGCGTTCGCCGCCGATCAGCGGGTACGTTTTGACGTGACGATCCCGAAGCTGCCTGTCGAGCAGATTACGATCAACACATTCGATCTGATCACCATGACCCGCGGGCTGCTGGAGCTCGCCTTCGATCAGATCCTTCTCCTCCCCTCGAACAAGCGCAAGCTGACTTTCGACATCAGCGGGGAATCCGGCCAATTGATCATCCGTGTCGTCGCCTACCATGCCAGCAGCCCGCTGCCTCAGGCCGTGCGGTCGAAGCGCAGTCCCGAACTTTCCGCCATTCGCCGGCAAGCTCGGCTCTGTAATGCGAAGCTGGCGGTCCATACGGACGGGGAGGGCGATGCGTACGAGCTCCATCTGCCTCTCAAGGGTGCATGAAGCCCATGCACGCCGCACTAGAAAAAAGGGTTGATCAGGCATTCTGCCTGGATCAACCCTTTTGCCATTTGCGCTCAAGCGCCGCATATTTCTCCCGCTTGATTCTGGCTAGCTGCCTCTCCTGCTCATCCGACTGCAGCATGCGCTGCAGGTGGGCTGCGGCCGTAAGCAGCGCGAGCAGCACCCACAAGGCAGCGAATCCGTTCTGCCATGTCCAGCCCGCCGCGACCTCGATCTGCGTTACGCCTACAGCCAGCACGCCTAGCGCCAGCATCGCGTAGAACATCCGCTTGGCCCGATTCCTCGTCATGCAATGATCGCCGTCCCTTCTCGCAATTAAGCTATCAGGTCTATGCTTCATCCTATGCCGAGTCGGGCCGCAATATGTACATGCCCTATTCCATGATGTCGTGTATCGCTTCGGACAACACGCGGTTCACGTCGTCGAAGACGACCGTGAACTGGCGTTCCGCTTCGAACAGCTTATGGATGACCGGATGCTGGCCGAGCTCCTCGTATAACCGATTCAGCTTCTCCATGTCGGCATCCCCCGGCTCTTCGCCGCTCATCATCTTCTGCTGAAGCTCGCGCTGTCTCCCGCGAAAATCGTCGATCAGCCGCTTGGCCTCCGGATCGGCCTCGACCTCGAGCCTTGCTCCCTTAAGCACTTTCGCCTCGGCGCTGTCGCGCATCGCCTTCGCCAACTCATAGGCTCTATCGTATACGTTCATCTATCCATTCCCTCCCGATCACTGAATCGCCAGCAGCAGCAGCGATTGTATCAATCCGATCATACCACCGAGGGCAGCCCCGAGCCAAGTAATCGCTTGGAATTCTTTGCCTGATACGCTCAGAATGATCGTCTCCAGACGCTCGATCGGAAATTTCTCGACTTGCTCCTTCACGAGGCGCGGAAGCCCGATCGCGTCGACGATTCGACCCATGTGGCGTTCGAGCATGTCGAAAGCCGCAGCTGCCGCCGCTTCCAGCCAACGCTCCCATGTTGCTTCGCTCTGGCTAAGCCAGCGGCTGATATTGAGCTCCTCCAACCCGTCCATTCGGCTCTCCAGCCGAAGGATGGCGTCTGCCTTCTCCTTCAGCCATTCGAGCGGATTCTCGCTGCCCGACAGCTTCTGCGCGGCTTGCTCCAGCGACCATTGCCCCGCCTCGGTCAACTGCTTGCCGATCAAGCCTCGTATTGCCGTGCGAACCGTAGCGCTGCCGAGCTGCTCGATCAGCACGGGCGTCAGCTTCGCCACCACTTTGTCCTCATCCATGAAGATGCCGGCCAGCGCGCCTAAGAATCCGCCTGCGCGGTCCAGCATGCCGGCAGTCATGGATCGAATCAACTGCTGTCCCCGGGGGGATAGCAGCTCCTCGCGCAGGGCATCTACTACGAGCGTTTCGGCTGATGCCGCCCAGCTCTCGACCGTCTCCGCCGACCAGCCCGGCAAGATGTCCGCAATCCTGCGCGTCGACCATCCTTGGTCGATCCATAGCCGGTCGATCCCGCTCCTTACCGACTGATGCAGCTTACCTGCCCACTCTGCCTTGCGCGCGCTCCAGCCTTCCTCTCCCCAGCGGTCGATGCCGAAGCTTCTCGGGGTGAGCGGCGGCTCCTTCGCGGCCGTCTCATGCAGCTTAGCGCGGACACGCTCGATTGCCCCTTCGCGGAAGCTGGCCCGTCCGACCAGGTCTCGAAGGCCGTCTGGCGTAACCAAATAATTCGCGACGACTTCGCCGAGCGATGCCGCGATTTCCGTTTTGCGCTTCGGAATCAAGCCGGGCGTGAAGGGAACCTTCTTGCCGAGCAGATAGATTGCCTCTCGCGGATGGAACAGCATCTTGATCGCGTAATGGTTAGTCAAGCCGCCGACGAATGCCGCGATCGCCACATTGACGACGATGAAGAGCCATGGTTGCATATTCGACCCGTCCTTTTCTGCAAGTGATCGATGAAGGCCAATCACCAAGGGATAGATGTCCTCATATGATGAAGTAATCGTGAACGAATGCCCAATCCTTCCGGGTGCGCAAGCGAAGCGCAATCAGAGCCGGGATGGAAGGAGATCAAGATGCCAAAGACAAAAATCGCCGTTCAAGTCGTAAGCGCCGGCCACCTCGAAGGCGACGCGATCATGTTGGGCGAGACGTACGTCAAGCAATGGAAAATCCCTAACGGACAGCCGATTACGCTGCGCTTCGGTTCGTTCCGCGGCCATGTCAAGGTCATCGCGGTCAGCCGCTATGACGGCATGCGTATCGGCCACACGCTGGCGAAGCGACTCGGGCTGCACGGTCAGGCGACGCTCAGGCTTCACTATCGGCCGGCAGCCTCGCTGCTGTCGCTAGGTCCGCTGATCGGCGTCATGGTCAGCCGCGATTATCCGCAATCGCCGGATAAGCCGTTCGGCGCCATCACCCAATTCTGCAGAGAACTGGTAGATGCCGGCGCGATTCAAGGCGCGCATGTGTATTTTTTCACGCCCAACCAGCTCGAAGGAAGTACTTCGTCGCTTGAAGCGTGGGTATTCGCAGACGGCTGGCGCAAGGTCAAGGTCCCTGCACCAGATGTCGTCAATAACCGACTCACGATGCGGAAATTGGAGAATAAGCCCAGCGTACAACATTTTCTAAGAGAAGTAAAATCACGCTACGGCACCCATGTGTTCAACGAAAAGTTCCTCGACAAGTCCGAAGTATTCGATGCGCTCCGCAAATCGAGCGCGCTCGTACGCTATCTGCCCGAATCGCACATGCTGCAAGGCATGCCCATGCTGAAGACGATGTGCACGCGCTATAGTTCGGTATTTCTGAAGCCGGTACGCGGAAGTCTCGGCAAAGGCATCATCAAGATTACGCGCATGGCGCCGGGCACCTACCAGGCGCACTACGCGACCTCTGTGGGCACGCGGAGGCAGCAATTTCCGAGCCTGGCGAAATTGTATGCCAGCCTTTCCGGCAAGATGAAGACCGTTCGCTACCAAATTCAACAAGGGCTCCATCTGATCGAGATTCAAGGGAGACCCGTCGACTTTCGCGCGCTTGTGCAGAAGAATGCAACAGGCGCCTGGTCCATCACCTCGATCGTCGCTAGAATCGCGGGCGGCCAGCACTTCGTATCGAACCTGGCGCGAGGCGGCACACTCAGCACCGTCAAGGATGCGGTAGCGCGATCGAACGTCGCGGCCGGCGCGCGATCCGCTGCTTCCGCCAAGCTCAGGCGCGCCGCGCTCGATATCGCGGCTGGAATCGACTCGAGCATCCCAGCCCATTTTGGCGAGCTGGGCATCGACCTTGCCCTTGATGCCAGCGGCCGCGTCTGGCTGCTGGAGGTCAACTCGAAGCCATCCAAGAATGATAACACGCCGCTCACCGATTCGAGCATCCGGCCTTCGGTGAGAATCATGCTGCAGTATGCCCGTTATCTGGCAGGCTTCTAGCCTCCGCAGGGAGCCCGATCGCCCGATCGTCGGCGTCCTGTGCGGGAATCCGATCCCTGCCGGCGGCCGGATGCCGGAGGAACGATTCTGCCGCCAGCTCGCTGCGGAGGCTGCTAAGCTCGGCCTTGCGCTCCTTGTATTCGGTCCGGGAGACGTGGAGGAACAGACCGGCACCTTAACGGGCTTCAAGCTGCTGGATGGCACTTGGGTCAAGACCGCCGCTCCCATTCCGGCTATCGTCTATGACCGGAGATTCTCCTCCGGCATGAAGGCCCGCATCGCAGCCGGGCGCGCGGTGCAAGCATTGCGGGCACATGGCGCTTCGATGCTGGGCGGCACGCTGCCCGGCAAGCTGGAGGTGTACAGCGCGCTGAATCGCGACCCTGCATTACGACATCTGCTGCCCGCAACTTACCGGTTCAGCGGGCACGGTCAGCTCGAGTCGCTCCTTGCCGCCCATCCGGACGGCTTCTTCTTGAAGCCGTCCTCCGGCATGCAAGGCCGCGGGACGCTGGCAATCAGCCGTGCGGACGATGGCTGGGTCGTGACCGGCAGGAGCATGCGGAACGGTCCGTATCGGCGACGGCTGGCGAGCATCAGCCGCATCGAGGCAGCGGTGGAACGCATGGCCGGCTGGCGCACCTATGTCGTGCAGCCGCTCTTACGGCTTCACCTGGCAGGCGGCGAACCGTTCGACGTTCGCGCGCTCGTCCAGAAAGACGGCAGCGGGCGTTGGCGGTACACGGGGGCAGCCGCGAGGATCGGCAGGGCCGGAACCGCGACATCGAATCTGCACGGGGGAGGCAGCGCCTCCCAGATCGCCCCTTTCCTCCGGGAACATTTCGCAGATTCGGCTGCCGAGCGCTTGCAGCGCGACATTCGCGATCTCTCGCTTCGCGTCGCCGAGCGGCTCGAGCAGTCTTTCGGCCGGCTGGTCGAGCTGGGCATCGATTACGGCATTGAGCCGGACGGCCGCTTGTGGCTCATCGAAGCGAACGCCAAGCCCGGGCGGTCCGTGTTCGGAGGCAGCGGAACGGAGCTTACCCGTATCCTTGCCGTCAGACGCCCGCTGCAATATGCAAGATATCTGATGCACGCCCAGGGGCGCAATAGAGCAAGAGCAACCTCACCAAGCCATGAAGACCCGCACGAATAAGCGCATAATTGCAGGAGGTTCATTCATGAGTCTAACTTATTGTCATGTCCGTTTCTCGCAGCAGCCGGAACGTGTCGTCTATGTATCCAGCGCACTATTGAAGCAACTGAAGCTAACCGGCAAAAAACGGATTGCGATTAAGCTCGGCAAAGAAATCGCGACCGCTGCGGTCAGACCCTTGAAGAGGCAGGGCAAGCATCTCTACCTGTCGACCGGGCTCCGCAGCTTGATGCGCGTACCCAAGTCGGGCAATGTCTACGTTCACAATACCGGCACCGATGAAGTGCAGATCGGCCCGTTGATCGGCGTATTGACAGAATCCTCTTCGGCTTCTGCATCGCAGCCGTTCGGCAATCGCACCGGTTATATCCGGCAGCTGCTCAAAATCGGGGAGAACAAAGCCTACTTCTTCGCCTTCACGCCCCGTGACATCAATTGGAGTGACGATACCGTTAACGGCTATTTCCTGAACAGCTCAGGAGGCTGGTACCGCAAGGTTGTCCCGCTGCCGGATGTCGTCTATAACCGATTTCCGAGCCGACGCGCGGAGACGACCTCCTCGATCTCCGGCCTGCGGGATCGGTTCGTCCGCAAAAAAATTCCGTTCTTCAACTGGAGCTTCTTCAACAAGTCCGATGTCTACAAGCTGTTAGACGGCGATGTCGAAGGCGGCCGCCACCTGCCTGAATCGGTATCCGGTCCGACGCCTGACAAAATCAAAGAAATGCTCGAGAAACATCAGTTCGTCTATTTCAAGCCATCGGCCGGCAGTCTCGGGGCAGGGATTTATCGTCTCACGTATCATCCGAAACGAGGCTATTTTGCACGCTATCGCAAAAATGGCGCGAATGTGCTGCTGCGTTTCACGACTTTTCAGAGTCTGATGCGCATGATCCATGGCCGTCACGGCACGTCGCTGAACCGCTACGTTGCCCAGCAGGGCATCCGCCTCGTCGAGATCGACGGATGCCCGATCGACTTCCGGTTCCACATGCATAAGAACGGCAAGAACGAATGGGTCGCGGTCGGCATCGGGGCCAAGAAAGCCGGGAAAGGGAGCGTCACCACGCACATCAAGAACGGCGGCTCGCTCATGACGCCGGAGCAAGCGCTGAGCCGCACATTCGGCGATCGTTCGACAGAGGTGCTCGAGCAGGCGAAGAAAGCAGCTGTACGGCTGTCCGAGGCGATCGAGCGCAATTATCCGCATACGCTCGGCGAGCTCGGGCTCGATATCGGCATCGACAAGGACGGCGAGGTCTGGATGTTCGAGGCGAACGCCAAGCCGGGCCGATCGATCTTTAAGCACCCCGCGCTCAAGTCGCAGGGCCGCGCCTCGATGGAGTACATCTTGGAGCATTGCTTATACCTAAGCCGATTTCGGAGGAGGGATGCTTGATGGAGCACCCAGTTCCGAGTCAAGAGGCTTACGGACACGTGCAAGCCAAGAAGCCGGTCTTAGCCATTCTTACCGTAGAGGATGATGTTCAGCTATTCCGCGGCAATCGCGCCAACTTCGCCGATATCATCCAGGCAGGCAGTCAGCACGGCTTCACCGTGTATGTCGTGACGACCAGACAGCTGAAGCTGAGCAGGACGCGTATTATGGGATACAGCTATGCAGAGGACACGGCGACCTGGTATAAAGGGCAATTCCCGCTCCCGGACATCGTCTATAACCGGGTGCCGATGCGGGAAGACGAGATGCAGCCGGACGTTCGCAGGAAGATCGCGGCATGCCTCAAGCATCCGTCGATCCGGCTGTTCAACCCCGCCTTCTTCAATAAATGGAGTTTATTCGAATGGTTGAATCTGTCCAAGTCAACGAAGCCTTACATTCCCGCGACGCGTAAGCTCGTGTCGCGGATCGGTCTGAGGCGGATGCTGCAGCAGCATCCGTTCCTCTACCTGAAGCCGATCAGCGGCAAGGCAGGCGTCGGCATCATGTCGGTGAGGGTTCATCCCGATAAGCAGCTTCCGTATCGGCTGAAGATGCAGCAGCGGCGGAAGAGCCGGACCTACCGGTGCAGCACGCTCAGCAGTCTCTGGCTGCAGATCAAGAAGCAGAGCGCCGGCGAAGCCTATATTGCGCAGCAGGGCATCGAGCTCGCCGCGGTCAGCGATCGGCAATTCGATCTCAGGGCGCTGCTGCAGAAGAATCAGCGCGGCCAATGGGACATCACGGGCATAGGCGCACGCGTCGCGGGAACGACGAGCATCACGACGCATGTGCCGCGAGGCGGCAGCATCGAGGATCCCGATAAGATGCTCGTCGGCTCCTTCGGAACGGACCAGGCACGCAAGCTCATGGTCAAGGCCAAGAACGCCGCGCTGTTGATCGCCCGGCAGATCGAGCGCAGCTCCGGGCAAGTGCTCGGCGAGATGTCCATGGACCTTGGCGTCGACCGCACGGGAGGCATATGGTTCTTCGAGGCGAATTCGAAGCCGATGAAGTTCGACGAACCGCATATCCGGCAAAAATCGCTGGAGCGCATTTTCCAATACGGGCAATACCTGCTCAAGCAGAAGCGGAAAAAGGCAGGCGGCGGCTAATGGAGATTCGGTATGTCACGCCGATGAAATGGATCCTCCATCGCAGCAGGCTGCTCGCCTACATGGCGAAGCACGGCGAGGGCTGCCTGACAGCCGAGTGCCGCCGTTTGTTAGCCGACCTGGATCCGGTCGCGCTTGGCTATCCGGATACGAGCGGGGCGGCCATCGCCGTCCTGCGCGACTCGGGCCGATTGCTCGGCATCGCTGCCGCTGTGGACTGGGGCCGTGCGTGCTGCATCGTCGTGACGCATCCGGCAGCCCGCGGGCATGAGATCGGCAGCAAGCTGCGGCGCGCGCTCGTCACGCGTATCGGCAAGCTTCACTGCGACCAGACACGGCTTACGGGGAGTGAATAACAGATGGCGCAGCCCATATTGGGCATTCTTACGCTCTACTTGAACGACAAGGGACATCTGGAGGAGCGCCCGGTCTACCAGAAAATGACGGTGCTGGGCAAACGGATGGGGCTGGATATCGTCGTCTTCACGCCGGAGGATGTGAACGAGCGCCAGCACCGCATCCATGCGATGATTTACGACCCCTCCTCGAAAAAATGGTCACGGAAATGGATGGCGCTTCCGACGATGATTTTTGACCGGTGCCGCATTCAGAAAAGCAGGCGATTCGAGCTCCTTAAGCGCTTCAGAGCCCGTTACGCCGGACATCTCTTCCTGAATCGGCCGATGCGCAACAAATGGACGGTGTATCGCACGCTGCTGCGCGAATCGCGCTTCCGCAGCCATCTGCCGATGACGCGGCTCTACGATTCGGGCAAGGAGCTGTCCGATATGGTGCGCAAATACTCGCTGCTCTATCTGAAGCCTGCTAACGGTACGGGGGGGCGCGGCATTCTCCGCATCCAGCGGATCGAAGGCAGCAAGCTGCTGATCCAAGGCAGGGCGCAGAATCGGCACATTATCCGTCCGATGCGCGTGTCGCCCGCCTCGCTGTCCGCCCATCTCGCCAAATGGAACTTGAAGAGCAACCGCTACTTGATCCAGCAGGGCATCCAGCTGAAGCTGGACAACGGGCGGGTGCATGACTACCGCATGCTGGTGCAGAAGAACGGCAGAGGGGAATGGACGGTTACCGGCTGCGCCGGCCGGATCGGCGCGCCGGGCAGCGTCACGTCGAACCTGCATGGCGGCGGCCGCGCCGCGCAGATGGAGACGTTGCTGCGCCAATGGCTCGGCAGCGACAGCAGGGCGGCGAGGGTGAAGGCGCAAGCCGAGCAATTCGGCGTGGACGTCGCTCGCCACCTTGAAGCCTCTTACGAGAGTCTATGCGAGCTGGCGCTTGACCTTGCGATCGACAAGAACGGCCATATCTGGCTGCTCGAGGTGAATCCGAAGCCGGCCCGCGAGGTATTCGCCAAGTCCGGCGACATGGAGACGTACCGGCTCGCGATCGTCCGACCGCTCGAGTATGCGCTCTGGCTCTATAAGAATCGCACCCGCAGGAGCAAGCTCAAGACCGGCACAGGCAGAGACGACCTTACGGCGCAGGATACGAGAAGCGAGAGCTCCGCGGACTCGGAGAGTTTGGCGTAGGAGGTCATTGAATCAGGGGCTCAACATGAATAGGCCGCAGTTCCCGGAAAGGGAGCTGCGGCCTTA
>JAEWJS010000177.1 GCA_023386495.1 Bacillota bacterium | reverse complement strand
GTTACATCCATTCCTCGCCCCAGTGCTGGATCGAGAGTATGACGGGCTCCAGGCCGCGGCCCTTCTCCGTTAATTCGTATTCGATGCGTACAGGCATCTCCGGATAGACGTTGCGCTTGACGACCTCGAGCTGCTCGAGCTCCTTCATGCGGTCGGTCAGCATCTTGTCGCTCATCTCCGGGATCTGCTCCTTAATTTCCTTGAACCGCTTCGGACCGCCCAGCAGTACGCGGATAATGAGTCCCGTCCACTTCTTGCCGAGCAGTTCAGCGGCAGATTCGTATTTCGGACACATCTTCGAATAATCCACCGGTCTTCACCCCACTTTCTAATAGTGTATCATGACCGAACACAAAAGGTAAGAGATATTGAAAAATACTCCACAACTTAATATTAGTAACCTACTTGACTAAAGTAAGTTACTGTCGTATGATTACATCAAGCGAAACGCTAATCCATGTTACAGGGAGAGATCGGGAATGGAAGATTGGGGAATTCTTATGATAAGGGTTATTATCGGGCTATTGTTCATCGGACATGGCGCGCAGAAGCTATTCGGTTGGTTCGGCGGGTACGGCTTGAAAGGCACGGGCGGTTGGCTGGAATCGATCGGGATGAAGCCCGGTGTCGCGATGGCGCTGGCGGCGGGGCTGTCCGAAGTCGTAGGCGGTCTGATGTTCGCCCTCGGATTGTGGATGCCGGTTGCGGCGCTGCTGATCGCGGCCACGATGCTGGTCGCGATCGCGAAGGTGCATGGTTCGAACGGTCTGTGGGTGACGCAGAACGGGTATGAATACAACCTGGTCTTGATTGCGATCGCAGTCGGCGGCGCGCTCATCGGCGCAGGCGATTATTCGCTGGATGCGATCTGGTTCGAATAAATAGATCCTCGTGCTTGAATTCGAATTCTGTGGCATACTGGATGTATGCTGCGGCAATTCGGGTAAGGATAAGGGGAATGGATTCGATGGACAACGAACAACGGCAGGACAATGACAGCAGGCCTGAGACGAAGAAAATCTCGCTGGCAGAGATGGCGAAGCGAAAGCTGGAGATGAATAAGGCAGGCGGCAGCGTTCACGGCGGCAAGCAGGCCGGCCATCAGCAGACGGGCACGAAGAAGATGAAGAGCCAGATGACGAAGAAGGTCAATAACCAGAAGAAGCGGACAGGCGTATAGCGCTGTCCGCTTCTGTGTTATGAGGCAGGCACGCTAGGACGCAATGCCGGGTTAGGCAAGCTTGTGAGCGGCAACTGCGAGCATCGACGCACTGGAAGCTGCAGGATGATGCAGGCCGGCGTAGCTGCGGAGGTCACCGCGGTAAACCTCTTCCAGCCGCTGCGAGCGCTCGAAGTCGCCGGGCTTCGTGAGCGATGCAGGCTTGCCGGAGAGCGATTCGCCATGGGATGCGAAGAGATGCTCCACGAACTGCGAGCAGAAGTACGCATTCTCGCGCTGCCAATCGATTCCTGCGAGCAATGTGAATAGTCCTGCAAGGTTATAACCGTATCTGGAAGGGTTCTCGGACATCGCTTGGATCTGCTTCCGCATGCGGCGGAACGTGCTCAGCTCCACCGAGCAGCGGAAGATGGCGCTCGGCGTAGCGCGGCGTCGATCGCGAATGAGGTCGCCCCATACCTTCTCGCGGACGAATCCGCCGGAGAATGCGTTCATCGGATGCTTGCGCCCGAAGCTATAGATGTCCTTCAACCCTTCATCGAACGCTACGGAGGCGTGATTAAGCGGCTCGCCCGTGAACAGCCCGATGCACTTGGAGAAAGAAGTTCCCGTATTGGTCAGCACTACATAGATATCGCGTGTCATTGTTCGATCACCCTGCCGCACATTTTTCCTCGCTGCTATGGTAGTGGAGATAGCTGCGATTGGAGGATTGATTCCCATTGTAGCGGGTAGGGGAGGCATGCGTAACCGTCCGGGGACCTGATGGGCACCCGGACCTGAGACGGGGAAAGAGCTGGAGGACAGGCGGGGCTAACGGTTCAGGAACGGCTGTCCGTATTCGCCGTGGGGATGGATGCTGGCATGCTCCGTCTGGATGGTCACGTGCCGAATGCCGTATACCTGCTCCAGCTTCCCGTTAATGGCTAATATCGCGGTATACGGAGCTATGTCTGCCTGCAGAAAAACATGCGCCGTGAGCGAGTAGTGCTCGGTCGAAATGGACCAGAGGTGCAGCTCGTGCACGTCCACAACGCCATCGACGGAACGGATCGTCGCGCGTACTTCTTCCAGCTCGAAGCGGCTCGGCACGGATTCCATCAGTATCAGATAGGATTCGCGAATGATGCGCATGCCGCCTGCGCAGATAATGCATCCGATCACGATGCTGATCAGCGGGTCGAACCAGGTGCGCCCCGTCCAATAGATGAGGACCGCGGAGAGGATGACGCCGATCGAACTGAGCAAATCTCCGATAAAATGCCATAGCGCGCTCTGCACGTTCAAGTTGCGTTCTTCCTTCATGCTGCGGCTCAGCACGATCGTCAGCACGATATTGACGACAAGTCCGATCGACGCGATGAAGAGCATCAGCCGGAAGTCGATCGCCTCGGGATTGGAGAAGCGGCGGATGCCTTCGATGAAGATGCCGACCGCGATGGCGACGAGAGCAAGACCGTTCAGGAAGGATGCGATAATCTCGAAGCGCAGATAGCCGAACGTGAATCGCGCATTCGACGGCCGGGCGGCGAGATAGATGGCGGTCATGCTGAGGCCTAGCGCAATGACGTCGGAGATCATATGCGCGGAGTCGGACAGCAGGGCCAACGAATGGCTCAACAGCCCTCCGATCAACTCGACGACCGTGAAGAAGAGCGTCAGCAGCAGCGTGATCCACAGCGTTCGGCGTGACGCGGCCTGTTCCTTGACATGGCGGAGATGATGATAGTCGCCCATGAGAGCCCTTCTTTCCGATGTCATTAATGGGCGGTAATCAATTGTTACACAATTGAAATGCTGCTGTTACGCGCCCATCATACAAGGGGGCTATTATAATAAACAAGACCCCCTTTTTATATACCCTTTGGGACCCGCCGCTCTCGGCTGGTCCCCCTTTTTTGTATCAGGGTATCGTATTAGGGGGTCTTCTGCTATGACGAATATTACAATGGAACGGCGATAGGCTGCTTCTGCCTGTAAAATACCCACTGCTTGAAGCCGATCTCCTTCAGGCGCTTCGCTACCCGCTCGAAGTCTTCGCCGATCCGGCCAGGTTCATGCGCATCCGAGCCGAATGAAATGTCCACGCCGTAATAATGCGCGCGCTCCAATATGGCATCGGAAGGATACCAGCCGCCGACATCCTTGGTTCGGCCTGACGTATTGACCTCGATGGCGATCCGGCATTCGGCGATCGTCTTCAGGGCATCGTCGATGGCACTCTCTGCCGCAATGTCGGAGAAGGCGGGATAATAGCCCTTCATGGCATCGATATGGCCGAGCACCTGGAACATGCCGCTCATGGCCGACTCGGCGATAAGCTCGTAATAATGCACCTTCTCTTCGATCTGGCGAGCCTGGGATAGATTCTTCCAACGGTTGCGATTGAAGATGCTGACGCCTCGTGTCTGATGAACCGATCCGATAATGTAATCGAACGGATACGGCTCGTAGGCGCGCCGGTATACTTCCGCATGCTCCGGGTAGAAGTCCGATTCTACGCCGAGCAGCACTTCGATGCGATCCTTGTAACGGTCTTTGAGACGGAGCACCTCATCCACGTAGTTGGCAAAGTCGCTCCGAGCCATCGCGATCCGCGGCTGCGGCTGGTCTTCCTTGTGGGCAAAATACGGCGAATGGTCCGAGATGCCGATGACGTGAAGGCCGGCATCGATTGCCGAACGAATATATTCCTCGATCTCGCCATCCGCGTGACCGCATCGGTAATGATGCGTATGCAGGTCGAATTTCATGACGGCATGCAGCCCTCCTTATCTAAGTCATCCAATGTGCGTTACTCGCTGCTGATGAATTGATCCTCCGGCATGCCCTTCAGATCGCTAAGAAACTGCTGCATCGCCGAATTGATATAGCGCCCGGACTTGTAGACCACGCCTACCGGATGGCTGGTCTCGAGCTCGTTGACCTTCACCATATGCAGCGTTCCGCGCCTCAGCTCGTCGGTAATCGACAGCTTGGAGACGATCGCGACGCCGAGATTGATCTCGACCATCCGCTTCACTTCCTCGCTGGAGGACAGCTCCATGACGATATTGGGCTCGATTCCGTAGCTCTTGAATAGCTGGTCTACGAAGCGCCGGCCATGCGTATCCTGCGAGAGCATGATGAACGGCATGTTCTTTAGCTTATCCACCGTCGTATGCTTAAACCCGCTGAGCGGATGGTCCAGCGACACGATCAGCTCGAACGTGTCGTAATACAGTACCGAGGTCAGCAGATTCGGATTGCGCTCGGACAAATACGTGATGCCGATATCGATGGCGCCGCTCTCGACGCTGGCCATTACCTGCGAGGAAGGCATGGAGTTGATGGTCGTCTTGATCATCGGGAATTGATTCTGGATATAGGATAATACCCGGGGCAGGATCTGGATGGCGAACGAAGACGTGGTACCCAGCATGATGTGGCCTTGCGGCGTCTCATTGAGATCGGAGAGCTTGTGCTTCAGTTCTTCGACGATGCCCAGAATCCGCTCCGCGTGCTCGAGGAACACTTGGCCCCGATCGGTAAGCGTGACGGGCTGATTGCGGTCGATGAGCTGCGTCTTGAATTCGTCTTCCAAGCTCTTGATCTGCGCCGATACGGCCGGCTGCGTCAGGTTAAGCAGCTCGCCGGCCTTGCGGAAGCTCATCGTCTTCGATATGGTGAGCAGCGTTTCGAGCTGACTGATGTTCACGCGGTTCCCTCCTTCGTCCGATGATGTATCCTTCTATTATAAATTAAACCATCCCACCCGGCAATTTATGACCTGCTTGTGATCGCGATGAGGATGCTTCGGAGCTTAGTCGACGTCGAATCTTGAACGCTGGCGAAACTTCCGGTACTCACGTAGGTACAGCCAGCAGATGCTTCCGAAGTCGATTTCTACGAAATCGTTGAGCTCCGTTCCTCAGTTTCTACCATCGTCCAACCTTCTCGGCGCTGACAACCAGGTTTTATGAATAACTAACCCCATCGCGTCGAATTATGGGAGGGATTTACGCAATCTTTAGGAGGATAGGACCGGGGGCTGTCGAATTGTTCGTAGAAGATTCTGGTCGAAGGGCAGTACGGACCGGATTAAAAGGAGGAACGGGATGGATCGAATGAAGGTTCGGGCGTGGGTGCAGTACGATTGGGCCAATTCCGCATTCGCGACGACAATGCTTGCGGCCGTGCTTCCCATCTATTACGAGAGCGTAGCCGGTGCCGGCCTGCCGGGCAACACGGCGGAAAATTATTGGGGCTTCACGCAGACTGTCGCGATGCTGCTGGTTGCGATCCTGTCGCCGATTCTCGGCGCCGTCGCGGATTATACCGGCGCCAAGGTAAGGTTCTTAACCGGGTTCGCCGTGGTCGGCGCTCTTGCAAGCGCATGCATGGCACTCGTAGGCGAGGGCGATTGGCTGCTTGCGTCCGTGCTGATCGTCATCGGCACGCTGGGCTTCTCGGGCGGCAACACGTTCTACGATTCGCTGCTGACCGATCTTGTTCCGATCGAGAAGCGGGATATTATCAGCGCTCGCGGCTATTCGATGGGTTACCTGGGCGGCGGGCTGCTGCTAGCCGTGAACCTCGTGATGATCGAAGGCTGGGAGATGGTCGGATTCCCGGATAAGACGACGGCGACGCAGATCGTGTTCCTGACTGTCGGCATCTGGTGGCTGTTGTTCGCGCTGCCGCTCTTCCGCCGCGTGAAGGATGTGCCGCGCAATCGGCAGGCGGCGATCGGGACCGTCGTTCGCACGAGCTTCGCCAATCTGGGGCGCACGCTGCGCAGCATTCGGCGCTATCCGCAGCTATCCAAATACATGCTGTCGTATTGGTTCTTCAATGACGGGATCAATACGATCATCCTGATGGCGACCGTATACGGGAGCGGTATCGGCATCGGCACGTCGCATCTCATAACGGCACTGCTCATTACGCAATTCGTAGCCTTCCCGTGCACGCTGCTGTTCGGGAGATTCGCAGCCCGTTCCGGTGCCAAGCGCGCGCTGTATGTATCGCTTGCCATCTATGTGCTGATCGTCGTGCTCGGATACTTCATGTCCAGCGCCGCGCATTTTTATGCACTCGCCATTATGGTCGGACTCGTCCAAGGCGGCAGCCAAGCAACTGCCCGCTCGATCTACGCGAACCTTGTGCCGCCGTCGCGATCGGCCGAATTTTTCGGCTTCCTAAGCCTGTCGAGCAAGTTCTCGTCCGTCGCCGGACCGTTCGTGTTCGCCGTGACAGGCACGATCACGGGGTCAAGCAGGCTCGCGATCTTGTCGCTAATCGCCTTCTTCATCATCGGCATCGCCCTGCTGACGCGCGTCGATCTCGTGAAGGGCCGGGCCGAAGCGCTCGCGGAGGAGAGCAGCTCCATATAGCTGGCGGACAAGAATAAGAATAGTGGGAAATCATGCATCTATTTCGAGGCGGATATTGCTTCGGCAGCATTTAGTGCAGAATAGTGCAACTAAATCTAATGGAATCGTTCATTCGAGCAATAACTCGTAGTTTAGTGGTAGGAAATGCAGCTATTTTCCCGCAAGATGGTGTTTGGCACAGATTAGCGGTAGTTTTCTACACTAATACATCAAACAACAAGGCGCGGTCCCCAATCCGGGAGCCGCGCCTTTTCGCTTGATTAGCATGCATATTCAAAAAGGGCGGTTGTCAGCGCCAAGAAGGTTGGACGATGGTAGAAAATGAGGAGCGGAGCTCCAGCGTTTCTGTAAGAAACGCAGCTTCGGAAGCATACGCTCGCAGACCTACGTGAGCACCGGAATTTTCGCCAGCGTTCAAGATTCGCCGTCGAGTAGGCTTCGCAGCGCTACTTCGCGATCACAAGCGCCCCCTATAGCCAATCCTTCTTCTTGAAAATATAGAACATGCCGAGGCCGAGCAGCAGCATGCCGCCGAGCAAGAAGTAGGAGGCGCCTGGGAGATGAACGCCCGGCAAGTAGTCGAGGTTCATCCCGTAGAGGCCGGTGATGAACGTCAGCGGCATGAAGATCGTCGTCAGCGCCGTGAAGACGCGCATGATCTCGTTCGCTCTGCCGGCCAGGCTGGATTGGTACGCCTCGCGCAAGTTCGCCATCAGATCGCGGTACGTATCGAATGCTTCCGCGATCTTGACCGCATTCTCGTAGATGTCGAGGAAGTACTTCTGCAACTGGTCGTCGATCAGCTTCAGATCCTTCTTGTTGAGCGTATAGATGACTTCCTTCTGCGGGCCGAGCACCTTCTTCAGCCACAGAATCTCGCTTCGCAGACCGATGATCTCTTCCAGATGCGTCTTCTTCGTATGCATCAGGATGTCCTCTTCCAGCTTCTCGATCCGCGCCTCGATCCGGTCGCCGACCTGGAAGTAGTTGTCGACCACGAGGTCGACGAGGTGGTAGAGGAATCGGTCAGGCCGGTCGACCGCCTCTTCGAGCAGCCGAGGCTTGAGCGAGCGAAGCTCATTGATCTTCTGCTTGGTGACGGTAATGATCGAATGCCGGCCGAGGAAAATGTTCAGCGCCCGCAAGTGGATCTCCTCGTCATCGAACCGGATGCTATTGATTACGATAAAATAATGGCCGTCATGCACTTCGATCTTCGGACGCTGCTCCTCCTCGCTGAGGCAGTCCTCGACCTCGAGATCATGCAAGCCGAACAGCGGCTGCAGCACCTCGAGATCATCGACGTCCGCGTCGATCCAGTAGAAGCCTTCGAGCGGCGGTTCGATCGCGGCTTCAATCGATTCGATCGGCGTGAACACGCCGTTGTTGACGAGCCGAATCTTCATCTGTCCTCACTCCTTTCTCCATAAGTCCATGGTGGACTGCCGGATGCGAGGCGTGAGGCAACGGCGGACTGACCCCGCAGCCGCGTCTATCGACGCTGCCGTTCTGAGGGGTGCAGAGCCGGCTCCGCATGCCGATCGCAATCCGGTCGTAATGCTAATGGTCGAGCAACACCCGGGTTGGGTCCATCGCCTTCCATTCGTGCTTTGCACCCCTTTGGCTAGTGTGGTAGCGACTTGACGGGCCCTCGATTACCGAACCTTGTCAATTCCTGTCTAGTATACTCCTGCGCTTCCTTTCCATACAAGCCTGAAAATATACCGCGCAAGCCCTTCTATAACGTATGCCACGGGGCGCAGGCGGTTCTTGACGGGATGGTTCGGATGGAGTAAAGTATTCATAACGATACTTCAACAACTTCATATTTTCTTTCTTATCAAGAGCAGGCGGAGGGACTAGCCCGATGAAGCCCGGCAACCGGCGTGAAGACGCAGCGGTGCTAATTCTTGCGGAAACATTCGTTTCTGAGAGATGAGGGAGGAGGCGCATGCTACGACCATACGGCCCTTTCTCGATCGGAGAAGGGTTTTTCTTATTGCCCTTACCCAGCAAGACCCGATGTAAGCTGCGAGCATTACGTAACACAACCCATCTGAACGAAGGAGTGATCCCGATGCCAATCAAAATTCCGGACAGTCTGCCAGCAAGAGAGGTGCTTGCCGACGAGAATATTTTCGTCATGGACGAGACGACCGCGTTCCACCAAGACATTCGCCCGCTGCGGATCGTGATCTTGAATCTAATGCCGACCAAAGAGACGACGGAGACGCAGCTGCTCCGCCTGATCGGCAACACGCCTCTGCAGGTGGAGGTCGTCCTGCTGCATCCGAAGACGCACACGTCGAAGAATACGTCATCCGAGCATCTCGAATCGTTCTACAAGACGTTCGACGATATCGCGCATCGCTATTTCGACGGCATGATCATAACCGGCGCGCCTGTCGAGCATCTGCCGTTCGAAGAGGTGACGTACTGGGAAGAGCTGAAGGACATCATGGATTGGTCGCGCAGGCAGGTCACGTCGACGCTCCATATCTGTTGGGCCTCGCAGGCGGGCTTGTACCACCACTACGGCATACCGAAGTACGATCTCGAGGAGAAAATATTCGGCGTATTCCCCCACACGGTCGAGAAGCGCAGCGTGCCGCTCCTCAGAGGGTTCGACGAGCTGTTCTACGTGCCGCAATCGCGTCACACCGAAGTGCTCCGCAAGGACATCGATCAGGTCGCCGATCTTGAGGTGTTGTCCGAATCGCGGGAAGCCGGCGTCTATCTGGTCGCTTCGAAGGACGGCCGCCAGATTTTCGCGACGGGCCATTCGGAGTACGATCCGCTGACGCTCAAGTTCGAGTACGATCGCGACAAGGCCAAGGGTCTGCGCGTGAACGTGCCGAAAAATTATTTTCCGAACGATGACCCGAGCCTCATGCCGCTGTCTTCCTGGCGGGCGCATGCGAACCTGCTGTTCTCCAACTGGCTGAACTATTATGTATACCAACAAACCCCCTACGAAATCGAACTTGGCGCGAATATCTAATAACCATATAGAGGAGTTGTGTTATGAGAATTGAGAGTCGTCTTGCCCAGATCGGTTCGGTAAGCGAACCAGTAACAGGTGCGGTCAGCTTCCCCGTGTACCAAGCGACGGCATTCCGTCATCCGAAGCTCGGAGAGAGCACCGGGTTCGATTATTCGCGCACGAAGAATCCGACGCGCGCCATTCTGGAAGAAGCGGCCGCCCAGCTCGAGTCGGGCGACCGCGGCTTCGCCTGCAGCTCAGGCATGGCAGCGCTGCAGACGGTATTCGCGCTGTTCAGCCAGGGCGACCACCTGCTGGTGTCGCTTGATCTGTACGGCGGTACATATCGGCTGCTCGAGCAGATCATGTCGCGCTTCGGCGTAACCTCGTCGTACGTCGATACGAATGATCTCGACGGGCTGGAAGCGCTGCGTACGCCGAATACGAAGGCGATCCTGATCGAGACGCCTACGAACCCGCTGATGATGATTACGGATCTGGAGCGGGTCAGCGCATGGGCGAAGAGCAAGGGACTGCTCGTCATCGTCGACAATACGCTTCTCACGCCGTTCTTCCAGCGTCCGATTGAGCTCGGCGCCGATATCGTCGTGCACAGCGCGACCAAGTATCTTGGCGGCCACAACGACGTGCTGGCCGGACTGATCGTGACGAAGGGGCAGGAGCTCTCGGATCGGATGTTCGTGCTGCACAACTCAATCGGCGCGGTGCTCGGGCCGCAGGATTCCTGGCTGCTCATGCGGGGAATGAAGACGCTGGCCCTGCGCATGGAACGGCACCAATACAACGCGACGCGCATCGCGGAGTACCTCTTGGGTCACGATGCGATTGAAGAGGTCTACTATCCGGCGCTGCCGCATCATCCTGGGCATGACGTGCAGAATCGCCAATCCTCGGGCAACACCGGCATTTTCTCCTTCCGGCTGAAGGATGCAAGATACGTCGAGCCGATTCTGCGGCACATCAAGCTGATTGCGTTCGCCGAGAGTCTGGGCGGCGTCGAGTCGCTGATGACGTATCCGGCCGTGCAGACGCATGCCGATATTCCGGAGGAGATTCGCCGCAAGGTCGGCGTCGACGACCGATTGCTCCGTTTCTCGGTCGGCATCGAGCACGCGGACGATCTAATCGCGGATCTCGGTGCGGCACTGGAAGCGGCGCAGCGCGAGATCGGAGCGTGAGCCTGCTATGACAGAGCATGGCCATCGTTATGATTTTGACCGCGTGATCGACCGGACGGGGACCGCTTCCTATAAGTGGGATCAATCCGAGTCGCTGTTCGGCCGCAAGGACATTCTGCCGCTGTGGGTGGCGGATATGGACTTCGAAGCGCCGCGCGAAGTCGTGGACGCGATCGTGAAGCGTGCGGAGCAGGGCATCTACGGCTACACGTTCCGGACGGATGCTTATTATGAGGCGGTGCAGGGCTGGCTGTCGCGGCGTCATGGCTGGGACGTGAAGCGGGAGTGGATTACGTCCAGTCCCGGCGTCGTGCCGGCACTCAGCATCGCGGTGCTCGCGTATACGCAGCCGGGCGACGGCGTTATCCTGCAGTCGCCTGTGTATTACCCGTTCTACGACGTCATCAAGATGAACGGCAGGGTTGTTGTAGATAACCCGCTGATCTTGAAGGACGGCCGGTTCGCGTTCGATTACGAGCTGCTTGAGCGGCAGGCAGCCGCCGGAGCGAAGCTGCTCTTGCTCTGCAGCCCGCATAATCCCGGCGGCCGCGTATGGACGCGCGAAGAGCTGGAACGGATCGGCGAGATCTGCCTCCGCCACGGCGTCGTCATCGTCGCCGACGAGATTCACCACGACCTCGTGCTGCGCGGTCATAAGCACACGCCGCTCGCGTCGATATCCGAGGCGCTCGCACAATCGTCGGTCACCTGCATCGCGCCGAGCAAGACGTTCAATCTGGCCGGCCTGCAGGCTGCAGCCGCCATTATCCCGAATGACGAGCTGCGTCGCCAATACAATTATTTGCTGAAGACGCTGTCCATTCACATGGAAAGCTACTTCGGGCTAACTGCCGTGGAGACCAGCTATACGTATGGCGAGGAGTGGCTCGAGCAGCTCATCGATTACTTGGAGGGCAATCTGGCCGTGCTGATCGACTATGTGGAGCGCGAGCTGCCGCAGCTTCGCGTCATGAAGCCGGAAGGGACCTATATGGTCTGGCTGGACTGCCGCGCGATCTCGGAATCGCCGGCCGACCTGAAGAAGCTGATGTTCGAGGAAGCGGGCGTCGCGTTCAGCGAAGGCTCCGTCTTCGGCAAGCAAGGCGCAGGCTATCTGCGCGTGAATCTCGCTTGCCGGCGCGCGCTGCTAGAGGAGGCGCTGGCGGCTTTCGGGCAGGCTGTGCGCAATCGGGCTGGGGCAGAGGGCTAAATTTATCAATAAGGTATATAATATTATTGACTTTAGTGTCACACAGTGTGATAGTATGAAACTAGAAGGAGCGGTACTGTGAATACCACTCCATCTGTTGTACGAGGACTTGGGCAAGCGACACCGCCTAATTGTATGGAACCGTTAAGCAAATAGCAGTTCTAGGAAGTAACCTGTCTGGTAGCCAGCCGCGCAGGTTATTTTCGTTTATTCTGATTATTGTGATTCCAGGTGAATATAAACGTTAGTAATATCAACAGAAAAGTACCTAGATCGATAACTTCAGTTAGCGAAAATGTCATTCGGCAAACCTCCTTTCAACGAAGGTGCCGAATTGCCACGAAAATCCTGTACTCGGACAATATATCACATTTATCTCTGAAGAAGTGAATAATGTGCTGATATGGAACATTTTATTGAAAAATTGTGAAGCTCAGTGTAATAATTGGCGCAATCGCGATCAGGTGACTGATCGCGCCTATTATGTTACGATGATTAGGATGGTTAACTAGGAGAAGTCCTCAGGAGAAGGAGGGTCCGACTTACATGACACAAGTGGACCGCATATTGCAGCAGACGCTGGACGGACAGCGATTGATGATAGAAGATATCGTGACGCTCTTCGAGAGCGACGAGATCGAGAAGATGGGGCATGCCGCGAACCAGATCATGCTTCGCAAGCATCCCGAACCGATTACGACCTTCGTGGTCGGACGTAACGTGAACTATACGAATATATGCGACGTCTATTGCCGGTTCTGCGCGTTCTACCGCGCGCCGGGCTCCGAGGAAGGCTACGTGCTGCCTGACGAGGTCATCTTCCAGAAGATCCAGGAGACGATCGACGTCGGCGGGACCGAGATTCTGATGCAGGGCGGCACGAATCCGAATCTGCCTTTCTCTTACTATACGAACCTGCTCCGCGCAATCAAGCAGCGCTTCCCGGACATTACGATGCACTCGTTCTCGCCGGCCGAGATTCATAAGATGAAGGACGTATCGGACGGCTTGTCGCTTGAAGAAGTCGTACGGGCCATTCACGAAGCAGGACTCGATTCGCTGCCGGGCGGCGGCGCCGAGATTCTCGATGACCGGACACGCCGCAAGATCAGTAAGCTCAAGGGCTCTTGGACCGATTGGATGGACGTCATGAAGACGGCGCACCGGATCGGCATGAACACGACGGCCACGATGGTTATCGGCTTCGGCGAATCGATGGAAGAGCGTGCGCTTCACCTGATGCGCGTGCGCGATGCGCAAGACGAATGCATCGCCAATGGCTATGGTTCGAAGGGCTTCCTTGCCTTCATCCCGTGGACGTTCCAGCCGGACAACACGAACATGAAGCGCGAGAAGGCGACGCCGGAGGAATATCTCAAGACGCTGGCGATCAGCCGACTGGCGCTCGATAATATCGACAACTTCCAATCGTCGTGGGTAACGATGGGGCCTGAGATCGGCAAGCTGTCGCTCAGCTACGGCTGCAACGACTTCGGCAGCACGATGATCGAAGAGAACGTCGTATCCGCAGCGGGCACGACCCATAAGGTCAATATCTCGCTCATTCTGGATCTGATCCGCCAATGCGGCAAGATTCCGGCACAGCGCAACACGCGTTATGAATTGCTGAAGGTCTATAACGAATCGGATGATGTCGCGCAAGATTTTGTCATGCAGAACTAGCCGATATCGCAATGCTCGAACCCGTGCTGAGCCGACTACCGTCGGCGAGGAACGGGTTCTTCGTTATGCCTGACGTGCCAATCCTTATCAATGCTGCCACACCCTTCATTGTATATCCGCCCATCGGCGGCCATATACTGATACGGAAAGAAAGGAGTGAGCGCATGGCGGAATTCGAGGTTAGCTTGGCAGGTGCTACCGAGGAGAGGCTCTCTTGTCTCACCCGATGTTTATCAGACGCGTTCGCGGATTTACATACGACGATGACCGATCCCGGCGTATGGGAGGTTGACGAGACGGCCGGGCGTCTGCGGTTCGAATATTCGAGCGGCGGAACGGCAGACGGCCAGCGGAAGGCGGACATTATACGCGTCGCGGCTGAGGGACTGGCGGAGTATGTCTTAACGGAATCGGAGCCGCTCCTGCTTCGCGCGATTATCCGCAAGCAGTACCGGTACGAAGCCGATGAGGATCTGAACACAATCGTCTGGCACTGCAAGCAGCTGTTGTACGGCAACGGCACGCCGGAGGAGATCGTGCACAGCGCAGAGACGCGCGCCAGACGCAAGCGGAAGGTCGCGCAGGAGCTTCAGGCTTACCTGGCGGAACATGCTTCGATTCATCTGGACGGCTACATTACGTTCCGGCTCAGTGCCTATTGGGAAGAGCTTCGCGAAATCGTCGAGTACGCGGTCGATGAATTCGTAATGGACAAACAGTATCAGGAGTTCATCTCGCTGCTTCGTTACTTCGTCTGTCTGCAGGAGCCCAAAATCGCCGAAGTCCATCTGATTCACGTCAGGGACGGGGAATTCGCCTTATTCGATGCCCGACATGAACCGATTGAGCACCGGCCGGTGGATCGCGTCGTAGCGGAGATGCTGGAAGCCGAGATGAATGTCGAGGACATGGTCGTCAGCAGCCTGATTACGCTGTCGCCGAAGCAGATCGTCATCCATACGCGGCAGAACGATCTGCAGGTGATCCGGACGATCGAAGCGATTTTCGAGGAACGGGTAGAGCTGTGCACGAGCTGCAGATCCTGCCTGCCTTACTTCGAGCGGGCAATGCCTTCGCGGGATTAAGCCGCTTGACCGTGCGACTAGTCCTCGTTATAATGGATTGCAACAGCATTGACGAAGACATGCTCACCTGATAGGCGCGGCTCAGAGAGAGGAATCCCGGCTGCAAGTTCCTTCCGACGCTCAGGCGCGAGTACCCCTTCCGAAGCTGCGCGGTTGAACCCGGCACGATGCGCGAATGCAAGTCGATTCAGCGCACGCATGCCCGGCACTATGCCGCACCGGCTCATCCCCGTTACCGGATGCTCGAGGCATCGCGGATTAGCTTGGCCGATATTCCGGCAAGCCAGCGTAAGATGCGAATGAGGGTGGAACCACGGGCTATGAGGCGCTCGTCCCTGTTACAGGGACGGACGCCTCTTTTTGTTATATGGAAGCCAGTCAGCACATTATGGAGGTAGTGGAACATGTCGATTCAAGTGAAATTTCCGGACGGCGCGGTGCGCGAGTACGCAGCCGGCACGACCGTCGAAGAGGTAGCGGGCTCGATCAGCCCAGGGCTTAGGAAGAATGCCATCGCCGGCAAGGTGAACGGCAAAGTCGTGGACGTCTACGCGCCGCTTGACGGCGATGCGGCGCTCGAGATCGTCACGCTGGATTCGCCGGACGGGCTTGAAGTATACCGTCATAGCACGGCGCATCTGATGGCGCAGGCGATCAAGCGGATCTACGGCAATACGGCCGTGAAGCTGGGCATCGGTCCGGTTATCGAGGACGGCTTCTACTATGATATCGATATCGAGCAGCCGATCTCGTCGGAGGATCTGGAGAAGATCGAGAAGGAGATGGCGAAGATCATCCAAGAGGATCTGCCGATCCGCCGCCGCGTCGTCAGCCGCGAGGAAGCGACCGCGATCTTCACGGAGCTGGGCGATAACCTGAAGCTGGAGCTGATCCGCGATCTGCCTGCCGAGGCAGAGATAACGATGTACGACCAGGGCGAATTTTTCGACTTGTGCCGCGGTCCTCATCTGCCGTCGACAGGACGCATCAAGGCGTACAAGCTGCTCAGCGTAGCGGGTGCCTACTGGCGCGGCGATTCGAAGAATAAGATGCTGCAGCGCATCTACGGCACGGCGTTCCCGAAGAAGGCGCAGCTCGACGAGCACCTGTTCCTGCTCGAGGAAGCGAAGAAGCGCGACCACCGGAAGCTGGGCCGCGAGCTGTCGATGTTCACGTTCTCCAAGGAAGTCGGACAAGGCCTGCCGCTCTGGCTGCCGAACGGCGCCAAGGTTCGCCGTACGCTGGAGCGTTACATCGTAGACCTCGAGGAGCGCCTGGGTTACCTGCACGTCTATACGCCGGTGCTTGCTAACGTCGACCTCTACAAAATATCGGGTCACTGGGAGCACTATCAGGAAGACATGTTCCCGCCGATGCAGCTCGATAACGAGGAGCTCGTGCTTCGCCCGATGAACTGTCCGCATCACATGATGGTGTACAAGAGCGACATGCGCAGCTATCGCGATCTGCCGATCCGCATTGCCGAGATGGGGACGATGCATCGCTACGAGATGTCCGGCGCGCTGACCGGCCTTCACCGCGTGCGTGCGATGACGCTGAACGATGCCCATATTTTCGCCCGGCCGGACCAGATTAAGACGGAATTCGCCCGCGTCATCCAGCTGATCCGTCAGGTGTACGAAGATTTCGGGATCAAAGAGTATCGCTTCCGTCTCTCCTACCGGGATCCGCAGGACACGGAGAAATACTTCCCGAACGACGAGATGTGGGAGATGTCCCAGCGCATGCTGAAGGAGGTCGTCGAGGAGCTGGGGCTGCCGTACTTCGAGGCGGAAGGCGAAGCCGCGTTCTACGGGCCGAAGCTTGACGTGCAGATCAAGACGGCGCTCGGCAAGGAAGAGACGCTGTCGACGGCGCAGCTGGACTTCCTGCTGCCGGAGCGGTTCGAGCTGGAATACGTCGGCGAGGACGGCAAGAAGCACCGTCCGGTCGTCATTCACCGCGGCATCATCAGCACGATGGAGCGCATGACGGCATTCCTGCTCGAAAACTTCGCGGGTGCGCTGCCGCTCTGGCTGTCGCCGATCCATGCGCGCATTATCCCGGTCTCCAATGCATACGAGGCGTATGCGCGCGAGGTCGAGGAAGCGCTGCTCGCAGGCGGCATCCGTGCCGAATCGGATCTGCGCAACGAGAAGATGGGCTACAAGATCCGCGAGGCGCAGCTCGAAAAGGTGCCTTACATGCTGATCGTCGGCGAGAATGAGGCGGGCAGTGGCACGGTATCGGTCAGGAAGCGCGGCGAAGGCGATATCGGCGCCAAGCCGATCGCGGAGACGCTGGCGCTGCTGCAAGAAGAGATTCGCACGAAGAAGGTATAGGGAAGCGAATGACAGAGGCGCGCGCCGAACGGTGCGCGCCTCTGATGATGCTGTGATAATATTTTGCCGCTTGGGGCATCCTTCATTATTGAGGGGTGAGATTGACCATATGTATACAAGCTTATTCGCTTCGATGCGATGGGTTCGCACGCTGCTGGTGCTGCTTGCGTTAACGGTTGCGACGAGCGCTGCGCTCGCCGTCGATCTGCAGGCCGGTACGGCAGCGGACCAAGACGTCAAGTCGCCATCCAGCGAAGCGAAAAGGAATGCGGCCGCCACTACAGAGACAGGGCAGGCTGCATGGAAGCCGAAGCCGGTAGAGACTGTGCAGGTCACGGCAACCGGATATACGGCCGGTGTGGAGTCGACCGGCAAGCAGCCGGGCGAGCACGGGTACGGCATCACGTATTCGGGCGTTAAGGTGCGCAGGGACCATGTATCGACGATCGCGGCAGATCTGAAGCTGTTCCCGATCGGGACGCTGATGTACATTCCGGGCTACGGCTACGGCGTCGTCGCGGACACGGGCTCAGCCATCAAGGGCCGCAGGATCGACTTATATTTCGAGACAACGAAGCAGGTATATAACCAATGGGGCAAAAAGACCGTCCATGTCGAGGTGCTGAAGAAAGGTGACGGCCGGCTCAAGGAGGCGTGGTTAGCCGCGCTGAACAAAGCCGTATCCGCAAGCAAAACCATTCCTGCCGATTATATCGAATCCTAACGCCGCATCCCGCGCAGTCTTAAGACTGCAGCGGGATGTTCAATTTTTGTAAGACATGCTATTATGGTAGAAGATGGCTTGTAAACGTTACCGATGCGGAGTGATGGCATGGATACAAGAATACCGGATCGTTCGGACGGGAACACGGATCAAGCCAAGCGGGAAGCCGACTTGATCGAATTGTACAACCAGATGATTCGCGTGGCGTATGCCAGCGTGCATAATAAGTCCGATGCGCATGACGTCGTGCAGGAAGCATGGCTCAAGATGCTGCTTAGCCGGGAATCGCTGCGCGAAGAGAACAAGCTGATGGCTTGGGCCAAAGCGATTACGCGCAATGTGGCATCCAACGTCAACCGAATCGCAGGCCGCATGCTGCCGTTCGAACAGATTCACGAGGAACCGGAAGGGTATTCGGCGAACAATCGGCCCGAAGGTGATATCATGCTGGAGATTTCGGAGCTGCTAGGGGCGATGGACCCGACGACGCGGACGCTCATGCTGTATAAGTTCTATTACGGCTTCAAGGACCAAGAGATCGCGGATGCGATGGGAATGCCGATCGGGACCGTGAAGGCGAAGATCCATCGCACGCGAGAGAAGCTTCGTGCCTGGCAAGAAGGGCCGGTGGATGTGCCGAAGATTAATCCGCTCGGCTAGCGCGTTGCGGAATGTAGGCACCATAGGCGAGGAAGAGGGGAAGCCCTCTTCCTTTTTGTCGTGTCGTGCCGTATAATGTCAGTTAATATGACATGGGAATCATTCCGGATAGGAGGTCGGTAGGATGAATCGATTGAACAGATGGTTCCGCGGCAGCAGCGATGCCTCGGACAGACTGCAGACAGGCCGTGCGGGCGAGGTGGACAAGTACAAGCAGTTAATTAACGAATCGCTGGTCATCTCGGATCAGATGCATGCCGTGGTCGAAGAGGTGAATCAATCGATTCATGAGTTGACCTCGATCGCGGACCGGTCGAAGGGCCACGAGGAAGAGCTCCGTTCGCGCGGCCATCGCGCCGTCGAGCAGATCGACCAGACGTTCTCCGCGATCCAAGAGGTCGCTTCCGCGGCAGAGGAGATCAGCAGCACTTCGATCCAGCTGGACCAAGAGAGCAAGCATGTTAAGGAAGTTGTCGTGGACGTCTGCCGTTCGCTGGTGAAGACGGATGAAGTCATGAACGACTTGAACAACCACAACGCTTCGATGGAGCAGCGCATCAAGGAACTCATCGAGCAGACGTCGCGGATCAACGAGATCAATGCGTTCATCCAAGAGATCGTGTCCCAGACTTCGCTCCTTGCGCTCAACGCCTCGATCGAAGCGGCGCATGCCGGGGAATACGGACGCGGCTTCTCCATCGTCGCGCAGGAGATCAAGAAGCTGGCGGAGCAGAGCAGCGAAGCCGTGCGCCGCTCCGGCGGGATCGTCACGGAGATCGAGAACGGGGTGCGGCAGGTCGTCGAATCCGTCGGACTGGAGAAGGCCGCGGTCGAGAAGGGCATCGCGGAGATGGCCCTGACGAAGGATCGAATGGACATGATATTCGCGCAGATTAACGGGCTTGATCGGCTTGTCGGCACGGCCAAGACGTCGAGCACGCAGCAGTCCGAGCTGATGGGGCAGGCTGCGATGATGCTGAACGATGTCGTCGATTCGGTCAAGCATACGATCGTGAGCGTCGACCAGACGCTGGCGCTGACGCAGGAGCAGCGCAGGCAGATCGGCAAGCTGGGACGGATCAGCACCAATCTCGAGCGGTCGTCCGGCGAGTTGAAGCAGGCCATCCAAGAAGTCGGCTTGAACAAGGAGGTCCATGCGGTTGACGCGAACGTCAGCGCCATGCACGAGCTGCTGAGCCGAATCGCGTCCGAGCAGGTGCTGCAGTCGATGGAAGAGACAGAGCATGCTGCCCGCTTGACCGCCTTGCTCCAGGGGACGGCAGAAGTGGAGGCGGTCTGGTCGAACCGGACCGACGGCTCGTTCGTCTTCTCGCTGCCGGAGGCGGGACTCTTGAACGCGAAGGGGCGCGAGTGGTGGAAGCAAGCGGCGGAAGGACGCTCGTATACGTCTGACATCTACGTCTCCGCCATTACGAAGCGCCCATGCTTGACGCTCTCCATGCCGATCCGGCAGGATGCGGACGGCACGATCATCGGCGTGATCGGTATCGATATTCGCATTCAGTAACAAGATTGGAGCGGCTGGCGTCCGGCGAGCTTGTGGGTTATCGCAGTTGCGCAAGGCGTCTAATGGTTCGAAGATACAGGGGAGATCCGATGCGGATCTCCCCTGTCTGTCTTGCTTGGCTGCGCGCTGGCGGTGGCCTCCGTCTCTAGACGGAGGCAAGTTTCAATCGCGCGGTCCTTACAGTTGGCTGATGCGTGCGTTATACTGGGTGTACAATCAAGCAGCGAGGGATGATTACGATGAACGAAAACTTTTTTCAACGCATGTTGTGGGGCTTGATCATAGTCGCCGTAGGCGTCGGGTTCTTGCTGAATCAGACCGGTTACTTATCGTTCAGCATCGGCGATCTGTTCTCGACGTTCTGGCCGGTTATTCTCATCGTGATCGGACTGCAGAACTTCGTGCTGGGTCGTATGTACCGCAGCGGGTCTGCAACTTGGGGGGCCATCATGATGGGCGTCGGCTTCGTCTTCCTCGGTCGCAACCTGGGTTGGTTCGACTGGTCGCTAGGCGATATTATTCAATACGGCTGGCCTGTCATCCTTATCGTTGTAGGCATCAATATGATGTTCCGCCCAGGGAAGAAGAAGCGTCCGCAAGAGGGGGACAGCGACTGGAAGGCATTCAATCATGCGCCGCATGCCCCTCATGCCCCTCATGCACCGCATATGCCGGAGCCGCCTCTCGACAAGCCCGTCCCGCCGGCACCGCCGCTGCATCCGGACCCGCTGCTGGAGGATTTCGAGAAGCGCATGAACGAACAGGCGCCTCCGCCTCCGCCTCCGAATGCGGAGCATCAAGATCCGAACGGTCGGAGCCAAGGCGATTGGAAGCGGGAATTCAAGGACGGCATGCAGGGCTTCAAGCGGGAGATGAAAGATGCGCACAAGCACAAGCATAGACATAAGCACGGCCACGAACGGGTCGAATGGTGGAATCACGATCCCGGCGTGCAGACGCGGTCCGGTTTCATAGGCGACATCCACCTCGGTTCGGATTACTGGGAGCTCAAACCGATGAATATTTCGCACTTCATCGGCGACACGGTGCTCGATCTGACGAAGGCGCAGATTCCGCTGGGCGAGACACGGATCACGATCTCGTCATTCATCGGGGACGTCAAGGTATTCATCCCGAACGATTATGAAGTGGGCATCCACGTCGTGTCGAGCGCATTCCTCGGCGATGCCTCCGTGCTGGAGCAGAAGGAAGGCGGATTGTTCAAGAACATGAACGTCGAATCGCCCTATTACCATGAGACCGACAAAAAAATTCGTCTCGTCGTCAGCACCTTCATCGGTGACGTGCGCGTGACCAAGGTAGGGTGACGGCAGATGCGGGTTCGCTTCTGGCGCAGCAACAAGTGGGAGCTTATCGTCATGTTCGTAAGCTCCTCGCTCTTATCGGTCGTTGTCGCTTATGTTGGATTGATGTACATGGAACCGGCAGTGCCGCTGGCCGAATGGTGGTCGGCGGTCGCTGTCGCGTTCTTGCTTGTTAACGTCGGCTTCGGATACTGGGCAGCCCAGCGATTCCAGCGGCGGATCGATGCTCTCCACCTTGCGCTCAAGCAAGTGGCAAGCGGCAATATGGCCGTGCGGATTCCCGAGGCGGGCGCGCGGTCGTTCACGCCAGCCTACCGGGAATTCAACGAGATGGCCAAGAAGCTGGAGCAGCGCATGCAATGGCTGCAGCGGATCGGCGAGGAGCAGGTCATGCGGGAAGCGGCTTCCAATGAAGCGGCCGTGTTGGAGGAGCGCAAGCGGCTCGCCCGCGATCTGCATGATACGGTTAGCCAGCACCTATTCGCGATCCATATGTCGGCCTCGTCGATGCCGAAGCTGCTCGAGATTAACCCGGATCGCGCGCAGGATGTGCTGCAGCAGCTGATCCAGATGTCTTCGCTTGCGCAGAAGCAGATGCGCGGCTTGATCGCGCAGCTCCGCCCGCTCGAGCTGGAGGGGCGGTCGCTGCAGGAAGCGCTGGATAAGTGGTTCCCGGATTATTGCCGGCAGAACGGCCTGCAGGGCGAGCTTGGCTGGCGGATCGCGGGGCAGATGTCCGAAGCGAAGGAGCATCAGCTGTTCTTGATTATTCAAGAGGCCATGGCGAACATCGTCAAGCATGCCGGCGCAGGCAACGTGACGCTGACTGCAAGCGAGACGGAACGTCAGTATGCATTAACGCTGCAGGACGATGGGGCAGGATTCCGCGCCGACCAGGTGAAGGCCGGCTCGTACGGATTGTCCACCATGCGCGAACGTGCGCAGAAGCTGGGCGGCGATACCGAAATTATTAGCAAGCCGGGATCGGGCACTCGCATCCGCGTGTCGATTCCTAAATATGCGGAAGGGGATACAGAGCAATATGGGGATGAACGGAACGGATAACTTCCGATTGATGATCGTGGACGATCATGATATGGTGCGAGCCGGACTGCGGACGTATCTGATGCTGGAGCCGCGCTTCGATGTCGTCGCAGAGGCAGGCAGCGGGCAGGAAGCACTCGAAGTGCTTGAAGAGCTGGAGGAGGATACGCTGCCGCAGGTCATTCTGATGGACCTTATGATGCCGGGCATGGACGGCGTCGAGACGACGCGCGCCGTGCTGGAGCGCTACCCGGGCATAAAGGTCGTCCTGCTCACGAGCTTCCTCGAGGATGATAAGGTCGTTGCGGCGATCGAGGCAGGAGCAACCAGCTACGTGCTCAAAACGGTGTCCGCCGAGGAGCTCATCTATGCGCTCAATGGAGCGGTCAAGGGGATGCCGGTCATGACGGGCGACGTCTCGCAGGCGCTGACGCGCGGCTTGCGACAACGTTCGGCTCAGGGGGCTGACGAAGGGCTGACGGACCGGGAGAAGGAAGTGCTCTATCTCATTGCGGAAGGCCGCTCGAACAAGGAAATCGGCGAAGAGCTGCACATCAGCATCAAGACCGTCAAGACGCATGTCAGCAACCTGCTCATGAAGTGCGAGCTGGAGGATCGGACGCAGCTGGCCGTTCTGGCTCACCGCAAGGGATGGATCAAGCCGGCGAACTAGTACATAGTTTGCTGCTCCGCACGGTATGCTAACAGGGACGACTGCCGACTGGCATTCGCGGTCGGCTCCATAGCCTGATACCTGATAGCGTAAGGGAGATGCATGCGATGATACCGCTCAGCTCGAAGCTGGAGAACAGGGAGCTTGAATATGTAGAAGTAAGGCGCCTGCTGGGGGAATACGACTTTGCGATCGGCGGCAGCTGGGATTACGATCACGGTTCGTTCGACCGCACGTTGGACGATGAGCAGAAGGTGTGGCTGCGCGTCCCGTTCTCGGTCACGAACGGGAATCTGGACGCGGAGACGGACGAGAACGATGCCAAGATTCGCATCGGTCAGCCATTCGTATTGAAGCATCTCTACAACGACGGCCAAGACGAGACGGCGCAGGCTAGAATCGTCGGCGCGCTGATCGATCAATTCCAGTCGCCCACCGACCCGGATGCGCATGTCGAGCCTCATTGGGTGGACAAGGCCCATGCCGTGCTCCGGGAAGCCGAAGCCGCGTTCCCGGGATGAGGCATGCATCGCCCTCTGTAATAGCTAGGAATCACAGCCCGCGTTCCGCAATCGGAATCGGGCTATATTTTTTATGTCCCTTTAAATGTATTTTAAGATTGCTTTAATCTTGATTGTGCATCCTATAGATAACGAATCGATTCGGCCTTCGGGCGCGAGTGAAGCATGAATTCGGAAATAGAGGAGGAGCTTATCGATGGACGATCAGAACAAGAAGAACCCCTATGACGACTTCTTTGATAATAAGCGGCATGCAGAGAGCGGAAGCGAGACCGGCGAAGGCACGCCTGAAGCAGAGGCGAACGAACCTGCCAAGGACGAAGCGAAGCCTTCCTATTACTATTCGTACGGCCCTTTCAAGTCGACGCCTCAGGGAGAAGAGAACACGATTGCGAGCCATTCGGAAGAGCATGCGGCCGAACGCGAACGGCGGCCATACACGGCCTCGGCGCAGCATGGCGTCGATATTACGCCGGCAGCGCCTCCGGCGGTCTATGAGCAGCCGCAGCAAGGCCAGCAAGGGGCCGGCAAGGTGAAGGCGGGCTGGCAAGTCCGCGAGAGACGACGGACTTCCTTCCGCGCGATGTTCGCCTCCTTCATGGCAGGCGTGATCGTCATCGGCGGCTTAATGGTCGCGTCCGATCGGCTGAACTGGTTCTCGGGCTCCGAGACGGTGGCGGTGCAGTCCGGCAGTGCTTCGAACGGCGGCAGCGGCTCGGCTGCTACCGCTGCGGGGGGCGGCGGCGCGGCGCCTGTCGCGAATGCGCTGGACGTGGTGCGTCCGAACAACATCGCCAAGGTGTTCGAGCAGTCCAGCCCGGCGGTCGTGAAGATCGAGACGTATGTGCAGGGCAGAAGCTCCAGCGGCAACAGCCTGTTCGATGATCCGTTCTTCCGGCAGTTCTTCGGCGATGAGCTGCAGCAGCCGAATAACCGAGGCGGGCAGAGCAATCAGCTCGTACCGAACGGGCTGGGCTCCGGCTTCTTCTTCGACAAGACGGGCTATATCTTGACGAACCAGCACGTCATCGGCGATGCCGACCAGATCAAGGTAACGGTTCAGGGCTATGATGAGGCGTTGGACGCCAAGCTGCTCGGCTCCAGCTACGAGCTGGATCTGGCGGTACTGAAGGTCGAGAGCGATAAGGACTTCCCGACGCTCGCACTCGGCAATTCCGATTCGATTAACGTCGGCGAATGGGTCGTCGCGATCGGCAATCCGAACGGCTTCGACCATACGGTCACGGTCGGCGTATTGAGCGCCAAGGAGCGCCCGATCTCGATCCCGGACAGCCAAGGTACGCGCAACTACGAGCACCTGCTGCAGACGGATGCTTCGATCAATCCGGGCAACTCCGGAGGACCGCTCATTAACTTGAACGGCGAGGTTATCGGCATCAATACGGCGGTAAGCACGCAAGCGCAGGGCATCGGGTTCGCGATACCGACGAGCACGATTAAGGAAGTGCTGGACCACCTGAAGAACAATCAGGAGATTCCGAAGGCGCCTGTGCCGTTCATCGGTGCGGAGCTCGGCGTCATCTCCGAGGAAATCGCGAAGCAGCTGGGCCTGCCGGACACGAACGGCTCGATCGTCGCGAACATTACGTACAATTCGCCGGCATTCAAGGCTGACCTGCGTCAGTACGACGTGATTACCGGCATGGATGGCAAGAAATACAACACGCGGCAGGAATTAATCGCGGCAATCCAGAAGAAGACTGTAGGCGATCAAGTCACGCTGAACGTCATTCGCGGAGGCAAGTCGATTGAGCTGCCCGTTACCATAGGCAATCGCAACGATTTCAACCAGTAGGACCGCTTGTGATAACGATGTAATGCTTCGAAGCTTATTCGACGTCGAATCTTGGACGCTAGCGAAAATTCCGGTGCTCACGTAGGTCTGCGAGCGTATGCTTCCGAAGCTGCGTTTCTTACAGAAACGCTGGAGCTCCGCTCCTCATTTTCTACTATCGTCCAACCTTCTCGGTTCTGACAAGCGGTCTTTAGGACAAGGAATATAATGCAGTCGGCAGAGTGCGGACAGGCGGACAGCCGGTCCGCGCTCTTTTTTGCTAGAATAGAGGGACAGAGGGAAGCTGGAAGGGGATAGAGACGTGAGGCAGCACATTCTGGTCGTGGACGACGACGATAAAATCACATCGCTCTTAAGGCGAAGCTTGGCGTTCGAGGGTTACGAGGTCACAACGGCGAACGACGGGCTGGAGGGGCTGAAGGCATTGCTTGGCGGCGAGCCGGATCTGGTCATCTTGGATGTCATGATGCCGCATGTCGACGGCTGGGAGGTATGCCGCCGCATCCGCGAGAGCGGCAGCGAGGTGCCCGTGCTCATGTTGACGGCCAAGGACGAGGTGAAGGATCGTGTCAAGGGCCTAGATATTGGAGCGGACGACTACTTGGTGAAGCCGTTCGCCCTGGAGGAGCTGCTCGCGCGCGTCCGCGCGCTGCTGCGCCGCAAAGTGGATAAGGCGGACAGCGGCTCGAACCGGCTATCCTTCGACGACTTGGCGCTGGACCTCGATTCACGGGAGGCCATTCGCGCCGGACGCGTATTCGACCTGACGAGCAAGGAGTTCGACCTCTTGCACCTGTTCATGCAGAATCCCCGGCGCGTGCTGACGCGCGAGACGATCATGGAGAAAATCTGGGGTTACGATTACAGCGGCGAGTCGAATGTGTTGGAGGTCTATATCGCGATGCTCCGCCAGAAGATGGAGGAGGGCGGCGCGAAGCGGCTCATTCAGACCGTTCGCGGAACGGGCTATGTGCTTAAAGGGGAGAACGGCTGATGTCCATTCGTCTGCGGCTTACGCTGTGGTATTCGGGCCTGTTGGCCTTTGCGATGGTTGCGCTGGGCTCAGGCATCTATCTGTTCGTTAACTTCAACACATACGACGGAACCCGGCAGGAGCTGCGCAGCCAGTTCAACCGGTTAGAAGTCAATGCCTCTTTCGACTTCTTCAATAATTTTCAGCTCGACCTGAGCGGACGCATCGGCTACGAAGGCGTCTATGTCCAGCTCGTGAACTACGTGACGGGCGAAGTGAAAACGTCGACGGTGATGGACAAGGAAGGCAATCGCGTCGATTTTCCTTACCCGAAGAAGAACGCGCCAACCAAAACGGGTTACGCCGAATATACGCTGAACGGTTATCATTTTCTCGCCTATCAAGTGCCTTACCGCATCGAGGAGAGCGATCGCGTCGTCGGGCTGCTGCAGATTTTCTCCAATACGACCGAAGAAGAACGATTCATGAAGGGCCTGCGCACGATCATGATTTTCAGCACGGTCATGGCGATCTTCATCGCTTCCACGATCGGGCTGTTCTTGGCACGCAAGGCGCTGCGGCCGATCGAAGACGTCATACGCGCGACCAATCAGATCGAGAACGGTTCGAACCTCGCCGTACGCATCCCTCGGGGCGGGCCGAACGACGAGATGGGCCGGCTGACGGACACGCTGAACGGCATGCTCGAGCGCTTGGAGACGACCTATAATGAGCTGGATGAGGCGTATCGCGCGCAGCGCAGGTTCGTGTCGGATGCGTCGCATGAGCTGCGGACGCCGCTGACAACGATTCGGGGCAATGTCGACCTGCTGGAGAAAATGTGGCTTACGGGCACGCAGCCGACAGCGCTCGAGAGCGGCAGCCTGGCGTCGGAGACTGGGGGAGCGGACGGCGGCGGACTCGTGCTCGACGAGAAGCGGGCGGCGCTGTCGGTCGAGGCGATGAAGGACATCTCGGAGGAGGCGAAGCGCATGAGCCGGCTGGTGGCCGACATGCTCTCGCTCGCACGGGCCGATGCAGGTTACGTGATGGATAAGGAGCCAGTCACGCTGCTTCCGCTCGTGGAGGAGGTCGCACGGCGCGCGCAGCATTTGCCGCGGAAGGCGGAATGGATCGTAGGGGATCTCGCTCCGCTTGAAGGCGTCGTCGTGGAAGGCAATAGCGACTATTTGCGGCAATTGCTGTTTATTTTCATCGAGAATGCATTCAAGTACACGCCGGAAGGGCAAGTCGAGCTGCGGGCTCGCGTCCAGGACGGGCAAGCCGGCCTGATGATCCGGGATACGGGCATCGGCCTTAACAGCGAGGAGATTCCACATATTTTCGAACGGTTCTACCGGGCGGATGTATCGCGGGGCAAGACGGCGGGCACGGGCCTGGGCTTGTCGATCGCCAAATGGATTATCGATGAGCATCGCGGATCGGTCGAGGTCGAGACGCGGGAAGGCGAAGGCTCGACGTTCCTGGTGTGGCTGCCGGTATTCTTCCCACAGCCGTTGGATTCCGTTATACTAGAAGAGACGGACGTTCGCGAAGACTAGCCCGTCGGAAAGTGGGTGGCAAGGTGGAAGTGGTCAAAATTTCCCCGCGCGGCTATTGTTACGGTGTCGTGGATGCAATGGTGCTTGCGCTGCAAACAGCCAAGAATCTGGAGCTGCCGCGCCCGATCTATATTCTCGGCATGATCGTTCATAACAAGCATGTAACCGAGGCGTTCGAACAAGAAGGCGTGATTACGCTGGACGGCGAGAACCGGCTCGAAATACTCGACAAGATCGAATCCGGCACGATCATCCTTACGGCACACGGCGTATCGCCGGAGGTGCGCCGCAAGGCGAAGGAGAAGGGGCTGACGGTCGTGGACGCGACCTGTCCCGACGTTACCCGGACGCATGACCTGATCCGCGATAAAGTAGCGGAAGGGTACGAGGTCATCTATATCGGCAAGAAGGGCCATCCGGAGCCCGAAGGGGCAGTAGGCATCGCGCCGGGCAAGGTGCACCTCATCGAGAAGGAAGAGGAGATCGCGGCGCTGAACGTGCAGGCGCGCGATATTATCATTACGAACCAGACGACCATGTCGCAGTGGGATATTCGGCACCTTATTGCGGAGCTGGTGAAGCGTTATCCGGACGCGGAGGTCCATAACGAGATCTGCATGGCAACGCAGGTTCGGCAGGAGGCCGTCGCTAAGCAAGCGGGACAAGCGGAGCTGTGCATCGTCGTCGGCGACCCGCGCAGCAACAACTCGAACCGGCTGGCACAGGTGTCCGAGGAGATCTCGGGCGTGACGGCATACCGCGTAGCGGACGTCACAGAGATCAAGCGCGAGTGGCTCGAGGGCATCAGCCGGGTGGCGGTCACGTCAGGCGCATCGACGCCGACGCCGATCACGAAGGAAGTGATATCGTATCTGGAGCAGTACGATCCAGCCGATCCGGCCACTTGGGAAGTGCGGCGCACGGTGAACATGAATAAGCTGCTGCCGACGGTGCGCGAGAAGTCGGCGACTTAAGCAGACTGGCGATATATGGTGAGTAGCTTATGCGGCCCAATAGGGCCGCTTGTTTATTAAGGGGTGAAATGGGCGATATCCTAGAGGCTCCGATTATCGAGGAACCGTCAATAGCGATGCCGCCGACACCCGCTGCCTAGATGGGGGCCGAGGGGCTCTGTGGCCTGGCCCAAAGGGCCTCTGGTTAGCGGGTTTGTACGATTATTCGTACAAAACTTAGCCGTTTGACCTCTGTGGCGGAATTCTGTACGATATTTCGTACACGTTCAGCCAATCTGGCCCTTGAGCAGCGTATTTGTACGATTATTCGTACAAAACTGAGCCATTCGGCCTCTGTGGCGGAATTCTGTACGATATTTCGTACACGTTCAATCTGACTTCATCAGCACCAATCCTCAACCGCCAATCCTCAACCGCCACCAACAGTAGCAATCATCAACCGCCAGCCAGTAGAACCAACTCCGCCACCGTCAACCACCAATCAGCAGCACCAGCCATCAACCATCACCTCACCGCCAACGAACTGCACCAATCATCAACCGTCACCGCAAACTAGCAAGAGAAAGCAGCCGCCGCCACATCGCCAATCTGCAGCACCTATCATCTCCACCGCCAACCAACAGCACCAATCCTCAACCGCCAGTGAGTACCGTCCACCTCCAACCAGTATTAGTAATAACTGCCACCGCCAGCCAGTAGAACCAACTGCCGCCACCACATTGCCAATCAGCAGTAGCAACCATCAACCGTCACCGCCAACGAGCACCAGTCATCAACCATCAACCGTCACACCCAACCACCAATCAGCAGCGCCAACCAACACATTAAGTGGTTACTAATTATTGAATGCTATGCTGACTTTACGAATATGCTCTTGACGGAAAACCTTCCTCTCGGCTACAATTGCTTTAGCGATTAAAAGCATAAAAGCTTAAAAGCGTATAAGCGTTGAAGTGCGAAAGGGGAAAAGAATATGATCGTGATTACGAAACCGGATGTCCAAGAGGAACGGATTCAGGAGATCGTCCAGCATATCGAACGTACGGGTGTGCAAGCCCATGTCTCGCGCGGTACGGACCGTACCGTAATCGGCATTATCGGCAAGGCGGAGCCGACGTTGTCGGAGCATCTGCGCTCCATGCGCGGCGTGGAGAATGTCATCAAAATTTCCAAGTCCTATAAGCTGGCCAGCCGGGACTTCCACCCTGACGATACGGTGATTGACATTAAGGGCGTGAAGATCGGCGGCGACAACCTGGTCGTCATGGGCGGCCCTTGCGCGGTCGAATCGCCGGAGCAAATCGACGAGATCGCCCGGCTGGTGAAGGCGGCAGGGGGGCAAGTGCTGCGCGGCGGCGCATTCAAGCCCCGTACCGGACCTTACAGCTTCCAAGGCATCGGCGTCGAAGGGCTCGTCATGATGGCCGAGGCAGGCAAGAAGCATGGGCTCTTGACGATTACGGAGGTCATGACGCCGGAGTATGTGGACGTGTGCGCCGAGCATGCGGATATTCTGCAGGTAGGGACGCGCAACATGCAGAACTTTGACCTGCTTCGCAAGCTGGGAACGATTCAGACGCCCGTATTGCTCAAGCGTGGCTTCAGCGCGACGTATGACGAGTTCCTGAACGCGGCCGAGTACATTCTGGCAGGCGGCAACCCGAATGTCATGCTCTGCGAGCGGGGCATCCGCACGTTCGAGACGTACACGCGGAACACGCTCGACCTCGCGGCCATTCCGGTATTGCAATCGCTCAGCCATCTGCCGGTCATCTCCGATCCGAGCCATGGAACGGGGAGGCGCGAGCTGGTGGAGCCGATGGCCAAAGCTTCCGTGGCAGCAGGCGCCAACGGCCTCATCATCGAAATGCATACGGACCCGGACAATTCGTCGACGGGAGACGGCGTGCAATCGCTATTCCCGGACCAGTTCGCCGCGCTGCTGAAGGATCTCGAGAAGCTTGGCGAGCTTGTCGGCAGGAAGTTCGGCACGGAGAAGGCACCTCAGGAAGCGTTCGCGACTTGGGTGAAATAGGAATCATGAACGTTCGGAAATCCTCATAGCTTGTATGCACGCCGGCCCTGACCCGGGAGTTAGCCTTCTCCCGATCAGGGCTTTTTGCTGTTGCGGCACATGTTTTTGAATAAAATGTGAACAAACGTCCGAAAATGTCAGCATACCTGACATGAATCAAAAAAAATACCTTACATACATATTGACGGTGTCAGCTATGGTTTTTTATAATAACGACAAGCTAGAAAGAAAAGTGGAACGTTCGGCTTCCATACTACTCTTAATGTTCGGAAATGGAGGAAATTACTCATGGCAGTTCAAAAGGTTTTGGACCAAATCAAGGAGAATAACATCCAGTTCGTAGATTTCCGCTTCGTGGATCTCGCAGGGCGCGCGCATCATATCACGCTGCCCGCAACCGAAGTTGATGCGGATACATTCGTGAACGGCGTCGCATTCGACGGTTCTTCGATTCATGGCTTCCGCGGCATCGAAGAATCCGATATGGTCATGATGCCGGATGCAGAGACGGCTTATATCGATCCTTTCACGGACCACCCGACACTGCTGATCATGTGTAACATCTTTACGCCTGACGGCGAGCGTTATGAGCGCGACCCGCGCAGCATCGCGCAGAAGGCAGAAGAGTTCCTGCAGAAGTCCGGCGTAGGCACGGCAGCATTCTTCGCGCCGGAATCCGAATTCTTCATCTTCGACGACGTGCGTTACGAGAGCGGCATGAATACGTCCTTCTACTCGGTCGATTCCGAAGAGGCGGGCTGGAATAGCGGCCGCAAGGAAGAAGGCGGCAACCTCGGCTTCAAGATTCGCACGAAGGGCGGCTATGTGCCGGTCCAACCGATCGATACGCAGCAAGATATTCGTTCCGAGATGGTTCGCTTGATGCAAGAAGCAGGTCTGCGCGTTGAGCGTCACCACCACGAAGTCGCGACGGCAGGTCAAGGCGAAATCAACTTCCGCTTCGACACGCTGACGAAGACAGCCGACAACCTGATGAAGTACAAATACATCATTCATAACACGGCCCGCCAGTATGGCAAGACGGCAACGTTCATGCCGAAGCCGCTCTTCGGCGACAACGGCAGCGGCATGCACGTACACCAATCGATCTTCAACGGCGATTCCCCGCTGTTCTATGAGAAGGGCGCCTATGCTAACCTGAGCGAGATGGCACTGCACTACATCGGCGGCATTCTGTTCCACGCGCCGGCCCTGATCGCGCTGACGAACCCGTCGACGAACTCGTTCAAGCGTCTGGTTCCAGGCTATGAAGCACCGGTTAACCTCGTGTTCTCCAAGGGCAACCGTTCCGCTGCAGTACGTATTCCGGTCGCGGCGGTTACGCCGAAGGGCTGCCGGATCGAATTCCGTACACCAGACTCCACGGCTAACCCGTACCTGGCATTCGCAGCCATGCTGCTGGCCGGTCTGGACGGCATCAAGCGCAAGCTTGATCCAAAAGCACTCGGCTACGGTCCGTTCGACAAGAACATCTATGACCTGTCCGATGCAGAGAAGAGCGAGATCCGTAGCGTTCCGGGCACGCTGGACGAAGCACTCGACGCTCTGGAAGCAGACAGCGAGTTCCTGACGGAAGGCGGCGTATTCACGCAAGACTTCATCGACAACTATGTTGCCGTGAAGCGCGGCGAAGCGAAGGCCGTATCGATCCGCATTCATCCGCACGAGTACAGCCTTTACTACGACTGCTAATCGTATTGGACTTATCCATGACCAAAGCTCCCGCAAGGGAGCTTTTTCTTTGTTAGGAGCGAAGCAGCGAGCGGTGCACGATCTCATACATCGGCGAACGTCCCAACCGGCTGACGAATAGACAAGCCTCGGGTACGGTGAAGCTAAGTTCCGGTACGTCGACATCATTCAGCAGAGCAGGATCCCAAGGCTGATCGCCGCGATACTTGCGGGCGATTGTCAGATGCGGTCGGTAGGCGCGCTGTTCCGCCTCGAATCCGACATGGGTCCGCAAATTGCGTCCCAGCTCAGCATGCAGGCTGCGCAGCGAGTCGAGCGGTTCGGGCAGCCCGACCCACAGAATCGACGGGCTTCGCGGAGCACCGAAGGTGCCCAGACCGGCAAGCCGGAGCGTAAAGGCCGATACGGCTGCCGCAGCTTGGTCGAGCGCTTGCTGCACCCCAGACTTCTGTCCGACAGGCAGCTCTCCGAGAAAATGCAGCGTCACGTGCCAGTCGTGCGGGTGCGCCCACTTGCCGAACGCGAAGCGATTCTGCCAGCCGGGCAGCATGGAACGCAATTCATGCCGAACCGAATCCGGCAATGCAATTCCCGAAAACAATCGAATGGTTTCGTTCATATTAAGGTACCTCCTAATATTCAAAATGCCCGGTTGTCAGCGCCGAGAAGGTTGGACGATGGTAGAAAGTGAGGAACGGAGCGTAGGCAGACCTACGTGAGTACCGGAACTTTCGCCAGCGTTCAAGATTCGACGTCGAATAAGCTTCGAAGCATCACTTCGCGCTCACAAGCGGGCCCTGCCTCTTGATTGGTGGGGGGGAAACTTGATATAGTTACCATATCACAGAGAAAGACAAGGAGTGGAACGGTGAGTAATCGCGCATATAATTTTAACGCCGGACCTGCGGCATTGCCGTTAGAGGTTCTGGAGCAAGCGCAGGCGCAATTCGTGGAGTACCAAGGCGCTGGCATGTCGATCATGGAAATGTCGCATCGCAGCGCACTCTACGAGGGATTGAACAATGAGACGCAGGCGCTGATGCGCGAATTGTTCGGTATCCCGGACAATTACGAGGTCTTGTTCCTGCAAGGCGGCGCAAGCACGCAATTCGCCATGGTGCCGATGAATCTGCTGAAGCCCGGCACAACGGGAGCGTACGTGATGACGGGCAGTTGGGCAAGCAAGGCAGCCAAGGAAGCGAAGCTGTTCGGCGAGACCGCTGTCGCAGCATCGTCGCAGAATGACGAATATCGCCGCATCCCTGCATTATCCGATATTGTGATCCCGGAGCAGGCAGCTTATGTGCATGTGACGTCGAATGAGACGATTGAGGGGACGCAATTCCAAGACTTCCCGGATACGGGCAGCGTACCGCTGATCGGCGACATGTCCAGCGACATTATGTCGCGTCCGGTAGACATTAGCAAGTTCGGCCTTATCTATGCCGGTGCGCAGAAGAACCTTGGTCCGTCCGGCGTAACGGTCGTCATTATTCGCAAGGATCTGGCGGAGAGCAGCCCGGCAGCTGTACCGACCATGCTGCGCTACGATACGCATGCGAAGGATCGTTCGCTCTACAATACGCCGCCATCCTTCTCGGTGTATATGGTGAATCTGGTGCTGCAATGGATTAAGAACAAGGGCGGGGTTCAGGCGATCGAACAATTCAACCGCGACAAGACGCAGTTGATCTATGATCGCATCGATAACAGCGGCGGCTTCTATCGCGGGTTTGCTCAGATTGAGAGCCGTTCCCGCATGAACATTACGTTCCGTATCCACTCCGAGGAGCTGGAGAAGCAGTTCATTAAGGAATCCGAGCAGCAAGGTTTTGTCGGACTGAAGGGGCATCGCAGCGTCGGCGGTCTTCGCGCTTCGACCTACAATGCCGTACCGCTCGAGAGCTGCCAGGCACTCGCGTCGTTCATGGCAGACTTCCAGAAGCGCCACGGTTAAGACGGCGAGACACAGAATAACCGCCCTTTCCTCGGCGCGAGCCGCGGAAAGGGCGGTTTCATTGTGAATGGAACTAGCCGTGGGAGATATCTTTGGATTTCGGCGGTGACGAGGTCTGCGTATGCGGACCCGACAGCTTATAGCCGACATTGCGCACGGTCATGATATACTCCGGCGTCCGGGCGTTGCGCTCGATTTTGTCACGAAGGTGACTGATGTGGACGTCCACGATTCTCGTATCGCCGAGAAAATGATAATCCCACACGCCATGCAGCAATTGCTGCCGGCTGAGTACCTTGCCGCGATGCTTGCAGAGGAAGAGCAATAGCTCGAATTCCTTCGGCGTCAATTCGACCAACTTGCCGTCCAGATGGACTTCGCGCTGGTCGGCATGGACGGTAAGCCTGCCGATCTCGTGGATCGTGCCGCCCCCGACGGCAGGCAGCGACTGCACGCGCCGCAGTATGGCTTGGATGCGGGAGATCAGCTCCTGCGGACTGAAGGGCTTGGTCATATAATCGTCTGCGCCGTTATCGAGGCCGGCTATCTTATCTGTAACGTCTTGGAGGGCAGTCAGCATGACGATCGGCACGGCGTTGTTCTGCTTGCGGAGCTCGCGGCAGACTTGGATGCCGTCCATCTTGGGAAGCATCAGATCAAGTACGATCAAGTCAGGACGGAAGGGCTTCAGCATATCGAAAACGGCTTCGCCGTCGTGCACGCAGCGTACGTCGAAGCCGGCGAGCTTCAGGTTGAACTCGATTAGCATCGAGATCGACGGTTCATCGTCGACGACCAATATTTTGTTTCTCACACCGCATTCTCCTTTGCCGTCATCATGGTAAGGCCATTATGCAGGAGGAGCTTACGGGCGAGATTAACCACACGTTAACCGAATGTTAAATTGACTGCTTGTGATCGCGAAGTAATGCTTCGAAGCCGATTCGACATCGAATCTTGAACGCTGGCGCAATTTCCGGTGCTCACGTAGGTACAGCCTCCGCTCCTCAATTGCTACCATCGTCCAACCTTCTCGGCGCTGACAAGCAGTCACTTGAATAGGAAAGGGAGGGATATTGCTTGCCGCTTCATATCGTACTTGTCGAGCCAGAGATTCCGGCGAACACGGGCAATATTGCCCGCACCTGCGCGGCGACCGGCACGCATCTGCACTTGGTTCATCCCCTCGGCTTCCGGACGGACGACGCGACGCTGAAGCGCGCGGGGCTGGATTATTGGTATGCCGTGAACGTCACGCACTATGATTCATTCGAGGAGGTGGCGGCCCGGTTCGCCGGCAACCGCTTCTTCTTCGCCAGCACGCGCGCGGAGAAGCGCTACACGGAGCATCGATATCGCGACGGGGATCTGTTCGTCTTCGGCAAGGAGACCAAGGGGCTACCGCAGGCGCTGCTCGACGCGAATCCGGACACATGCTTACGGCTTCCGATGACCGACAAGGTGCGTTCGCTCAATCTGTCCAACTCGGCGGCAATCGTCGTGTACGAGGCGTATCGTCAGCTGGATTTTGCAGGGCTGGAATAGTGGATTGCCGTCAAATTGTGTTCACATTCCTAGTTGCAGAATATTAAGCAAAAGTGAAACTGGGAAGGAAAAGCAACTTACTTCTCGAAAGTCTAAGATGCACAAGGTTTCTAGACATGTAAAGACTAGGATATGAGGACACAGGAGAGGTGATACATTTGAAACCAGCAGGCGTTGTGCGTAAAGTAGACCAATTGGGCCGAATCGTGCTGCCCAAATCGCTTAGAAAAAGGTATCAGATGAACGAGGGGGATCCCGTAGAGATTCTGGTACAGGGAGATCATATTATTCTGGAGCGCTATCGTCCACGCTGCGTATTCTGCGGATCGATGGACGGTGTTAGCGAATTTAAGGAAAGGCATCTTTGTACGACTTGCATGTCGGATATGATCCAGATGAAGAGATAAGCACTTCACGGGAACCCTAGGGTTCCCGTTTCTATGCCCGCTGCGCAGCGGCAAGCAAAAGAAGCTCCTCATTCGCATCAGCGAACGAAGAGCTTCTTGTCGTAGTGCCTGTTACAGGCCTTTGGTCTTGTCGTCGTTGTACGCTGCCGTCAGTATGGAGACGAGGAACAGTACGAAGACGGTCATGACGATAACGAATGTGATGCTCACCCTGAACACCTCCAATAATTAGTTACTATTATACCCAACCTGCGGGGAAAAGAAAACGGCATACATTGTGAACGAATTGTTACAACTTGCGAGCAGTCAATTGTTGCCAGCAGGCATCGTTGCGCGTAAAATGGACAAAGATGAACAGGTGGACATACGGCATTCACAAACGGGAGGCAGGAGAAAGCATGGAATATCGGTTCTCATCGCGTGTCGAGCGGCTGCAATCGTCGGCCGTAAGGGATATTCTAAAATTGACGCAGGGCAAGGGGAAACAGATCATCTCGTTCGCGGGCGGTCTACCGGCAGAGGAGCTGTTCCCGGTCGATGCGATGCGCGAAGCGGCAAGCCGCGTGCTGCAAGCAGGCGGCGGCTCGCTGCAATACGGCGTGACGGAAGGCTATATGCCGCTGCGCGAGCAATTGTGCGGTCGCATGGCAGATAAGGGCATGCAGGTCGTGCCGGAACAGATGCTGCTGACGACCGGCTCCCAACAGGCGATCGACTTGGCGGTGCGCGTGCTGACCGAGCCTGGCGATACGGTGCTCGTCGAGAATCCGACCTATCTAGCCGGTCTTCAAGTGTTTGGCTTGAACGGTCTGGAAGTTGCGGCTGCGGATAGCGATGCGGACGGCATGCTGCTGGAGCATGCAGAGCGCATCATGAAGGAGAAGAAGCCGAAGCTGGTCTATGTGGTGCCCACGTTCGGCAATCCGACGGGGCGCGTCTGGAGCTTGGAGCGTCGGAAGGGCTTGCTGGAGCTCTGCCGCAAGTACGGTATTCTGATTATCGAGGATGATCCATACGGCGACATTAAGTTCGATCCGGCAGCCGATTATCGCACGATCCTCTCGCTCGACAACCGCGTGGACGGCGGCCATGTGCTCTACACGAGCACGTTCTCGAAGACGGTCGCGCCTGCGCTGCGAACCGGCTGGGCGATGGGCGATCGGACCGTGATTCAGAACATGGCCAAGGTGAAGCAAGCGGCAGATATCCACTCCAGCTCCTTGGACCAGCAGACGTTGGACCAGTTGCTGCGGCATTTTCCGCTGGATGAGCACATTGGCGTCATTGCGGAGAATTATGGCGCCCGCATGCGCCAGATGCAAGAGCTGCTTGCGGCGCGTATGCCGCAAGGGCTGTCCTGGATCGAGCCGAAGGGCGGCATGTTCCTCTGGCTGGAGCTGCCTGAAGGGCTGGACGCTGAGGCGCTGCTCAAGGCTGCGGTGCAGAAGGGCGTGGCATTCGTGCCGGGCTCGGCATTCTATGCTGGCGAGCCGAAACGCAATACGGCGCGGCTCAACTTCACCTACACGACCGGCGAGCAGATGGCCGTCGGCATCGACCGGCTGGCTGAGGCGATCGGCGAGTTCACGGCGCGCGGGATGTAGAGGATCGATTAAGATGGAACGTCCCGGATTGCACGCTTATTGGCGTGTTCCGGGGCGTTTTTGCGTTCGCTGGCTGGTGATAAGTGTAAATCGTACAACTATTCGATTGCGATATTGGGCTTATCGGTGTTTAGTGTAAAATCGTGCAATTAAATTGGGCTAGGTGGCGGATTCTTCGGTGTATGGGGCGAATTAGTTGTAGAAAACTACCTTGTTTGCAGACGGGAGGTGCAAGGCGGTGAATTATTTGTAACTTTTTACACTATTTATGCGAAAAGTGCTGGTCAAAGAAGCTCGATTCCAGTATGATAAATGCAGGTGACGAAGAACGTCCCGGATTACACGCTTGTTGGCGTGTTCCGGGGCGTTTTTGCGTTCGCTGAAATCGATTCGAGGGAAAGAGGGATGAAATAATGATTGCAAAAGGTTACGAGGCAGCAAGAGAGAAATGGCTAGTTCGTCACATGGAGCGACGAAGCGGTGAGCGGAAGGGACGTCTGGAAAGGGGGCATGCGCATGGCGAATCGTTGTTCCTGAGAAATGTATGGTGGGCGATGAGAGGAGACTTCGACGATCTGCATCCGGAATATGAGGTGTTGGATTGGCGTGGGAGGTCGTACTATGCCGATTATGCATGGCTGCCATACGGCGGTGCGGTGAAGCTGATCATTGAGGTGAAGGGCTTCGGAGCGCATGTGCGAGATATGGACAGGCAGAAGTATTGCAATGAGCTGAACCGCGAAACATTCCTGCAGGCAATGGGATATGTCGTGCTATCCTTCGCGTATGACGATGTGGAGCAGCGTCCGGAGCTGTGCATGCAGTTGCTGCGGATGGTACTTAGCCGATATGAGCCGGCGAAGGCGCCCGTGTCGAGAGGGGTTCTGGTTGAGAAGGAGATTATCAGGCTTGCGATACAGCGTTGCGGGACGGTTCGTCCGAAGGATGTGCAAGCCCATTTTGAGGTTAATGTTCGGACCGCGACACAGATGTTGAAGAAGCTGCAGGAGAAAGGCTGGCTCGTCCCGGTGCAGGGCGCAAGCGGGGCGCGGACCGTCCGGTACGAGCTGGCGCGGAACGCGATGGATTATTTCAAATAAGGGGGCGTGCTTTCCAAGGTAGATGGCAGGAGGTAATCAAGCGGACTGAGGGGGAGCACGGGGTAGGGATAAGGTAGTTTGAGTAACTCGGATGGCGCAAACGTGGGGTGGTACGCCGGATTGGGAGAGAAGAGCGGAGAGTAGGGATAAGGTAGTTTGAGTAACTTGCATGGTGCAGACGTGGGATGGTACGCGGATTGAAGGGAAAGCGGAGAGCGGGGACAGGAAGCAGGCAGTTGGTGTAACTCGCGTGGCGCAGACGTAGGGTGGTAAGCGGATTGGAGGGCTGGAGAGCAAGTGGTAGCGAAAGAGTGTAAAAAAGTGCCACTAATTCGCATTGGGTTAACTGTTCTAAGGAATTAGTGTATAAAAGTACAACTATTCCAAGCTGAAGTGGTCTTGTTCAGGAAAAGTCCTAAAATAGTGGTAGAAAACGCACTTATTCTTCCGCAAAAGGAATATAAATGAAAAATAGTTGTAGTATTCTACACTATTTATCTCAAGCGCAGGGAGCGGGAACTGCTGGGCAGCCTCATCGCGCCGCGCCGTGCCGCGGGCTACTCCCGCTAACGCGCAAGCTGGCTGTCTGCGCAGCCTGCGCCCGACCATGCCCTCGCGCTATGCGCGGAGGGCTACTTGCGCTTGCGCGGAGCTCGCGGCGCAGGCGCGGCCTTCGCGCTCTCCGCGCGCGGCTTCCGGGGCACGCT
>JAEWJS010000157.1 GCA_023386495.1 Bacillota bacterium | reverse complement strand
TGTCTCCGACAGGCACTTTCGTCGATACGCTTCTGCGCACAGATTTCGCCACGCGCAGGTATCCTAGCTACGCGGGGGCTTGGCCCCTCCCGCGACCGGACTTTCACCGGTTAGAAGATGCGTGCTTAGCTGGGCACGCGGCACGAAAAAAGACCGCACGCGGCGGCCTTTTCTCCCATCCTATGTTGTAGCTTAATCTTCGCTTACCCTACTGCCGCTAGAAGCAGCAGCATAACCAACAAGATGAACAACACCAGTACGACCAGGATACCGTTCGAACGCATGGCACGACTCCTTCCAAGCAGATACGTTCTACCCTATCGTATGCCCTGCCGCCCGGAATGTTCGATTTCCTATGCGATAATCGCCTCGATATACAGATTGTTCTCTTTGCTCAGATCGAGGAATGATTGCTTCACCTGTACCAGCGGGCGGAAAATGTCATGCGGGTTCACGTGGACGACTTCTCCCATCCGTCCGTCGTTCAACAGTGCCTGCTTACCAAGCATATTACGCCCTACGTGCTTCAACAGGACATTGACGATGACCGGATCCAGGCCGTGGAACGTGCACTTGCGCATCTGCTCCAGAACGTTCTGCAGCGGCAACGCCTGCTGATACGGGCGATCCGACGTCATGGCGTGGAAGACGTCCGCGACGGCAACGATCTTGCTTAGCGGATCTGTCTGCATGCCGTTCAGCTTCAGCGGATACCCGCTGCCATCCGCACGTTCATGGTGCTGGAGCGCGACTAACGCGATTCGGCGATTAAGGCCTGCCGTTTCCTTCAGCATCTCATAACCGTACACGGTGTGACGTTTCATCTCTGCATATTCGATGTCCGTTAACTTGCCAGGCTTCTGCAGGAGCTCCTGCGAAATCTTCATCTTGCCTACGTCATGCAGCGTTGCGGCCGTGGCGACTAACGATTGCTCGGAAGCGTCCAGCCCCATCCATTTGCCGATTAACGAGGCGAGTACGCCTACGCCTACACTATGCTTGTATGTATATGCATCCTTCGAACGAACAGCCTCGATGATCTGGAATAGATCGTCATGTTCAGCCGCTTGATGGATGAACGGAATCAGATTGCTCCGGATCTCGAGCATCGGAATCTGCCGATTCGTGCGGATGCGATAGAACAGGTCTTCTGCATATCGAGTAGCCTCTTGGAGCAGAACGGCAGCAGCTGATCTGTGCTCATCGGGCATGACCGGAATACTTGTAACATGATGCAATCTTAGAAGCTGCAGATGGAATCGAGTCAGCACCGTTCGTGCTGCGACGAGCAGGACGCCGGTCTCGCTAAATATATCGTACTTCGCCTGCTTGCCAACCAGCTTATCCATCCCCGGCTGCGGCTTAGGCTGAATGCGCGGCTGCTCTTCCCTCACGATCTGGGCGCGCCGTGCCTCCTTGTCCAAAAACAGTTCGAAGCGACTGTACTCGATGCCTAACTGATTGATGATGTGCTTGGCTTCTAATACGATTTGCAACGGTAAATCCCCCATTCGACGAATTACTTGCCCATTTACAATATCTCTCAATCCACACTTACATTGTAAAGTTACAGTTCGTGGCACGTAAATAGGAAGTATTGTCGGTTTCATGGGAACTATTGTCGCAAGGTGTCGGATTCCGGATTAATGCTGGTTTATTCGACCTAATCCCGAATGATCAGTTCACCGAACCATTAATCATTCGTAAATTGTCATCTTAGCTCGAGAAGCTCGTCCAGCGTCAGCACGTACTCATGATGCAGAACCTTCTCGATATGGGCCGCGCTGTTCTGAATGCCGTCGTCAATGAATTCGCCGGTCCACGTACAGAACCAGCTCCAGTGCGTCCCGTATGTCTGCAGCAGATCGGGATCCGGAATCGGACCGTTCTCCGTCAGCGCGACCAGTTTCTTGTGCTGCACGAGCTCGACGAGATTCTCGTAGCGATTGTGCACGGGATTGTAATCGCCAGGCAGCGGATACGAGTCGACGCTGACGATATCCACGACGTCGTCCCCCGGGTACCATTCCGGCGCCTCGGAGTTCCATACCCAGATTAGATTGTTCAACCCGTGGTGATTCGTTAAGCGATCATAGAGCAATCGCCATAGCTGCTTGGCTGGCTCAGGCCCCTTGGCCCCCCACCAGAACCATTGACCCTCCGCCTCATGGAGCGGTCGCCACAGCACGGGAATGCCTGCTTCCTGCAGGCGCTTCAATTGTTCCGCGATCACATCGATGTCACGCAGCATTAGCCGGTAAGCTTCCGAGTCCGGCTCGGCAAGTGTGCGTTCGATGTCGAAGGTCGTAGCTTCGGTATAGAAGCCTTTCCACCATGGCTGTTCCGCCGAGTTAATCAGATCGGTCGGCGCGTTCCAATGCCACAGGAAGGTTGCGATCCCGCCGCGTTCATGCCTATCGCTTGCATTCTCGATCTCGTTCGACTTGGAGCCGTTCTCCACCCGGGTTGGGGAATATTCGATGAGATCGAAACCAACGACAGCGGGTAGTTTCCCATACTTATGATTCAATAACAACGCGTCCATATAGGTCTGTTGGCCGGATAAAATTTTGTTGCCGTACTGTTCGATCAAGAATCGGTGCAAGGCACGCGCTTCTTCGGTAGCGTTCGGATTGACCAGCGCCTCCTCCACGGCTTGCGGCTCTTCGGCTGCAGAGCGCTGAAGCTTGACGTAGTCGATATCGTACCAGCCCCAGTGCGAAGCGAATGTCAGCTTGTTATCGCCCTCTTGCAGCAATATTTTGCCGGCCCTTACTTCTTCGAACGTCGTCGTCGACTGCAGTCCCACATCCCCAAAAGGCTCATCGTTCAGCGACAATTGCGTATATTTATCCCCATTGGCACCATTGTAGCCTACCCACAGCTGGTAGAGCCCTTCCTCTGGCGCATGAATGGTAATGGAGACGTTATCGCTCGGCTGATCGAAGCCCGTCACATAGCCTTCACCGGAGAAGCCTTCGGCATATGCGCTCGCCTCTACTCCGCTCAGCACGCCAGCTTCAGCCTCGAAGAGCAGAATCCGCTCCTCTCGACCGGCTTGCGGCAGCATAAAGAAAATGATTGTCGCTGCCGCACATAGCGTAAGCGCTGTCATTATGATGTAAATTTGCTTTCGCGTCATTCCAGATAAAGTCCCCTTCGCGCAGGCAGTAGTCGGGCTACCGAATCATTGCGGCAGCCCGTAATCCTGCTAGATTTAGTCTACTCGAGATTAACGGCCTTGAGGCGGAACGGCTTGCTGGCATAGTCGCCATGCAGCGCCGGTACCGGCAGCCCCGCATGCATCAACCGATCCCCGCCTAGCGGCGCACCTTGTCCATCAACGATGTAATCGTAATCGGGATGCAGCCCTTGGAGCTTCAGAATCGTCGGCGCAGGCGTCGGCTCGGCAAGAACACGGAAGAAGAAGACGAGCGCCTCGCTGCGATCGTCCGACACGAACATCCATGCCGTCTCGTTTCCTTCGAACGGGCTGAGCAGCCGATATAGATCGCCCTGCTGGACGAGCGCTCGAATGTCTTTGTACAAGGCTACCTGCCGCTTGACCTCGACAACTTCGTCTTCCGTGAACCGGGTTAGGTCCAGCTCATAGCCGAAGTTACCGGACATCGCGACATCCCCGCGAGTCGCGAGCGGCGTGATGCGCCCGACCTGGTGGTTCGGGACTGCCGACACATGCGCGCCAATCGTGCTTACCGGATAGACGAGGCTGGTACCGTATTGGATTTTGAGCCGCTCAACGGCATCCGTATTATCGCTTGTCCACGTCTGCGGCATATAGTAGAGCATGCCGGGATCGAACCGGCCGCCTCCGCTGGAACAGCTCTCGAACAGAATGCGCGGGAACTCGGATGTCAATCTTTCCAATAGCTCGTACAGGCCCAGCACGTAGCGATGAGCAATCTCCATCTGCCTGTCACTCGGTGCCGCAGCCGAACCGATCTCGGTTAAATTCCGATTCATATCCCACTTCACATAGGAAATCGGTACCGTTCTGAATATGCTCGCAAGCGCGTCGTAGAGGTATTCACGCACCTCCGCCCGAGATAAATCCAGGACAGATTGCGTGCGGGCCAGCGTCCGCCGACGGCCCTCGACATGAATGCACCAATCCGGATGCGCACGGTACAGGTCGCTGTCAGGCGACACCATCTCGGGCTCGAACCAGAGGCCGAATTGCAGGCCTTGACGCTCGATCCGCTCTGCCAGGTCCTTCAGTCCGTCCGGCAACTTCTTGCGATCCTCGAACCAGTCGCCGAGCGAAGTCGTGTCGTCGTTGCGCTTGCCGAACCAGCCGTCGTCAAGCACGAACAGCTCGATGCCGAGCTCGGCTCCTGCCTTTGCGATGGATTCGATCTTATCCGCGGTGAAATTGAAGTATGTCGCTTCCCAGTTGTTGACGAGAATCGGCCGTTCCTTATCGCGATGAATGCCTCTTACGATCCGTGTCCGATACAGACGATGGTAGGTGCGCGACATGCCGCCGATCCCCTCGTTAGAGTAGACCATCGTAACCTCAGGCGTCTGGAATGCGTCGCCGGGGTTAAGCTGCCAAGCAAAATCAAACGGGTTAATCCCCATCACGACACGTACGATACCGAACGGATCGACCTCTGCGTCGGCAAGAAAGTTGCCGCTGTACACCAAGCTGAAGCCGTACGCCTCGCCCCGCGCTTCATTCGTGTCCTTATCGATTAACGCGACAAAAGGGTTCTGCTGATGGCCGCTGGCGCCTCTGCGGCTCTCGACGCGCGTGCCGCCCGGGCCGATCGGCCTGCGCTGAATATTGCCTTCCCTCGACCATGCGCCGGCAACATGCAGCAGCTCGTACTCTCCCTTCGGCATATCGATGCTGGCGCTCAAAGCCCGGAGCAATCGCAACGGCTTCTCTCCCTCATGAACGAATCGCACCGAGCGCGCGACAACATTCAAATGCTCGAATGCGGTGTAGCTAAGGATAACATTCAGCCCGCTGTAGCTGTCCTCAAGCGTAATCTCCAACGTCTCCGCTTCGTCATCGGACTCGACATAGACGGCCGGAAGACCTTCTAGCTTCGACTTGCCCGCGTAACGGCGATAGGACTTGTAGACCAGCTCCGTAATTCGGCTGCCGTCCTCCAATTGCACCTGGTAAGCAGGCATCCGAAAATCGCCTGAGCCGTATTGCGGATATTCCTGCGGGATGCGGTCCAAATTCGTCGTATTCGGCGTGCCCGGGAGCTGCTCCAAATAGCTGTCATGACGGAGCTTCCGGCCCCAATACAGATGGGCTGGATAGCCGTCTATAATCTGAAAGATGTAGCTGGTCTCCTTGGACTGAAGGTGGAACAACAGGGATGACTCCTGAATATAGATGGCCACGTTCTCAACTCCTCGTTCATCGTTCGAGTATTCTCGCTTACATATTAACGAAGGAGCGTGGGCAGGTAAATGGCGCGAGCATTCCGGAACATGGTATAATGCTAGAAATTATAAACTCGGTTCTAGCAGAGGAGTATGCGTCATGATCGAATATTTACCGCGTAATCTGCAGCATGCCGATCTTCACGTCACGCAGTACGGCATGGAACAATGCACGCCAAGCCATTACCACGGGCCTGCGGTAAGAGATCACTATCTCATTCACTATATCCAGCAGGGTCAAGGCATCTTCGAGGTCGGCGGGCAGTCCTATGTCCTAGGTCCGGGAGAAGGCTTCTTAATCTGTCCGAGTATCGTCACCTATTACGAAGCAGACGCCGATCGGCCATGGACATACAGTTGGGTCGGATTCAACGGACTGTTGGCAGAGTCCATGCTGAAGCAAGCGGGACTGTCCGCCGATACGCCCGTTCTGCGCTACGACAAAGACGAACAGTTGAGCCGCTGCCTGGAATCGATGATCGAATCGCGAGAATATCGCAAGGGCCGCGATATCCGACTTACCGGGCTGTTGTACGTGCTGCTATCCCTTCTCGTGGAGAACAGCCCCGCTGAGGCCGAACGTCCAGGCGATCGCATCGAATCATACGTCGGGCAGGTCGTCGACTTCATCGAAATGAATTATGCGAGCCGAATATCGATCGCCGACATCGCCGAATTCATCGGACTCGATCGCAGCTATCTCTCTTCCTTATTCAAGAAACGCATGAACGCCAGCATACAAGAGTACCTCATTCGTTACCGCATGAACAAGGCGGTAGAACTCATGGCAAATGACCTGCTGACGATCGGCGATATCGCTAGATCCGTAGGCTACGAGGATCCCTTGTTATTCTCGAAGATCTTCAAAAAGCTGAAAGGGGAATCTCCGCGGTTCTATCGACAAATTCATGTGCATGACAGACGTTAGCGCGCTCACTCGGTAGGTCAAGTACCGCAGTACGTGCGATACGCCGGGTTCGCCTGCTGCGGCAGCGCAGCGTATTCGTCCTGCTCGGCCGAGTACGCATAGGGGCATTCCAATACGGCTATCAGCCGGTCCATGATGCTGTAATCGCCCTCGACAGCAGCGCTAAGCGCTTCCTCTACCCTATGATTGCGCGGAATGACCGCGGGATTGCTGCGCTGCATCAAGCTCCGAGCAGAAGCTGGCAGCTCCGGTTGCCCTCCCAATCTCGTCTGCCACCTCGCGTGCCAAGCATTGAACTCCGCCGTGCTGAACATGAACATCCCTTCCAGTTGCCCTAGTGTCAGCGATCGGAACGTATTCGTATAATCCGCATGATGCTTATTCATCATCGTAAGAAGCTCGGCAATCAATTGTTCATCTTCCGGCTCTTCGTCCGCGATGCCCAGCTTGGCCCTCATGCCCGACACCCACCCGCGTTGGTACAGCTTCGGATATTCCGCGATGGCGTCCTCAGCCAACTCGATTGCCTGCTCCTCGTCATCGTGCAGCAGCGGAAGCAAAGCTTCGGCGAACCGAGCCAAATTCCAGCCGCCGATCTTCGGTTGATTGCCGTAAGCGTAACGACCATCCCGGTCAATGGAGCTGAATACGGTGTTGGCGTCATAGGCATCCATGAACGCACAGGGGCCGTAATCAATCGTCTCGCCGCTAAGCGCCATGTTATCGGTATTCATCACGCCGTGAATGAATCCGACCAGCTGCCACTTCGCGATGAGCGAGGCTTGACGCTTGATCACTTCGCGAAGAAGGGCGAGACCGACGCCGTCCGCAGCGTCTGCTTGCGGGTAATGTCTCTTCAATGTGTACGCGGCAAGCGCCTCCAGTTCCTGCGGCGTGCCCTTATACGACGCATACTGAAAAGTCCCCACGCGGATATGGCTGGCCGCGATGCGGGTCAGCACCGCGCCGGGCTCTTCCGTGTAGCGGAAGACGGGGTCGCCTGTCGCCGCGACCGCCAAGCTACGCGTCGTCGGGATGCCAAGCCCGTGCATCGCCTCGCTGATGATGTACTCGCGCAGCATCGGACCTACGGCCGCTCGGCCGTCGCCGCTGCGGGAATACGGCGTCGGGCCGGAGCCCTTGAGCTGCACGTCGTACCGACCGCCGTCCGGCGCGATCTGTTCGCCGAGCAGAACGGCACGGCCGTCTCCCAGCATCGCAAAATGCCCGAATTGATGCCCAGCGTAAGCTTGCGCGAGCGGCTCGGCGCCTTCAGGGATGTTATTCCCTGCAAAAACAATTGCCCCTTCGCTGCTGTTGAGCGCTTCCGCCTTCAGTCCCAGCGAAGCCGCCAACGCCGCATTGAACTTGATCAAGCGCGGCGAGCTCACAGCCGTCGGGTTGAGCCTTGTATACAGCAGCTCGGGCAGCCGCGCATAACTGTTATCGAAATTCCATCCTTGTGCAGGGGTCGTCTTATCCTTCGTCATCTCAATCCCTCTTTCCGCTTCTCTGCTATTCCTAACAAATTCCTCATTTCTGCTGCATGTCCTGCTTTTCCGGGCGGACCTTGTCTCGTTACGGATCGGTACGCCGTTGTGCCCACGCAGATAGGTTGCCACTTTGCCAGCATGCACATTACAGCAATCGTTCCTGGGTATTGACATCTCGATTCGATCATGTTATTTATTTATCTATAAATAACACCGACAACGTCAAGGAGACTGCGCAATGAGTCCTAAGGTAGATAACAGTCCGGATCGGAAACAACAAATACTCGCGGCAGCTGCATTACTATTCGCCGAGCAAGGCTATTACAAGACGACAACGGCAGACGTTGCGCGAGCAGTAGGCGTCACGCAGCCCTACGTCTTCCACTTCTTCAAGTCCAAAGAAGCCCTCTACCTCGCCGTGCTGAAGCAGGCATCCGAACGAATCCTGCATGCCTTCACGTTCGTCGATGCACCGCCCAAGATGCTGCCGGAAGCGATGGGCCGCGCATTCAACGCGCTCTTGAAAGACTATCGCAGTGAAATCCTGCTCGTTATGATGGCCTATGCCACGCCGGAGCCTGCCGTTCGCGAGTATACGCGTGCCGAATTCGATGTCGTGTTCGAGCGCGTCAAGAGCCGATTCGAGGAGGCCGGTCTGCCCGATGCCAATGCGCAGGCGAGCATGTTCATCGCGCAAGGCTTGATCGTATCGCTGTCCGAAGTGCTTAACCTGCCGAAGCTATGCATGTGGCATGATGAGTAAGTTGGCGAAGCAGCTACAGGTTACGGCCTGCGCTTCGCCTCTATTTCTCAGCATTATTTATTTATTAATAAATAAAAGAGGAGCTGATTGCTTATGTTCACCGTTACTAGAGTGCGTTTATTAGTGATCACGTGCAGTGCCCTGTTCATGGCGATGCTGGATAATCTGGTGCTAGGAGTCGCGCTCCCGTCGATCCAGCGTTCTTTCGAGGCCGGCATATCCGACTTAGAATGGTTCATGAACGCTTATACGTTAGCTTTCGCCGTGCTGCTCATTCCGTTCAGCATGCTCGGGGAACGGTTCGGTCGCAAACGGATGTTCCTGGCCGGCGTTGTGCTGTTCACGCTCGGATCGGCTTTCTCCGGCCTTAGCGGCAGCTCGATCGAGCTGATCCTGTCTCGTGCGCTCCAAGGCGTGGGAGGCGCGGCGATCGTACCGCTCAGCCTGACCCTCGTCAATCGCGCCTTTCCCGAGGAACAACGAGCCGCCGCCCTCGGAATCTGGTCTGGCATATCCGGTCTCGGTCTGTCGATCGGCCCGTTAGTCGGGGGCTTGATCATTGAAGGCGCGCCTTGGCAGCTGATCTTCTGGGTGAACGTCCCTGTCGGCGTGCTCGCCTTCTTCCTCGGATTGCGATGGCTGCCTGAGTCCCGTGGGGAGCGTAATCCGCTGGATCCGCTTGGCATCCTGCTCCTCGCAGCATCCATGTTCAGCCTAATCTATGGGCTGGAGCAAGGCAACTCCTACGGCTGGAGCTCGCCTCTTGTAGTCGGGCTTCTCGCAGGCGGGGCGATATTGCTGGGCTTGTTCATCGGCTGGGAACGGACTCGCAAGCATCCTTTCGTTCAGCTCGGCCTGTTCCGCCGCGCTCGCTATACGGCATATGTGCTAGCGGGCTTCTGGATGAATGCAGGCATCTTCGGCGCAATCTTCCTGCTCACGCTATTCTTACAGCAGGCACAAGGCTATTCCGCGCTGGAAGCCGGCATCCGCACGATGGCATGGACCGGCTGCACGATGGTCGCCGCGCCGCTCGCTGGACTCGCGATCTCCCGCATCGGCACGAAGGCCGTTCTCTCGATCGGCCTGCTGCTCCAGGCTGCGGCGCTCGCCGGGTTCGGCATCCTCATCTTATCTGCCGGAGTCGAGTTCCCTTTCTGGTACCAAGCACCGCTCATGATGATGGCAGGCACAGGCATGGGCCTCAGCTTCACGCCGCTCACGCACGGCGTACTATCATCCGTACCCGAACGCGCAGGTGACGAAGCCAGCGGAGTCAGCAACGCGACGCGCGAGCTTGGCGGCGTGTTCGGCATCGCGATCGCCGGGCTGATCTTCCAATCGGGTCCGGCAATCGCATCGCCGGCGGACTTCGGCGACAACACCGTTCCCGCCTTGTTCGCAAGCGCCGCATTGACAGGTCTCGGACTGCTCTGCACGCTTGTGCTGGTCAGAGGCCGCAAAGCCGACCTTCCGGAAACGAGGGAGCATGGCGCGCGCATCGAATCGGTCCGGGAAGCGGAATCGCCGATCGCCTAATTCCTTCGACGCGAATTGTTGCATACAAACGAACAAGCACCGTCAGCCACTGACGGTGCTTGTTCTATGCTTTGGAATCCGTACTTCGTACTCGCAGCGATCGTCGCCGTTCACGTTGCATTTTACTTCGCGTACCGACGTTTTCCGCCCCAAGATCTTGCTCAATGCCCCTTCCAATATCGCGCCTTCCAGATCGCATACCAGCTTCTCGTCCTGAACGGGCAGCCCCTTGCAGAAGCAGTCCTCTACCGCAATCCGTATGCTGCTATCGTCGCGGTGAATGATGTGAGGAATGCCGATTTTTAACGCCTCGAATAAATGCAGCAGCTCTTCCACCGAATTCACCGGCAGATTCTCGCCGATCGTGCGGCCAACCGTCATGGTCGTGCCTCTGCCGCCAAGCGGCAATCCTTGATTCATGCCGATCAGTCGAATGGTCCGGAATAGCTCCAGCGGAACTTGGTCCCCTAGGCGAGTCCGATCGATCTTCTTCATGTCCTCGAATGTGAATGCCGTCATGTCGTCTCCTCCTTGTATGTACGGTTCAATGCGAGAAAGCACCTTCTGGGATGATGCTCTGAAACCATTGTAATGCCAGCACAGAATTGGGGTGTGACAACAATCACACTTCTACTGCATTTCGAAAGGTTGCTATGCCCCATCGAGAACTTATAATAGAAATAGTCACTACTTACCCTATCGACAGAGGAGTTGCAACCTAATGCGCAGCAAGCTCGTCTACCAGCCGCCGGCAAACGGCTACCCCGAGTGGAACAACAACCCGGAAATCTATGAAATCCGCCGAATGGCCGCTCACGCCCCGAATACGACCTGCGTGTCGGTCGAGGCCGCGATCGCGGGCGACGAGTCGGCTTCTCCGTTCCGGCAGTCCTTGAACGGCACTTGGAAGTTCGCCTATGCCGACAGGCCGGAGGAGCGGATCGAAGCCTTCTATCGTACGGACTACGACTGCAGCGCATGGGCGGACATGCCCGTCCCTTCGAATTGGCAGCTGCAAGGCTACGATTATCCGCAGTACACGAATGTCCGCTATCCTTGGTCGGTGTCGGAGCCTGAGCTTGCCGCTCCCTTCGCGCCGTCGAAGTACAATCCGGTGGGTTCCTATGCGCGAAGCTTCACCGTACCCGCCGATTGGCAGGGACAACCGGTGTACCTGAGCTTCCAAGGCGTCGAGTCGGCCTTCTATGTCTGGGTTAACGGCGACCTAGTCGGCTATAGCGAAGACACGTTCACGCCTGCCGAATTCGATATCACGCCGTATTTGCGCCAAGGCGACAACAAGCTGGCCGTCGAAGTGTATCGCTGGTGCGACGCCAGTTGGCTGGAAGACCAAGACTTTTGGCGTCTCAGCGGCATTTTCCGGGACGTGTACCTCTACACGAAGCCAACGGTACATATTGCGGACTATTTCGTTCGCTCCGAGCTCGACGCGGACTATCGGAACGCGGAGCTGCTGATGGACGTAACGATCGGCAAATATGACGCGGCGGCTGTCGAAGGCTGCGAGCTGGAGGCGCACTTGTTCGGTCCTGATCTGCAGCCAGTCTTGGAGCGCCCGCTGACGGCGTCAATCGCCCTGCGAGGCGAGGCCGAGCACAAGGTCCAGCTCTCGGCACGGATCGATAATCCGGCCTTATGGAGCGCCGAATCGCCAGCTCTCTATTCCGTCGTCCTGACCCTGAAGGATGCCGCTGGCCGCGTGTTCGAAATTGTAGGCTGCAAGACCGGCTTCCGAAAGTTCGAGCTGAAGGACGGCCTGATGCAGATCAACGGCAAACGGATCGTGTTCCAAGGCGTGAACCGGCACGAGTTCTCGCCGGACACGGGCAGAGTGTTGACTCGAGAAGACATGGTCCGCGACATCATGCTCATGAAGGCCTACAATATCAATGCCGTTCGGACCTCCCATTATCCCAATCAATCGCTCTGGTATCGGCTCTGCGACGAATACGGCCTCTATGTCATCGACGAGACCAATCTGGAGACGCACGGCACTTGGCAGTATGGTCAACAGGGGCTGCACGAAGGCAATGTTCCCGGCAGCAAGCCGGAATGGCGCGCCAATGTGCTGGATCGCTGCAACTCGATGTTCCAGCGGGATAAAAATCATCCGTCCATCGTCATCTGGTCGCTCGGCAACGAAGCTTACGGCGGCGACAACTTCATCGCAATGTACGACTACCTGAAGCAAGCGGATCCTACCCGTCTCGTTCACTATGAAGGGGTCTTTCACGCGAGAGAATTCGAGGCTGCCAGCGACATCGAATCGACGATGTATGTCCACGTGCGCGATGTCGAAGCGTATGCGCGGCGCAACCCCAAGAAGCCGTATATTCTATGCGAATACAGCCATGCCATGGGCAATTCCTGCGGCGGTCTGCATCTGTACTGGGAATTATTCGACCGCTACGACATGCTGCAAGGCGCCTTCATCTGGGATTGGGCGGACCAAGCGATCCGCACGCAGACTGCGGAAGGTGTCTCGTACTTGGCGTATGGCGGCGATTTCGGCGAGTCGCCGCATGACGGCAATTTTTGCGGCAACGGGCTGGTGCTCGCCGATCGCACCGTCACGCCTAAGCTCGAAGAGGTGAAGAAGTGCTACCAGAGCGTCCGCTTCGACGCAGTCGATCTGGCACATGGCATCGTTCGGATTCGCAATCGGTTCTTGTTCACCGACCTGAACAGCTATAGCTTGAAGTGGACCGTTCACCTGGATGGCGAACCCGCCCAGGAGGGCACGTTAGCCGTGCAACTGCCGCCAGGCGGCACGACCGAGATTACGGTGCCTTACGATCGCGACGCTAGCGGCAACGATGCCGAAGCGCTGTTGACGCTGGCGTTCGTCACGACAGAGGATTCCGCATGGGCTGCCGCCGGCCATGAGGTTGCCTGGGAGCAATTCCTGCTCTCCCCGCGGACAACGGCACTGCAACCCGTTCCAGCTGGCCAGCCTCCGCAGGCGTTCGTAGAAGGCGACCGGTTGGTTGTCGACTGCGACAGCGTGACGATCCGCATCAACCAAAGCACGGGAGACCTCGTCTCCTACGCCGCTGCCGGCCAAGAGCGGCTGCTTGAGCCCGCCAGACCGAGCTTCTGGCGTGCCGTGACCGATAATGACCTTGGCAATAAGCTCACGGATCGCTGCGCGGTATGGAAGCATGCCTCGCAGCAGCGGAGACTGCTCCGCTTCGAGCATCGAACCGAAGGGCCGGCACTCGTCGTGACGGTCGTCTATCAAGTGACGGATACCCCCGTATCCGTTCTATCCCTTGCTTATCGCATCTACCGCGACGGCATGATGGAGATCGAGGAGACTGTAATGCCGGGCGACGGGCTGCCTGAATTGCCGGAATTCGGCTTCATGCTCGTAACGGATGGCAGCCTGGATACGATTGCGTGGTATGGACGCGGTCCGCATGACAGCTACTGGGACCGAAAGACCGGCGCGCGAATCGCCCGCTACTCCGGTGCCGTCCGCGATCAGTTCGTGCCCTACCTGCGACCGCAGGAATGCGGCAACAAGACGGATGTCCGCTGGGCCTCCGTCACTGATGGTCAGGATGGGTCCGGCCTGTCGATCGAAGCACTCGAGCCGTTCGAATTGAACGCCTTGCCTTGGACGCCGGAGGAGCTCGAGACGCATGACCATGTCTATAAGCTGCCGGAGAGCCGCAAGACGGTCATCCGAATCAATTACAAGCAGATGGGCGTAGGCGGCGACGACAGCTGGGGCGCGCGGACGCACGAGCAATTCACGCTGCCAGCTAACCGTTCCTATCGCTTTCGGTTTACGCTGCGCTCGCTATAAATTGGGAGTAACAAATGACCAGGAGGAACAGAACAATGGCCGATAATTCGATGATGGATCTCGCATCAGCTGCGATCGACGGGCGTGAGCTGGTCATCACCCGCACCTTCCAAGCCCCGCGCGAGCTCGTCTATCAGACATGGACAGACGCCACGCATCTCTCGCGTTGGTGGGGACCGGAAGGCTTCGCGATCACAACGCTCGCAATCGACGTTCGACCGGGCGGCGTCTGGCGCTATGTCATGCACGGACCGGACGGAACCGACTATCCGAACCGGATTCAGTATGTGGAGGCGGTCCCGCCCGAGCGACTGGTCTACTTGCACGGGGACGACGACAATCCGGAACATTTTCGCGTGACCGTCACGATGGAGCGCGATGGACAGGCGACGCTTCTGACGATGCGGATGGCATTCCCGACTGTCGAGGCATTGGAAATAACGGTACAGCAATACGGCGCGATCGAAGGCGCGAAGTCGACGCTGGCACGGCTGGCGAACGAATTGGATGCCTTGGCTTCGCGGCCATAAGGCGGTAACATATCGAAGAGCCGAGCGTACCAGGCACACCGCCTGCTTCGCTCGGCTTTTCGTATTCGCTCGTTGCCCTTCAGGCTCTCGCCTCGCTACCCATGCTTGCCGGCTACGACGACGTTATCCGGAACGTCCTTGGTGACGACTGCGCCGGAAGCGATCACCTCGTTGTTCCCAATGGTTAAGCCAGGATTGACGATCGCGCGCCCTTCGATCCAGACGTTATCGCCGCTCGTGACCGGCTTGCCGTTCTCTATGCCGTCACACAATACATCAATTCAGTCCATTTACGTTAGAGCGCTTTCATTCTAAGATAAGAGCAATGAACGATTGGAGGTTGCGATGTGAAGAAAATCATGAACAAGCCCGACACGCTCATTATGGAAATGTTGAACGGCCTGGTAATGGCGCATCCAGAGCTCGAACTCTTGAACAAGCATAAGGTCATCAAGAAGAAGAGCATGAACGCGGACAAAGTGACCTTGATCAGCGGCGGCGGCAGCGGCCACGAGCCGGCGCACGCGGGGTTCGTCGGCACCGGCATGCTGGATGCCGCGGTATGCGGCGACGTGTTCGCCTCCCCATCGCAGATTCAGGTGTACCAAGCCATCAAGGCCACGGCAAGCCGCAAAGGTACGCTCCTCATTATCAAAAATTACAGCGGCGATATCATGAATTTCAAGAACGCGGCTCGCTTGGCAGCTGAAGACGGCTTGGAAGTCGAATACGTCCGCGTCGACGACGATATCGCGGTCGAAGACAGCCTGTACACGGTCGGCCGCCGCGGCGTGGCAGGCACCGTGCTCGTCCACAAGATTGCCGGGGCAGCGGCGGAGGAAGGCCGGGACCTCATGCAGGTGAAGGCGGCAGCCGAAAAAGCGGCTCGCAGCGTGCGAAGCATCGGCCTCGCGCTATCGTCATGCACCGTGCCCGCGCACGGATCGCCGACGTTCCAATTAGGCGATGGCGAGATGGAATACGGTGTCGGCATCCACGGCGAACCCGGCCGCAGGCGGGAGCCCGTCGCGAGCGCGGACGATCTCGCAGCCCGCATGACTTCCGAGCTATTGCAAGACTTGGGCATCGCGGACGGCGAAGCCGAATCCGCCGAATTGGCCGTTCTCGTGAACGGCTTCGGAGCCACACCGCTGCAGGAGCTGTACGCGTTCAACCATGCTGTCTCGCGGGAGCTTGCCGCTAGGAGCATCCGCATCTGCCGGACTTTCGTCGGCAACTACATGACCAGCATCGACATGATCGGCATGTCCCTGACGTTCATGAAGCTCGATGACGAGCTCAAGGCGCTGTTGTCCAGTCCCTCCCTTGCTCCGGCGTTCCGTGTCGACGGACCGATTCCCGAGGTGGAATATCGAAGCATCGAGGAGAACGGCGAAGCGGAGACGGCATCCTTCGTCACCGAGACAGCCGAACATAGCGCCGTCATTCACGGCGATCGGCTCACGCTCGATAACGTGATCTACATCGTCGACAAGATGAGCGAGATCATCATTCGCAACGAAGTGCCCTTCTGCGAGCTGGACAGCCATGCCGGGGACGGCGACTTCGGGATGAGCTTGGCCAAGGGATTCCGGCAGTTGAAGCGTGAGTGGCCATCCCTCGTCCAGCCGGACGGCTTGACGATCGGTTCGTTCCTGGACGGATGCTCCCTCGTCATCATGGAGCATTGCGGCGGCGCCTCCGGTCCGGTCTGGGGCTCCGCATTCCGCGCGGCCGGCAAGTATGCGGGGAACCGGACCACGTTGTCCGGCAAGGAATACGCCGAGATGCTGCAAGCGGCCGTCCAGGGCATTCAGACAATCGGCGCAATCTCATTCGGCCGCGGCGCCGTCGTGGGCGATAAGACGCTGATAGATGCACTTGTCCCTTACGCGAACGTCTGGACGGACAATGCCGCCGCGAGTCGGGATCTGTTAACGACATTCGGCCTTGCCGCGCGGGCAGCGGTGGATGGCGCCGAGCAGACGAAGCACATCGTCGCGCGCATGGGCCGTGCCGGCAATGTCGGCGAACGAAGTCTCGGCCATCCCGATGCCGGCGCATATGCGCTCGGGGTCATTTTCACGGAGATTGCACGCAGTCTGAAGTAAGGAATAGACCCGCGGGATGCTTGCGTCCTGCGGGTCTATTTTGATTAGAACCGGATCATTATGCATGATGCAATCCCCACGTATCCGCGAGGAGACCGATCGCTTCCGCGATTTCCTCCTCGCGGATGCCTCCGAAGCCGAGCAGAACGGTCTGCGATGCCGCATGATCGGGGGATAACGAGTAGATCGATGCCGGGTATACGCGAATGCCGACCGTTCGGGCGGACGCGACCAGCTCCGCCTCCGTCATCGCATTCCTTACCCGAAGCAGAATATGAAGCCCCGAGCCTGCCCCGATTACCTCGGCACGGCTGCCGAACGACCGCTCGATCGCCTCCAGCAGCAGCGCGTGCTTCCGCTGATACACGTTCTTCATCCGCCGCATATGCCGCTCGAAGTCGCCGGCTTGCATGAACATCCGCAAGGCGTGCTGGAAGATGGGCGACGCAAGCTGGTCGTAGCTGTGCAGCCGGTCGCGGAATGCTTCGAGCAGCTTGTGCGGAAGTACGAGGTAGCTGATGCGGAAGGACGGCGTCAGCACCTTCGAGAACGTGCCGACGTAGATCACGCGGTCATGCTGGTCCAAGCTCTGGAGCGAAGGAATCGGTCTTCCCCCGTAACGAAACTCCCCGTCGTAATCGTTCTCGATGACATAGGCTTCCCGTTCGTGCGCCCAATGCAAGAGCTGCAGACGCTTGGCGATGGATAATGTCATGCCGTACGGAAATTGGTGGGACGGCGTCACGTACACGGCGCCGGAAGGGCCAAGCTCGGCTTCCTCCACGCGTATTCCATCATGCTCGAGCGGCAATGTGCGGACCGCGTATCGATGCTGCTCGAATAACGCTTTGACCCCTTCGTTCACCGCCTCCTCGGCCGCGATGCAATCGACCTTGCCCCGCAGAAGCTGCAGGAGCAGCTCAAGCGAATGGTACGTGCCGGCACCGATGACGATCTGCTCCGGCGAGCAGCGCACGCCCCGCGTGTGCCGCAGGTAGCCCGCGATCTCCTTCCGCAGCCCGGGATCGCCTTGATAATCGCCGTATGTCAGCATATCCCCGTTCTCCGGCGATAAGCAGCGATTCATCCATTTCCTCCACTTGGCATACGGAAAATGCTGCAGGTCCACGCCCCCATATTCGAAGTCGAAGCGGATCGCCTGCTCCTTCACTCCTGCCGCCGTCTCCTCGGACAAGCGCTGCGACGCGCCTTTCGGCATAGCATCCATCCGCTCCGTTGCGGCTCCAAATCCGCCTTCCACCTCCGACGCATAATAACCGCTGCGAGGCTTGCTTAGGATATAACCTTCGGCCAGCAGCTGCTCATAGGCAAGCGCGATCGGCGTGCGGCTCACGTCCAGATGCGCAGCCAGCTGCCGAATCGAAGGCATGCGGGCACTGCTGGCGATCGCGCCTGCCATGATCTCGTCGCGGATGTAGCGATAGAGCTGCATGTAGAGCGCCTCACGTCCGTTCGGATCCAGCTTCGGTGTCAAGTGAATCATGGCTCGCCTCCATCTGTCATTCGGAAATTGCTCGAACTGTCCATTTGTTCAGTGCCATTGTTCCGATACAATGGCAGCAACCCGGCCGCTGCCTGCGAACGGGAATCCCGAATGAGGAGCGATTCGTCATGTCCATTATTTTACCGCATATCGATCGGTTGAAGCCATACGCAGCCGGTGCCGCAACGACTCATAACCCGGCAGCTATCCGCCTGCATCTGAACGAGAATCCTTACCCTCCCTCGGCGCGCGTGCTCGACGTCCTGCGATCGATCGGCGAACAGCTCGTTCGCCGTTACCCCGACAATCAGAGCGCGATGCTCCGTTCCGCGGTGGCTCGGCATCACGGACGCGGCGAAGAGGAAGTGTTGTGCGGAAACGGCTCCAGCGAGATCATCTCCCTGATCTTCAAGGCATTCCTCGGCCCGGATCGCCGCATCGCCATTCCGGATCCTTCCTTCGCGCTCTATCAGTCGGTCGCTGCCGTCTATCAGACCGCTTGCGAGATGATTCCGAGCCTGGAGGATCTGTCGATCGATACAGACGGCCTCATCCGAAGCGAGGCCGATGCCGTCATCTTGATCAATCCGCATGCGCCGAGCGGCAAGCTGCTGCCGCCGGCCGAGGTGGAGCGGATCGCTCAACAATATAAGGGACTGCTTATTATCGACGAAGCGTATATCGACTTCTGCTCGGACGACCATGGCGCATCGCCCACTGCGATCCCGCTGCTCGACAAGCATCCCAATCTGCTCATTCTGCGCACGTTCTCCAAGGCCTACGCGATGTGCGGCATGCGCGTCGGTTACTGCCTCGCAAGCCCGGCTCTAATCGAGGCGCTGCACAAGGCTAAGGATCTGTACAACGTCGATCAAGTGAGCGCGATGCTCGCGTCAGCCGCCCTATCGGATACGAGTTACCTGAAGCAGACGACCGCAGCTATTCGGCAGACAAGGGACGCATTCAGCGCGTCCATGACCGGAATGGGCTTCCGGGTCTACCCGTCAGATACGAACTTCGTTCTGTGCAAGGTGCCGGACGAACGAGGGGTCAACGCTGCTCGATCGCTCTGTGCCAAGCTTGCGGAACGGAATATCTACGTCCGGCATTTCGATGCCCCGCGTCTCTGCGACAAGCTGCGGATCTGCATCGGGACCGACAGCGAAATGGAGACGCTTCTAAGGGAGCTTCAACTCCTCATGAATTCATAATTATTTTATCGTTTTACAATATATATTCATTGTTGTATAATCAAAAAAGATCGTTTCGCATCTGATTTGATATTAGAGATGGAGTGATGGTGATGAAGCAGATGAATCAAAGCACGGCCACGACAGGCGGCAAGCAGTTAGCCTGGCGGACGGAACAGCCCGCCATACGCAGGCTGCGAAGATTAACCGTCGGCGCGCTCGGGACTGCAATCGTCTTCGGCCTTGTCGCGACCCCTATGGGGGATCGTGCCTTGGCAGCTATGCAGCAAACTTTCCACATTCAACACATGGTCGGCGTCGGACTCTCGGCAGATGACATGGCGGCAATATCTTATATGCTGGACAACGGCTCACCCGATGGAGAGCGGAGCTTCGATCTGGCCCAATACGGCAGGTTGATTCAATCGGGCGGCGGCGTATCCCGCATCGTAAGCTGGGCAGAAGCGGAACAGCTGATGGGTGCCTCCCTGCTGCAGCTTGAGAATGCCGACGCGCCTTCCTATCAGCCGGCTTCCACGCTGACCTTCCATCTCAACGTGAAGGCAGTCAATCGGCTTCTCACTCGACTGGGCAGCAGCACTACGCTGCCGGCGGAGGCGGACGGAGCCGCCATTACGCTCCATATCCCGGAAGGGACCGCTGCAGGAGGCACGGTATCGGGCAAGCCTGCTCAGCTGCTTCAGTTCGGCAAGCCTGAATTGACCATTGAAGGCGGGATCGACGCGACGACTATACGCGAGGCGGTGCTGGGGCTGCCTGTTCTGCCGGACAGCCTGCGGACCAAGCTTGCCGCGATTGACGATTGGCAGCATACGCTGCCTGTTCCGGCACCGGACGGCGTGACCACCAATCTGCAGCTGGGCGGTTATGACGCGATCATGACCGTGAACGGCAGCCATCGTTATCTGCTGTGGCAGGGCGGGGATCGCATGGGTCTCCTGCGCGTCGAGCTGCAGGATTTCCCTGCGGAATCCGACTTCCGGCGGGCAGCGGAGGCGCTAATACTGCCATGACGATCATCGATACGGCGGAGTTGACCAAGACCTATAACGGCCGCGGCGGCTGCCGCGGCATCACCTTGCAGGTGCCGGCAGGCTGCATTTACGGCCTGCTGGGGCCAAACGGCGCAGGCAAGAGCACCTTCGTGAAGATGCTCGCCGGCCTGCACCGGCCGGACTTCGGTTGGGCCGCCATGCTGGGGCTGCCTCTAGGCCGGCCGGAAGCACGGCGCAAGCTCGGGTATGTGCCCGAGCTGTTCCGATTCCAGGATTGGCTCACCCCGTCCGAGGTGCTTCGCTTCCACGGCGAATTGGGCGGACTGCGCGCGCGGGAGACGCGGTCACCCGCGTTCCGCGGCAAAATTCGCGACACCCTGGAGCTGGTCGGGCTGGCGGAAGCGGCGGACCGCCGGGTCGGCGGTTTCTCCAAAGGGATGCAGCAGCGCCTCGGGCTTGCTGCCGCCCTGCTGTTAGAACCGGAACTGCTCATTCTGGATGAACCCGCTTCCGCGCTGGACCCTGTCGGCCGGTACGAAATCCGCACCCTGCTCAAGAAGCTGAGAAGCCAAGGCGTGACGGTTTTCCTCAACACCCATCTGCTCGAAGATGTCGAGGAGCTCTGCGATGAGGCCGCATTCCTCTACGGCGGCGAGCTGCTGGCGGCAGGTCCGCTGCACAAGCTTCTGAGCGACGTCGGCGAAGGCAGCGCGAACTGGCATTTCCGGCTCGGCGGCTGGCGGACAGAGACGCAGACGAAGCTGAACGTTGCCGTCGGCAGCGCGCTTGCCTCCACGCTTCGCTTACTCGAGGCCGATGACCACGGCAATGCCCGCCTAGCCGCGCGCGTAATCGATCAGGAGCAGGCCGGCCTTCTATGCGCGGCGTTCATTCGAAGCGGCTTGACGCTCTACGAATCCAGTCCCACTCAGAGCAGCCTGGAGGACTGGTTCCTCCGGATGGCGCAATCCCGCCAAGGAGGTGTCCGAGCGTGACGATGTACATCGCTGCCACTTTGAAGGAGCTTACTCGCAAGCGCGTCTTCCTCGTCACGTTAATCGTGACATCCGTCTTCCTCATCCTGTTCGCATTCGGCATACGGGAGCTGGCAGACACATCGCTTCAGAATGCGGTCTCCCCTGCCGGACGGCTGCTGAGCAGCATGGTGATGATCGTGCTTGGCTTGTTTTTCGCCCAATTCCTGGCTGCCTTCTTCGTGCTCTTCTCGGCGATGGGGACGGTCACGGGCGAGCAGGAGAACGGACTGCTCCTCGCCGTCGCCGCCCGTCCCATGCCTCGTTGGAAGCTCTACTTGGCGAAGTGGCTGGGGCATGCCGTCTGGGTCGCGGCGTATAGCGCAGTCTTATTCCTAGCCGTCGTCTGGGCCGTTCACAGCCAGACCGGATTGCCGATCCTGGCCGGTGACCTGCTGCGAGGACTCGGACTATTCGTCTGGATGCCGCTTGTTCTGCTGGCCGTCACGATGCTGGGCTCCGTCTATCTGCCGATGTTGGGGAACGGGATCTGCGCTGCGCTGCTATATGGCTTTTCTCTTTTCAGCGGGCTGGTCGAAGGGGTTACGGTCTACGGGGGCGGTCATCCTGCATTGGATAAGTTCGTATTCTTGATCGATCTGCTCCTGCCGACGGACGCTGTCTACAAGAGAGGGCTGTATGAACTGTTGGGAGGCGCGGATTGGGCCGGATTGGCATTGGCCGACATGGGTCCCTTCTCGATGCCGAACGTGCCTTCCGATGCTTACCTCCTCTATACGCTGGCCTATACGGCCCTGCTCTTGGCACTGGGCTGCCGAGCGTTCGGCAAGAAGGATCTGTAGCAGGGGGAGCTTGGCTCTGGTACAATGGGCTTAGCTGCTGATTGGAACGGAGGGCTGTCATGGATAACGACAATTGCGACTTGATTCATCCGAACGGCGTCAAGGAGAAGCAACTCGAGGTCATTGACGGGTACACGATCAAGTACCACAAGGGCGGCAAGACGGTCTGGTCGAAGGGGAAAATGGCAGGCGATAACCCGGACGGTTACTGGGAATGGTACCGCGCCGACGGAACGCTCAAGCGATCCGGCCACTTCGAGAAGGGCGAGCCTGTCGGCGAATGGATCACCTATGACGGGAAGGGCCAGAAGTACAAGACGACGAATCGGGATAAGAGATAGCCCGGCCCTTCGATCACTCGCTCATTCATCCGACTGCCGAACGATGCGGATATATTCGCGCGGCGAGAACGATTTTCTGACCGGTTGGCCGGCTTGGACGTTCTGCATGCGGATCTCGTTCGCGTGAGGACTGCGATGATGTGCGATACGTGCATTGAGCGCGGCGCCGACACATACGGCAATAAGCAGAATCAAGCAGCTGACAGCTATGAATGTCTTGGACATGATGCGCTCCTCTAGAGACATAATCGATTCCGTCGATTGACAGGCATCGTCCATTTCAGTTTTGACAATTCAGCCCGCATCCCATACAATGAATGACAGTAAGCCGCACAATTCAATTCAATAAGTTCAAACCGGAGGAGCCTGCCAAAGCGGGCTCTTTTTGCGTGTTTACGGACTTAAGATCATGTCTTAAGGTCAAGTCTTATGGGAAAGCTGTACAGATCATGATTACTCAGTAAGGAGGATAACCCGTTGTCCATGCTTCATCTCGCCATTATGCTTCCATTCTTAGCGGCGTGCATCATCCCGCTCCTGCGGCGATTCAGCGGCCGCCTCCATGCCGGCTGGCTCGCGCTGCCGGTTCCGCTGCTGCTCTTCCTTGCATTCGCATCGCGGATCTCATCCGTGCGCAGCGAAGGCGCCCAGCAAGAGTCGCTCGCTTGGATTCCGTCGCTCGGCATCGACATCACGCTGGTCCTGGACGGGCTCAGCCTGCTGTTCGCGCTCTTGATCAGCGGAATCGGCATGCTCGTCATCTTCTACTCCATCTATTACATGGATGCCGGACGCGAAGCGCTTCATCGCTTCTATTGTTATCTGATGCTCTTCATGGGCGCGATGCTGGGCGTTGTGCTATCCGATAACGTGATGGTCCTGTACGGCTTCTGGGAACTGACCAGCGTCTCGTCGTTCCTATTGATCGCATTCTGGGACAAGAGGGCCAAGTCGCGCGACGGCGCCATGAAGTCGATGCTCATCACCGTCTTCGGCGGGCTCGCCATGTTCGCGGGGCTGCTGCTGCTCTCGATCATGGGAGACAGCTTCAGCGTGCGGGAGCTGATCGGCCAAGCGGAGCAGCTGTCTCAGAGCAGCTTGTTCACGCCGGCCATGCTGCTCGTGCTTACGGGCGCCTTCACCAAGTCGGCGCAATTCCCGTTCCACATCTGGCTGCCCGACGCGATGGAAGCCCCGACGCCGGTCAGCGCCTATCTGCATTCGGCGACGATGGTCAAGGCCGGCCTCTATCTGGTCAGCCGTCTCAGTCCGGTATTCGCAGGGCATGCCGAATGGTTCTGGCTGGTAACCGGCTTCGGGCTGACGACGATGGTCTACGCTTCCTATCGGGCGCTCAAGCAGACCGATCTGAAGGCGCTGCTCGCCTTCTCGACCGTCAGCCAACTCGGTCTGATCATGTGTCTATTAGGGCTGGGTTCGGTCTCCTCTTATTACGGGGGCAGCGCCGACGGCATGCTGTACGCGAAGGCGACGACGGCCGCGATCTTCCACCTCATCAATCACGCGATCTTCAAGGGCGCGTTATTCATGGTCGTGGGCATCGTCGATCACGAGACCGGCACGCGAGACATCCGCAAGCTCGGCGGATTAATGGCGCTCATGCCGATCACGTTCTCGGTATCGGTCATCGGCGCGCTGTCGATGGCGGGCATGCCGCCGTTCAGCGGGTTCCTCAGCAAGGAAATGTTCTTCACCGCCGTGCTGCAAGCCTCCGAGATGTCGCTGTGGAGCATGGACACTTGGGGGGCACTGATCCCCGTCATCGCTTGGGTCGGCAGCGTGTTCACGTTCGTGTATAGCTTGATTATCGTGCTGCGCACCTTCGCCGGCCGTTACCAGCCGGAGAAGCTGGAGACGACGCCGCATGAAGCATCGTTCGGGCTATTGCTGCCTCCGATGCTGCTCGCATCGCTGGCCATCGTGTTCGGGCTTTTCCCGAATCTGCTGTCTTACAGCCTCATCGAGCCCGCGATTGCTTCGATCAGTCCCGGACTGCTGGCGGCAGGCGAGACCTTCCATGTCCATATTTCGTTCTGGCATGGATTCACGACCGAATTGTTCATGACGATCGGCATTCTGGCTGCAGGAACGATCCTGTACGCGCTGCATCGAAGGTTGAAGGCCGTCCACGCGCCGCTTGCGACGAAGCTTTCTTGGGATGGGCTGTACAGCTGGGGAATGCATACTGTCGGACCAGCGTCGAAGCGCTTCACCAGCCGCTATATGACAGGCTCCATCCGGCATTACGTCAGCTATATTCTCGTATTCCTAGTCGTATCGTTAACCACCGTGCTGCTCACGACAGAGGGCATCCGATTCGATACAAGCGGTTATGCGCCGATGTCGTTCTATGAAGGAACGGCCATCCTCGCCTTGATCGTATCCGCGATCGCCATTCCGTTCGTCAGCTCCAGGCTGACGGCCATCATTCTCACCGGCATGACGGGCTATATGGTCACCTTGTTCTTCGTGCTGTTCAGAGCGCCGGACTTGGCTCTCACCCAGATGACCGTCGAGACCGTGTCGGTCATGCTCTTCCTGCTCTGCTTCTATCACCTGCCGAAGCTGAAGAAGGAGCGGATCCCGCTGCGCGTCAAGATTCCGAATCTGCTGATCTCGATCGGCGTAGGCGCCGTCGTAACCGTCATCGCGCTCAGCGCGGGAAGCGATGCGCCGTTCGAATCGATTGCCAGCTATTTTCTGGAGAACAGCTATAAGGAGGCCGGCGGCAAAAACGTCGTCAACGTCATCCTCGTCGACTTCCGCGGCTTCGATACGCTGCTGGAGATCGCGGTGCTCGGCATAGCGGCGCTTGGCATTTATGCGCTGATCAAGCTCGAGCCGGGCGATGCTGCCCTGCCGGTCCGTTCGCCTTGGGATGCCGGACCGCGTCAGCCAGACACCGGCCGCATCAATGACGTCATCCTGCGGACGGTATCGAAGCTTGCGATTCCGATCGTGCTTGCTTTCTCTTTGTACCTCTTCTACTCGGGCCATCATCACCCCGGCGGCGGGTTCATAGGCGGCTTGATGACATCGGCTGCATTGGTACTGCTGTCGATGTCCGCCGGCATGAACGCGACTGCGCGCATGATCCCGGTCAACTACCGGATCGTGATCGGTATCGGGCTGCTGACGGCACTCCTGACGGGCATCGGATCGTTCGCGGCCGGCGTACCGTTCCTCAGCCATACCTTCGGCTATTTCGATATCCCGCTGCTGGGCGAGACGGAACTTGCTACGGCCGTTCTGTTCGATCTGGGCGTCTATCTGGCGGTGGTCGGCGTTACCATGACGATTATTTATACGATCGGGAGGGATAACTAGCGTGGAATTGTATATGTCGCTCGCCATCGGCGTCTTGTTCGCGGTAGGCGTCTACCTGATCCTCTCGAAGAGCCTGCTTCGGATCGTTCTGGGCACATCGCTCTTGACCCATGGCGTGCACCTGCTGCTGCTGACGATGTCCAAGCTGAAGACCGGTGCAGCGCCGCTGCTCGACGAGAAGGCTGATGCCTATGTGGATCCCGTGCCGCAGGCGCTGATCCTGACCTCCATCGTCATCAGCTTCGGAGTCACTTCTTTCTTCTTCGTGCTCGCGTACAAGGCCTATCAGAAGCTCGGCACGGACGATATGGAGCAGCTGAGAGGTGAAGACGATGAATAATCTGATCGTATTGCCGCTTCTTATCCCGCTGTTCACGGCCGTCATGCTCATCCTGTTCAATCGCAGCCTGCGCGTGCAGCGATTCGCGAGCGCAGTCAGCATGGGCATTCAAGCGATAACGGCCGCCGTAATCGTAGCCCGCGTGCATGGCGAAGGCATTCAGACGCTTCACATGGGCGGCTGGCTTCCGCCATATGGCATCGTCTTCGTAGCGGACATGACGGCAGCGCTTCTGGTCTTGACGACGACGATAACGGCTGGCGCCTGCGTAATCTATGCCTTTGCAACAATCGGCGAGAGCCGGGAACGCCATTATTTCTACCCGTTCCTTCAATTTCTGCTGGCCGGCGTCATCGGGTCTTTCCTGACCGGCGACCTGTTCAACCTGTTCGTATGCTTCGAAGTGATGCTGATCGCATCCTATGCGCTCATCTCGCTCGGCGGGACAAGGCGTCAACTGCGGGAGACGCTTAAATACATCCTGATCAACATCCTGTCTTCGACGCTATTCGTCGCGTCCGTCGCCTATCTCTACGGTACGACTGGCACGCTGAATATGGCGCATCTCTCCTTGCGCGTAGCGGAGCTGCAGCAGGGCGGGATCTTGACCGTAATCGCGGTCTTATTCCTGATCGTCTTCTCGCTGAAGGCGGGACTATTCCTGTTCTACTGGCTGCCCGGCTCGTACGGCGCACCGCCGGCCGCAATATCCGCGCTCTTCGCCGCGCTGCTGACGAAGGTAGGGCTGTATGCGCTCCTGCGTACGTTCACGCTGATCTTCTACCACGAGCCCGGCGTCACGCACACGCTAATCGGCTGGATGGCTGGAGCCACGATGTTGTTAGGAGCAATCGGTGCCGTCGCATTCAATGACGTGAGCCGGATCTTCAATTATAACGTGATCCTCAGCGTCGGCTTCATCGCCTTCGGCATTGCGGTGTCCTCCGGGGAAGCGCTCGAGGGAGCTGTCTTCTATCTGGTGCATGACATGGTGGCCAAAGCGCTGCTGTTCTTCCTGGGCGGCATGATAATGACGGCGGCGGGAACGGATAAGCTCGGCGAAGCGGGCGGGCTCATGCGCACGTACCCCGTTATCGGCTGGATGCTATTCGTCGTCGCCCTGGCGCTCGTCGGAATACCGCCGCTCAGCGGCTTCGCCGGCAAGCTGCTGCTCGTGCGAGGCGGATTGGCCGACGGTCAATATGTACTGGCCGCCATCGGCCTACTCTCCAGCCTTGTCGTGCTCTACTCGCTGATGCGGGTCTTCATGGCCATGTTCTGGGGCGAAGAGAAAAGCAGCACAGCAACTGCGCCTGCGAAGAAGTTCAACGCTTCGACGATGACGGCCATATCCTTCCTCTTCGTGCTCATGGTGGCGCTCGGCATCGGAGCGGAGTGGCTCTATCCGCTGATCGCGCAGGCGAGCGATGTACTGAGCGACCCTTCGCTCTACATCGAAGCGGTGCTGGGAGGGGGCGAATAAGATGGGCTATCGCATGATTCGTATTGTTCGCATGCTCTGGGCAATCGTGAAGCTGATCGCGTTGTTCGTCAAGGAGCTGTTCGTCTCGGGCTTCACCGTCGTGGGCCAGATTCTGCGGCCCGGACTCCGCCATCTCCGTCCCGGCATCTTCGCTTATCGGACCGTGCTGAAGAGCGATTGGGAGATTACGCTGCTGTCCTGCCTCATCTGCCTGACGCCGGGGACATTGACGCTGGAAGTGTCGCGAGACGGGCATACCTTGTACATCCATGCAATGGATATCGGCGACAAGGATGCCGTGACGGAACAAATTCGGGGCACGTTCGAAAAGGCGATCTTGGAGGTGACCCGCTAATGCAAGTGCTGCTAATCGCCTCGCTGGCTATCCTGTCGATCGCCATGCTCGGATGCACCTATCGGCTGCTGCGGGGACCTGCAATGGCCGACCGGATCGCCGCGCTCGACATGATCGGGGTACTGCTCCTCTCCATGATCGCGGTTCTCTGCCTGTTATTCCGAACCGCCGTATACTTCGACATTATCCTGTTGATCGGGATTCTGACGTTTATCGGAACGACGGCTTTTGCGCGTTATATCGAGAGGGGGGATGTCATTGAACGCGGACACGATGGTCAAGATCGGTGAATACGGCATCGGAATCTTCGTGCTGTTCGGCGCTCTGCTGAGTGCCGTCAGCGCGTTCGGGCTGGTCAAGCTTCCCGATGTCTACCTCCGCTCGCATGCCGCCACGAAGAGCGCGACGCTCGGCGTATTGTTCATCCTGATCGGCGCTTTCCTGTATTTCCTGTTCTACCGCGATCATGTCAGCATCAAGCTGCTGCTCGGCATCGTCTTCGTCTTCATCACTTCGCCTGTTGCAGGCCATCTGAACGGGAGAGCGGCCTATCGGTCCGGCGTCTCCATGTGGAACGGCAGCGTCATGGACGATTTGAAGGACGTGCTGAAGAAGGAGCGACAGCAGAAGCAGGACATCGATCGGCAAGAAGCATGACAGACGTCATGCTTCTTTTTTATTCCCCCCTTGACTGCATCCCCTCGAAAATCGTCTCCGTTGTATTGCATCGAAACCATACATAATATCTCTAGTCCATGTTCATAGTAAGGAAATCATTGGCGAAGGAGGATATAGGTATGGACCCGACAGTTGCAGCTTCCGAGCAAGCGTTCAAGCGGGCATTCAGCGATCAATGCGACTTCCAATCGAAAGCTCTGTTGATCGGCGGAACCGAGTACATGCTGTATTATCTGGATACGCTGATTGATCTTTCCCAAGTACAAGATTATATTCTGAAGCCATTGCTCTCCCGTCCACTGGGGTCGGTTCGCGAGGTCGTTGCCATTCTCGATTATGCCGAAACCGATCATATCGAGGAGGCTATACAAGCCGTCGTTAGCGGTAAGACCGTGCTTCATCGCAATGGAGAAGACCGGCTATATTTGCTAGGGACGAATTTGAAGAAAGAGCGATCCATCAACATTCCAACCAATGAACGCGTTCTGCGCGGGGCAAACGAAGCGTTCATCGAAAATTTAGATACGAATCTGAATATGATGCGGAGGCTGATACCTTCAACGGAGCTTGTTATCAAATCTTATACGGTTGGACGGCGCTCCGAGACAAAGGTAGCGGTTATGTACATGAGCTCGATCGCTAATCCGGCTTTTGTCGAGGAACTGGAACGGCGCCTCCTTAGCATCGATATTGATTATATCGATTCGCCGGGATTTATCGATGAAATGATCCGGGATAAAAAATTCAGTATGTTCCCCCAGATGATGATTACCGAAAGGCCCGATCGTGCCCGCGCATACCTAATGGAAGGAAAGATCGTCATTGCAATATCCGGTTCGCCGGATTCGATTATTCTTCCCGTGACATTTTGGTCCTTTTTCCAGAGTCCTGACGATTATCAGATCAGCTGGCTGATCGGGACCTTTTTCAGGTTGCTTCGTCTTGCTTGCTTCTTCCTTACGATCAGCTTGCCTGCATTGTATGTGTCGGTCATCTCCTTCAATCCGCAATTGCTGCCCATTAATTTCGTTAATACCTTGCAGAGTTCGCTCAAATACGTGACCTTTCCTCCGATCGTCGAGGCGTTATCGATGATGCTGCTGCTCGAAATATTAAGGGAAGCGACCGTACGCCTAGCTAGTCCCGTCGGCCAGACCATCGGCGTTGTTGGCGGCATTGTAATCGGGACGGTCGTCGTGCAATCCAATCTAGTCTCCAACACAATGGTTATCGTAGCCGCATTAACAGGCCTGGCTTCGTTTATAATTCCGACCTACGAGATGAGCAGCGCCGTCCGTCTGCTCAGCTATCCGGCGATACTGCTATCCTCGAGCATAGGACTGCTTGGGCTGAGCTTCTTCCTCATGATGGTCATTATTCATCTTTGCCGGATGAGCACGATGGGGCAGCCTTATTTTGCCCCGCCTTTCTCCTTAAGAGAAGCGAGAGACACGCTATTCCGATCGCCAATCTGGAACTTACGCGCAAGGCCGACTGAAACGGCACCGCATAACCATACGAGGCTAAGGGATCCGAGGAGTTGGAGAAGATGATTAAGGAAGAATCCATCAGCGGAAGACAGCTTATCGCGTTGGCGCTCATGGCGCAGCTTGGCACCGAGGTTCTATCCCTGCCTCATGTAGGAGCCGAGAATGCCGGACAGGATACTTGGCTTGCCGTATTGCTAAGCGGTGTAGTTGCGCAAGCTGGTATCCTGCTGATCTGGTTGCTCAGCAGCCGGTATCCGAATCGAAACTTTTTCGCCTATACCCGCGACCTTATCGGAAGGCCGATCGGCATTGCCCTCAACTTGCTGTATGGATGCTACTATGTCTTTTCTGGCATGCTACTAACCGCTCTCTACGCCGATATCCTGAAACGGTGGATGTTCCTGCTCACGCCTAGATGGATAATCTACCTCATGCTTCTGACCATCTGCGGATATGCGGCCACTTCATCACTTAAGAGGCTGGCGTACATTTCGCAAACTTTCATGATCTTTCCAGTGATCTGCTTTCTGCTCATCGCCTTTAGCGGCATATACGGGCTTGATGGCAAAAACCTTCTGCCTGTTTTGTCCGATGGCTGGTTTCCGGTGATGCGAGGCATATATGTCGCTTTTAGCTCTTATATCGGCTTCGATCTGTTGCTGTATGCGTATCCATATGTACAGACCAGAAGCAAGAAGAAGCTGCTGCTTGCGATGTCGATAGCCAACGCTTGCACGATCCTCTATTATGTCACCGTATGCCTTGTGTGCTCAACCATGTTCGGCTTGAAGCAACTGATCCTCGTTCCCGAGCCGATCGTCTTCATATTGAAGAACTATAAGATTCAAATCTTGCAAAGTCTAGACATCCTGTTCCTGATCTTCTATGTCACCGTCGTTTCATCCACGATTTATGTGTATTTCTTCTTGGCTTCCAGAGCCTTTCTGCATTTGCGCATATCAGGCTTCGGCAAACCTTACATCTGGATCTGGATCATAGGGATCGCAAGTTTTATTGGATCCTATTTTCTGACGAATCGCAATGATCTATTGCGAATAAGCGCCATTCAAGATCAATGCTCAATTCTCTTAGTAATCGCTCTCCCTCTCCTCTTGTTGCTCGTTGCCGGAATCAGAAGCGCAAGGGGGCAGCGGGCATGAAGAGAACGGTCGCTTCGCTGCTCATCTGCCTGCTGGTAACCGGCTGTTGGGATCAAGTTCAATTGAAAAATCTACTCTTTGTCGATATCATCGGAATCGATTACGAGGAAGGAAACATGCAGCAGCTTAAAGTCAACTACGTCATCTCCTCCCTTCAAGAAGCAAATCAAGGCGGCGGGAGACCTTCCTCGCTCTATATGGAATCAACGGGCACCAATATTTACGATGCGGTATCAAAAACGAGCAAGGAGCTTCCTGGCGTTCTCTCGGTATTGGAAACCAGGTTATACTTAATAAGTGCCGGGTTCGCAAAACATGAGCCCCTACGGCATCTCGATATCACCAGCCAATTTGTTTCCAATCCGTTATACGCGTACTTGGCGGTGTATGACGGAGACCTCTCGAAGCTGCTTGCCAAAAAAAAAATCAAAGAACAAACCGTATCCAATTTCTTGGTCGGGCTTCTCGATGAAGAGATTCGCCGGGGTACGATTCCCTCCAATAAATTGCTTCATTACATTCTCGGAGGCAACCTGTTCATGAATGATTTCGCGTTGAACCGCTTCGAGCCGTACAAGGATGGAGCCCGTCTTGCCGGTACGGCATTGTTCAGCAACGGAAGGTACACTGGCGTGAATCTAAATAGCGACGATACCCAGCTTGTTCATCTGTTACACGAATCAACGGGCAAAAATCAGCTGATGCTGATTGCGGGAGATGTGGCCGACCTCCATTACACAGCGCTTGTCCAACATGCCAAACGCGACATTCATGTGGCATCGGATGGAGAACGTCTGCGCGAAATCGCGATTTCATTACATCTGCGGGTGAAATTGATCGAAAATGGTTCCGAACTCAAGAAGCACACGGAACAAATGTTAACGAAAGCGGAAACCGCCATCGCGGCCGATCTTACGGCGAAGTCAACAAAAGTGATGGCGACACTCCAGCAGGCGAATTGCGATCACTTGCAGCTTGGCCATGAGGTAGCGGCTTTTCATCCACACGTGTACAAAAAGCTTAATTGGCGTGAACAATATCCGCGGCTTAGCATTAAGACGAAAGTACATGTCCAGATTCTTAATACTGGCATTCTGGAATGATAAAACAAGCCGCTATCCCTCCTCGGAATAGCGGCTTGAATGTTTCTCCATTTATTATCGTGGTTACCTGTCAATGAAGGTCGAACCGATCGGCGTTCATGACCTTGACCCAAGCCGCCGCGAAGTCGCGGACGAACTTCTCCTTGTTGTCCTCTTGCGCATACACTTCCGCAATGGCGCGAAGAACGGCGTTCGAGCCGAACACAAGATCGACCTCAGTCGCCGTGCGTACCGGTTCGCCGGTTCTGCGATCGCGGCCCTGGAACACGCCGCCTTCCCCAGGCGCCCATTGTACGCCCATATCGAGCAGATTCACGAAGAAATCGTTCGTCAGCGTCCCGACGCGATCCGTGAACACGCCGTGCTTCGTGCCGCCGAAGTTCGCGCCGAGCACGCGCATGCCGCCGACCAATACGGTCATTTCCGGTGCCGTCAGGCCCAGCAGCTGCGCCTTGTCGACCAGCAGCTCCGCAGGACTTACCCCGAACTGCCGCTTCTGATAGTTGCGGAAGCCGTCAGCGATCGGCTCCAATACGGCGAAGCTCTCGACATCCGTCTGCTCTTGCTCGGCGTCCCCGCGTCCCGGCATGAACGGCACCGAAATATCGAAGCCCGCGTCACGTGCAGCCTTCTCGACCGCGGCGCTGCCGCCCAGCACGATCAGGTCCGCGAGACTGACCGGCTTATCCAGCCCTTGCCGGACTTCTTCTAGGACCGTCAGCACGCGGCTGAGCTGCTCGGGCTGGTTCGCCTCCCAATCCTTCTGCGGGGCGATCCGGATTCGCGCACCGTTCGCTCCCCCTCGCTTATCGGAGCCGCGGAAGGTGCTGGCCGAGGCCCAAGCCGTCGAGACGAGCTCGCTGACCGTTAGCCCGGCGTTCAGGAGCTTCGCCTTGAGCTGCTCGATCTCCTCATCCGACAGCTCATAGTCCACGGCAGGTACGGGATCCTGCCAGATCAGCACCTCTTCGGGAACTTCCGGGCCGAGATATCTGGCGCGGGGCCCCATGTCGCGATGGGTAAGCTTGAACCAAGCGCGAGCGAACGCATCGGCGAATAGCTCCGGATTCTCATGGTAGCGGCGCGCGATCTTCTCGTACGCCGGGTCCATGCGCAGCGCCATGTCCGCGGTCGTCATCATCGTCGGAACGCGAATGGAGGCATCCTCCGCATCCGGCGCCAGATGTTCCTCCGCAGGATTGACCGGCTTCCACTGATGCGCGCCTGCCGGGCTCTTCGTCAGCTCCCATTCATAGCCGAACAGATTGTCGAAGAAGCCGTTATCCCACTGCGTCGGATTCGAGGTCCAAGCGCCTTCGACGCCGCTCGTGATCGCATCGCGTCCCTTGCCGGAGCCGTGCGTGCTGAGCCAGCCTAAGCCCATCGCCTCTACCGGAGCCGCTTCCGGCTCGGGACCGACAAGCTTGGCATCGCCTGCGCCGTGCGCCTTGCCGAACGTGTGGCCCCCGGCAATGAGCGCAACGGTCTCTTCATCGTTCATGGCCATCCGACTGAACGTCTCGCGAATGTCGCGGGCGCTTGCCAGCGGGTCCGGATTGCCGTTCGGTCCTTCCGGATTCACGTAGATCAAGCCCATCTGAACGGCGGCTAACGGTTTCTCCAGCTCGCGATCGCCCGAATAACGGTTGGCGCCGAGCCATTCTTTTTCCCCGCCCCAATAAATGTCTTCCTCCGGGTGCCAGACGTCCGCGCGCCCGCCGGCGAAGCCGAACGTCTTGCCGCCCATCGATTCGATCGCGACATTGCCGGTCAGGATGAACAAGTCCGCCCATGAGATCTTGTTGCCGTACTTCTGCTTAATCGGCCACAGCAAGCGGCGAGCCTTGTCGAGATTGCCGTTATCCGGCCAACTGTTGAGCGGCGCGAACCGCTGCGATCCGCTGCTGGCGCCGCCACGGCCGTCGCCCGTCCGGTAAGTGCCGGCGGAATGCCAAGCCATGCGAATGAATAACGGACCGTAATGTCCGTAGTCGGCCGGCCACCAATCTTGACTTTCGGTCATGAATTGGCGAAGATCTTCTTTAAGCGCTTGATAGTCCAGCTTCTTGAATTCCTCTGCATAATCGAATTCTTCGCCCATCGGGTTCGTTTTGCGGTCATGCTGATGCAGAGTGTTCAGGTTCAGCTGATTCGGCCACCAATCCTTGTTAACCGTGTGGCCGGGTTTATGGCTCGCTGCGCTGCCGTGATGGAACGGACACTTTCCGGTCGTACCTGTCGCATGATTGTCCATAATAGCTCCTCCTATGATTGTAATTAATATTTATTGATAACTATTATAAATAAGTTATAGCCTTTTTTTGATCGTAATGCAATGGTTACCTCTTCCAATTGACAGAGACTGGCCGCGCTTATGCGCGGTTTGTTCGACTAGCTGCCGCGCGATCGATGAACAACGTCGAGTTGATGACCAGCGTATCGTCAGGCGAGGTGCACGACAGCATTCTCCACCCCCGCTCGAGCAGCTCCGACTCATCGATCGCTTCATACATAACCTGCTTAATGCCCACAGCCGTACGCACGGCCGCTAACGGAGATGGAGAAGTCAGCCGAATGCGTTCCAGTACCGCTGCCTTATTGTCAACGAGGCTTGCTACGAACACCTGATTATGGGCGCTATAATCGAACGCCGCTCCGTCCGCCAACAGGACCCGCACCTTACTCGCCAGCTCCATGCGCTCGAGCAAAGCCCTTGATGCGCGATATGCCGCCGGGTCGATCTCGAGACAGATGACCTCCACGCGCCCTAACAGATGCAGAAGAATCGGGCTCAGCGGCATCGGTCCGCTGCCGACGAATACGACCGCAGCCCGTTCTGGCTGATCCGGCTCGGTTAAGCGTCGAAGCATAGCCAGCTCCTCGCTCACCAGGTTTATGTAGGCATTCCAATAGGGCAGCCCCCTGACGATATCCATGACAGGATCGGAGGCTTCGCATAATTGATGCGAGTCACTCATCTCGACCAGGAATTCGGCAGCCGATAATTTCCGCTGCAGATCGCGCCGATGCTTGCGAACATATTCATCGCCTAGAACAAGCTGAACCTCTTCAGGCGACAGAGAAGAACGCAGCTGGAGCGAGAGCCTTCGAATGAAGTTCGCAGCCCTGTGATTCGCAGGGGACAGATCCGCTGCTTCATGCAGAAGCTCATTCGTCTCGCGTATGCAAGCGATAAGTTCGTGAACGGCTCGCGTTCTCGACAATCCGTCGGCTAGCGAGACAGAGCCTGCACGTTCAACCTCCATTTGCCTATCCCTCCTTCGGGCAATACCAAGTCTCCTCTTCGAAATATATTCAAGTGCCCAATAGGATTAGTCCTATCTTGCATGTATTGTTACCCAGCTAACAGAGAGAGGACCCCCCG
>JAEWJS010000149.1 GCA_023386495.1 Bacillota bacterium | reverse complement strand
GCTTCCGTTACGTCGCGCAAGGCATATCCGCTTCGGCTGGCATTCTGCTGGGGGCGCTCATTCAATTCACCCATACGGGCTTCGGCGTGCCGCTTCAGGCGTTGGCAGTCGTCGGCGGCATTATGGCGGTCCTATTGCTGCTCATCACGTTATACGTCCGCAAGCAATATCTGATCGAGCTTGTGCGTTCCGTGCAAGCAGCCAGGCCGCAGGAGCTGGATGCGGACGATACGGCAGCGGAACTGATGCGCAGTCCGAAGGCGGCCCAGGCTGTCTTCGCCATGCTCGATGCACCGGAGGAGCAGCCTAAGCTCGTGGCGCTGGAGTTGATCCGCCGGACCGGAGAGAAGCCTCCGCTTGCCAAGCTGTTGGACGTGCTCGACGGTACAGGCTCGGCTGCGGTGCGAGTCGCAGCACTCCGGACGATCGATCTCGACGGTGCCGAGCTGTCGGATGTCGTGCGGGTCGGCGCGTTTTTGCGGGATCCGGACTTCGAGGTGCGGGCCGTTGCGGTGTCGCGGCTCGGTCAAGCGACGCATATTGCGCATCAGGCATTCTATTTTATCCGCCTGCTGCTATTGGACGCCAATCCGATGGTCGTAGCCGAAGCGGTGAAGGCGCTCCATGCGCTGCGCAGCGAGCAGAGCTACGAGGCTTGTTACGAAGCCGTTCAGAAGCTGCTGGAGGAAGGCGGCGAGACGGCCGTCTACATTATCCAAGCGGTTACGGAGCTTGAGATGTACAGCTTCATCCCGGCAGTGGAGCCGCTGCTGGACAGCCCGTCATCCGCTGTTCGGGCTGCGGCAATGGCTTGCCTGGGCAAGCTCCGGCATACATCGGCGGCTAGCCGCATGCTGGGGCTGCTGCCCGAGGCCGATCCGCATGGGCTGTCGGCTGCAATCGAGGCATTCACGGCTATGGGGCCGGCCGTCGCGGAGGAGCTGTTAGCGGCGCTGCCAGAGGCGCATCCCAAGGTGTGGCAGGCAGCCGTATCCGCGCTGAGTCGCCTGGAGCTGACGGAATCGCAGGCAGTAAGACTCGGCGACGCCTGCATTGCCGCGCTTCATGAGCTGAACGATGCACGGCTTCTGCCCGCTGCCGTCGAATATCTGAGCGGATCGGAGCGCGGCGAGCTAGCCCGCTTGCGGCAGCGCGAGGCCGATCAATGGCGGCTGGCGGCGATCTGGACTTTCGTCGCCGCCGAGACGGATGCCCAAGTGGCAGAGACGCTGCGCGCGGCGCTGGAGGACCCCGACGAGGAGACGCGCGATAACGGTCTGGAGATGCTGACCGAAGGCATGATCGATCGACGGCTGGCCAGCGCGTTAATCGCCTATTATGGAGACGACGGGAACGCGGAGCCGAAGCAGCTTCTGAGCGAAGCGGCAGCCCGCGATACGGCGGCCGCGTATGAGGCGGATCCGGATAAATGGGTGCGCATGCTCGTCAAGCACGCACTAGAGGAGAAGGTGGCAGGCAAGATGGACAAGCAGCAAGCGAAGCTGGGCATGCTGGATAAGGTTATTTTCCTGAAGCAGGTGGCATTCTTCTCCGATCTGTCGGTAGACGAGCTTGGCTTGATTGCGGGAATCGCGGAGGAGAAGTACGTGCTCGACGGCGAGCATCTGCTGTCGATCGGCCAAGCGAATGACACGATCTTCGTAATCGTGGACGGCCGCGTCGAGCTGGAAGGCGTATCAGCGGCAGGAGTACCCGGTACGATCGGCGTGCTCGGGCCGAAGGAGGTGTTCGGCGAGACGTCTTCGCTGGACGGTGCCCCTTCGAACGTCACCGCCTCTGCGCTGCTGGGCGATGTTCGCGTCCTCGCCATGCGCGGAGACGACGTGTCTCGCTTGATCCGCATCCATCCGGAAATCGGCGTCGGCTTGCTGCGTGCCTCGCTGTCGCGCGTGCGCCTGCTGGAAAATCTGATCATGAAGATCGGGGAATAATTAAACCTTTCTGAACAATTCGTGGATACAATTCCAGCCCGGTACAAAAAGTGGTACACTGGTAGGGTGAATCAGCTCTATTGGCATTCGGTCACCAATCCACTACCGGGAGGCAACGCAATGGACAATTGTATGCTGGTCAACAAGCCATCGCTCAACTTAGCGGGAATCAGCTACTCCGGCCCTTACTCGACATTCCCGGACGGAGCAATCCGCCTGCAAGGCGAGTTCCTTGCACGCAGGCACGAACTGAACGGGCATGCCAAGTCGATGCTGCTCTACAGCCCATACTTCGGCAACGAAGTATTCGCCACGTACTGGGCATGCTGCGAAGTGAGCCATCTCGACGAAGTGCCTGAAGGCATGGCGCAATTCACGGTGCCGCCGCATGAATACGCGATGGTCACGACGACGAACAAGCGGATCGGCGAAGGGTATGAGCAATTGCATGCTTGGATGCACGAAGAGGGTCTCGAGAAGAATGAGCGGGCCCTTGCGATGGAAGTATTCTATATTGACGATCATCTAGACGAGGAGCCGGTCGAGATCTGGATTCCGGTTCAGGCTAGAACAACATAACGGATTGAAGCGGCGATGCGAATCGCCGTTTTTCGATTGCTGCGTGCCCCGAGGCGCGCATCTTCTAGCCGGTGAAAGTCCGGTCGCGGGAGGGGCCAAGCCCCCGCGTAGCTGGGATGCCTGCGTACGGCGAAATCTGTGCGTAGAAGCGCATCGACGAAAGTA
>JAEWJS010000148.1 GCA_023386495.1 Bacillota bacterium | reverse complement strand
GCAGTAGCCAGCACCAGCACCAGCATCAGCAGTAGCATCAGCATCAGCACCAGCACCAGCACTAGCACCAGCACCAGTATGAGCAGGAGCGAATAAGCGAGCTAGTACAAAATCCGATTCGCGGACGTCGAGGTGGCATGCGTGCAGCATGAGTCACAGCGAGCGAAAAGTCGATCATCGAGAAAAGAAGCATGCGTGCAGCGCGCCGCACTTTGTTGTACGATATTTCCATTAAGGATCGGAGGTGGCAATCCCAATGGTGATGGACCTGCATGACCGGGTGAGCACGGGGCTGGCCGGCGTGGATGAGGCGATCGACCGGCTGCGGCTGGGCGACAACGTCGTGTGGCAAGTGAACGCGATTGCCGACTACAAGGCAATGGTAGAGCCTTACGCCGCGCAAGCGCTGCGCGATAATCGCAAGCTGATCTACGTCCGCTTCGGCAGCCACGAGCCGCTGCTCGAGCCGCATCCGGACATCGAGATCCACGAGCTCGACCCGAGCCGCGGGTTCGAGAGCTTCGCGACGGCCGTCCATCTGCTGGTCGAACGGGAGGGCAAGCGCGCCTTCTACGTTTTCGACTGCTTAACGGACCTGCTCGCCTACTGGCATTCCGACCTGATGATCGGCAACTTTTTCAAGGTCGCGTGTCCCTATCTGTATGAGCTCGATACGATTGCCTATTTTGCCATCATTCGCAATGTCCATACGTACAGCACGATCGCGGGCATCCGGGAGACGACGCAGCTCCTCTTGGACATCTACCAGGTGAACGCCAACACGTACATCCACCCGCTGAAGGTGTGGAACCGGTATTCGCCGACGATGTTCTTCCCGCACCTCATCCGAGGGCAAGAAGCCATCTGCATCACGGCAAGCGCGGAGGCCGCCGAGCTGTTCTCGACGATCATGCGCGGGGAGGAACGGCTCGATTATTGGGACGTTCTATTCAACAAGGCGAAGGAAGCACTGATCCTCGAGCCCGAGGAACAAGAACCGACGAAGCGGCTGCTCATGTCGATGCTCATCGGGCATGAGTCCCGAATGTTCGAGCTGTGCGACAAGTACTTCACGCTGCAGGACATTCTGATGATCGCATCACGCGAGGTGGGAACGGGCTTCATCGGGGGCAAAAGCGTCGGCATGCTCCTGGCGAGGAAAATCGTGGAGCGGGATGGCGGCGCAAGGTTCGTTCCCTATCTGGAGCCTCATGACTCGTTCTATCTCGGCTCCGACGTGTTCTACACCTATATCGTGCAGAACGGCTGGTGGAAGCTGCGCACGAAGCAGAAGACGCAGGAGGGCTATTGGACCTATGCGCCGGAGCTTCAGGAGAAGCTGCTCACCGGCCGGTTCCCAGAGACGATCCAAGAGAAGTTCATGCAGATTCTGGAGTATTTCGGCCAGTCTCCGATCATCGTCCGTTCGAGCTCGCTGCTCGAAGATAACTTCGGGAACGCCTTCGCGGGCAAGTACGACAGCGTGTTCTGCGTGAACCAAGGGACGCCGGAGCAGCGGTACGAGGCGTTCGAGCAGGCAATTCGCGCCGTCTACGCCAGCACGATGAACGAGGATGCGCTGGCGTACCGGCTCCATAGGGGGCTGTCCGAGGAAGACGAGCAGATGGCGATTCTCGTCCAGCGCGTCTCGGGCGACCACTATGGCGCAGATTTCTTCCCGCATGTCGCGGGCGTCGGCAACTCGTCGAACCTCTACGTCTGGGATCCCGGCGTTGACATGGATGCCGGCATGCTGCGGCTCGTCTTCGGGCTGGGGACGCGGGCGGTCGACCGCGCGGCGCTGGATTATGCCAGAATCGTCTGCCTCGACGATCCGCTGCGCCTACCGCTGATGAACGCCGAGGACGCGAAGAAGTTCTCCCAGCATGACGTCGACCTGCTGTCACTCATGGACAACGCGCTGATCAGCCGCAGCGTGGAGACGGTCATCCAGCGCGACCTGCGCGCGGCGACCGATCTGTTCGCCTCGGTGGATCAACAGGCCGCTAACCGGCTGCGCGAGCTGGGCTACGCCGACGGACAGGCGCCGCATATCGTCGATTTTCGCGCGATGCTCCAGCATACGGCATTCCCGCGGCTCATGCGCGAGATGCTGGCACTTCTCTCCCAGGTGTACGCCTATCCCGTCGATATCGAATTTACGGCGAACTTCAAGCCGGACGGCAGCTTCAAGGTGAACCTGCTGCAATGCCGCCCGCTGCAGACGCGCGGATTGGGCCGGTCGGTCGCGTTCCCGAGCGAGGCCGAGCAGCGGCAGGGCTTCTTCGCGTCGAAGGGGAATTTCATGGGCGGCAACGTGCGGTTGCCGATCGAGTACGTCGTCTATGTGCAGCCGAAGGCATACCTCGCGAGGAGCGAGCAAGAGAAATATGCCGTGGCCAGGCATATCGGCCGCATCAATGCGGCGCTGAAGGGGCAGCCGGTCATGCTCGTCGGACCAGGCCGCTGGGGGACGACGACGCCGTCACTCGGCGTGCCGGTGCATTGGGCGGAGCTATGCCATATGTCGGTCTTGTGCGAGGTGGCGTCGCAGGAAGCGGGACTGAAGCCGGAGCTGTCGTACGGCAGCCACTTCTTCCAAGACCTCGTCGAGTCGGGCATCTTCTATGTCGCGCTGTTCGACGGCGAGCCGGACGTCATGTACCGTCCCGAACGGATCACCGGCTTGCCTAATAGGCTGCCGGAGCTTGTGCCGGACAGCGATACGATGCTGGATGTCATTCATGTCGCTCGCGCGACAGGGATGGTGCTCTATTCGGACATCGTCTCGCAGCGTCTGGTCTGCGGGATGAACGTCAAACAACGCTAAGCGAGAGAGATGTCGCGAGAGCGCTTACTCGCAGTCGTGATGCAGGATTCTGTCATTTCGTCGGATGACGGGCCAGACAAGCCCGTTATCCGATTCAACAAATTACTTGACAATGATACATTATGTATCATAATCTAGTGATACAAGCTACAGAATGTTACATAATCTTGTCGGATATTCCAAAGGAGGATCTGGATGCAAATCCATGTCAAAGCGTATGTACAAGTGCTGCTGCGCCGGTGGTGGATCATCGCGGCTGTTGTCTGTATCGCGTGTGCGGCGACCATCTATGTGCAATCGAATCTTATCGCCCCTGAGTACGAGGCATCGTCCAAGCTGATTATCTCCACGGTTCAGGATAGGCAAGACGGCACGCCGGCATCGAGCAGTCTCGACTATGAAGCCGTCCGCGCGAACGTAGCCTTGATCGGCACCTACATGGAGATCATCAAGAGCTCCAACGTCATGAACGAAGTATCGGCTCGCCTGCCGGAGTGGAACCTGACGAGCGACGAGCTGGACCGCAAAGTGCTGGTCGGCACGGTGCCGGAAACGCAGGTGCTCAGCATCTACGCGACGGACGAGAATTACGAACGGGCCACGGCGATCGTCAGAACGGTCACGGAAGTGTTCAGCGAGCGGGTATCTGCCATGCTCGGCGTTCTTCAAGTCCAAGTGTTGAACGAAGTGGATCCGAACAATCAACCATCGCCATCCAATATAAGCATGACGATCGCGCTCGTCCTCAGCTTCGTCGCGTCGCTCTTGATCGGCATCGGCATCGTGACGCTGCTGGAATTCTTCAATGACACGATTCGAACGGAAGAAGAGATGGAGCGGATTTACGGCGTCCCTGTACTGGCCGCCATCCCGAACGGCAAGTCGAAGGCCGGCGGTTCGGCCCGAATCCCTAACAGAGCAGGTGAGACGAAGCATGTCACGATCAACTCTTGAGCATCAGATCATAGGCGGCGGCAACCCGCAGACGGCGGAAGTATACCGGATGCTGCAGGCGCAGCTCGACACGATCTCGCGGACATCCCAGGCAGGCGTGCTGATGGTGACATCGGCTGAGCGCGGCGAGGGCAAGACGACTGTGGCGGCCAATCTCGCCATGACGTATGCCAGAAGCGGGCGGCGCACGGCCTTGATCGACATGAACGTCCGCAATGCCGAGCTGCATCGGCTGTTCAATCTGCAGAGCCGGACAGGCCTCAGCGAAGCGCTGTCCGGCAGGAAGACCGCAATCGACGCGATGCAGAGCACGCTCGTGCCGAACATGGACATCATGGCGGCGAGCGACGCGAACGCGAATGCGGCGCATGAGCTGGCATCCGAGCAAGTACCCGCCATGCTGCGGGACATTCGTTCCGCCTACGATATCGTGCTGATCGATACGCCGGCCGTGCTCTATTGCGCAGACCCGCTGTTCATCTCGAGAGGCTGCGACGCCGCGCTGTTCGTCGTCCATGCCGGCCGGACGAAGAAGGGGGCCGTGCACAGAGCGCTCGCCCAGCTGACGCAAGTCGAAGCGACCGTGATCGGCACGGTGCTGAACCGCTACAATCCCAAGGATCGCGCAGGCGCTTCTTTCTTGACGAGGAACTGACCGCAGGCGCCTCGGCGCTAGCAGCGGTCAGCTGAAGAGGTACACAACATGCTAATGCGACACACGCTTATCTATTCGTTATCCCGCGGGCTGGCAGGCGTCTTCAACATCGTGGCCATCATGGCACTGACGCGTCTCCTGCCGCCGTCAGATTATGGCGTCTACACGCTGATGATCACCTCGATCATGCTCGTGAACGCCGTGTTCTTCCAGTGGCTGCGCATGAGTCTGCTGCGTTACTACGAATCCAATGAAGACCGCGTCAAGCTGCTCAGCACAATCTGTATCGGCTTCCATCTCATCATGCTGGTCTCTCTCGTACTGTGCGTGCTGGCGGCGGTGTTGTGGGCGGATTTTCGGGCATCCGGGTGGGTCATCGTCGAGACGTTCGCCTATCTATGGCTGTTCGCATGGTTCGAGCTCAGCCTAACGCTGTACCGGGCGCAGCTGCAGCCGGGGCCGTACGGCAAGCTGTTCCTCTCGAAGAACATCTTGACGCTCTCGATCGCCGTCCTGCTCGTCGCGCTCGGCTACGGCATCCACGGCGTCATGATCGGCATGATCGGAGGCACGCTGGTGCCGGTCGCGATCATGGCCGTGAGGCAGTGGCGGGAGGTTCGCTTCTCCCAGGTCGATTACAAGCTGATGGCCAGCCTCATCAAGTACGGCGCGCCGCTGACCGTCTCCTTCACGATGAGCTTCATCATCTTCTCGGCGGGACGCGTCATGCTGGGCTGGATGGACAGCGTGGCGGCGACAGGGCTGTACGCGGTCTCCTACGACTTCACGCAGCAGTCCGTCCTGCTCTTGATGACGATCGTCAATCTCGCGGCATATCCATTGGCCGTGAAGAAGCTGGAGAAGCACGGCGAGGAGGCCGCGCGCTCGCAGCTGAAGCAGAACGCCGTGCTGCTGCTGCTCTTATCGATTCCCGCCACGGCCGGCCTGATCGTGCTGACGCCGAGTATCGCTTACGTGCTCCTCGGGGAAGCGTACCGGGATACCGCAGCTGTCGTGTTCCCGATCGTCGCGCTTGCCGCCTTCATTCAGGGGATCAAGACGTTCTACTTCGACTTATCGTTCCAGATGTCGCGCCAGACCAACAAGCAGATGATTCCCGTGCTGGCTGCCGTAGCCGCCAACATTCTGCTTAACCTGTGGTGGATCCCGAGCTGGGGAATCATGGGCGCGGCTTACGCGGCTCTGGTGTCTTATGTCATCGGCACGGCCATGAGCATCGGCTTGGGACAGAAGCTATTCAGGCTGCCGTTCCCCATGCTGGACTTCGTGAAAATCGTGCTCGCCGCGGGCGCCATGTCGCTCGTGCTGCTGCCGCTGCGCACCTACACAGGCGTGCCGATGCTGGCGGTGCAAGTGATCTGCGGCGGTATCGCGTTCTATATTGCCGCATGGCTGCTTCGCGTGGACGGCGTGAAGACGCTGACGGCTTCGGCCTTGTCTAAGCTGAAGCGGGGCCGCAGCCGGCAGGCTCCGGCGGCTGCCGGCATCGAAGCGCAAGCATCAGGGAAGGGAGGGAATGCAGGATGACACAGACGCGCGTGCCGCTCATCATGACGCTGATCGTATCTTTGCTGGCTTTTCTCATCATCAACACGCCCAGCATTAAGATTATCTACCGATCCGAACTGATCAACGTAGCGGCGGTATGCTGCCTCTGGGGCGCCGGCTTGTACAAGCTGCTCGTCATGTCGGACGGGCGCGTCCTGTTCGGCAAGCTAAGAGCCTGGTTCATCCTGCTGTTCGCCTCGCTCTGGATTCTGCTGTTCCTCTATGGGAGCCTGGCGCCGGAATCGGAAGCCTCGCTGCGGCTGTTCCTGCAGTACGCCGGCGTATTCGGAGCCGTGATCGGCCTCCTGCTATTCGTTACGCGGTCGGAGGAGATTCGATTGTTCCTCTTCTGGCAGATCGTCTGGGCGGTGCTGCTCGCCATCGTGCAATTGACGATCGGCATTGAGCTGGATCGCGCCGAGAACCAGCATTACTTGACGCTGGGCGTGCCGCTGGCCGCCGGACTGGTGTCCATATTCGGCTATATTTTGCTGGCAGAGCGGGTCATGGCGAAGGTGGTTCTGCTAGCGCCTGCCGCCGTGATCACGATGGGACTTGCGACGCTTTTCGGGCGTGCCCCGATCCTATTCTCGACCGGCACGATCATCGTCTTCTGGCTGATGGTCATCTGGAAGCACGGTTCGCTGCGGAGGAAGATCGCCCAGCTGCTCCTGCTCTTCGGTACGGGGGTGGCGGTGTACCTGATCCTGAAGCAGAATGTATCGGACTATTGGCTGTACCGCTTCGAGAAACTCCAGAACGTCGGCGAGGAATCGCGCATGACGATCTACCGGACGGCGTTCGAGATGATCGAGAAGAATCCGTTCGGGTACGGCATGAATGCCTCGGATGCTTATATCGGGATATATCCACATAACATCCTGTTAGAAACGATGATATCCGGCGGAATCGGTTCCTTATTGCTGCTGCTCGGACTGATCGCGATGTTCGTGCATGTGATCGGCCGAAGCGTGAAGACGCGTACGTATCTGATTCCTTGCTGCATGCTGGCCACTTACTTGCTGCTCACGTGGAACGTCTCCTTCAATCTGACGGGCGCGTACACGCCGATCGGCGCGATCGCGATCAGCATCGTGGCTTGGGAATTGTTGCAACGCGAACAGGGAGGGAAGAGAGCATGAATGTATCAGTCATCATACCGACGCGCGACCGCCAAGCGATGCTGTTGCAGGCTGTAGAGAGTGCATGCCGCCAGACCGTGCCGCCGAAAGAGATCATCGTCGTCGACGATGCGTCCCGGGAGCCGTTCGAGGCTGAGCTGCAAGCCTATGAGAATAAGGGCGTCGCGATCCGCTATGTGCGGTTCGAGACTTCGCAGGGCGCCTGTGCCGTCCGCAATGCGGGCGCGGCACGTGCAACCGGGGACATCCTGATGTTCCTCGACGACGACGACACCTGGGAGCCGGGCAAAATCGAGCGCCAATTGGCAGTGTTTCGTGAAAATCCGGAGGTGGGACTCGTGTACGGCGGCCGGCTGGTCGTCAGCGACGCGAACCGGGACAAGGTCATCGGGCAGATCATGCCGAAGGCCAAGGGCAAGCTGTATCCCGCCATTCTGTACGATAACATGATCGGTATCACGTCGTCTGTGGCACTCAAGCGGACGTTGTTCGAGGAGGCCGGAGGCTTCGATCCGAAATTTCCTGCGCGCCAGGATTATGACTTGTGGATTCGGTGCCTGCAGCGCACGACCGTCGGCCATGACGGGAGCTGCAACGTCCGCTACACGGTCGCTTCCAATCCGAACAAGCAGATCAGCGGCCGCAAAAATCTCCATACCGAAGCGGTTGCGCGATTGTTCGAGAAATACAAGCAGGCGATCGATGAGCAAGGCTGGCTGGGCAAACGCCGCATCTATGCGGCGAACTATTTCTATATCGCGAAGACGAGGCAGAGGCACGGCTATTGGTCCGCGCTGCCTTGGATCATGCGGAGCTTACTGGCTTACCCGAAATTGAAAAGCGTGCTGCTGTTGTCTCCTCCAGGCTTAATCAAGTGGGCGCGTTCGTTCGTCGTGCGTGAGAGAACCGCCGCCCCGATCCTACAGCTAGAAACGAAGAAAGAGGGAAATGCATGAGCGGTTACGGACTTCTGGAGAAAAGGCTGGCGAGGGCGCTGGACGCCGCGCCAGGCATTCGGAACATCGTGAAGTCGGTCTATCAGAGAGTGAATTATATCCGGCATCATCAAGCGGATTTTCAATACGAATTGAACGGCCCTTACGCGATCCAGACGCCTGATGAGTGGGCGGGCGTCGCCGGCGGCACAAGCGGGACCGATACGTTCTACTTCGGCTACTACGACAAGTCGCCTTGGTCGCGGAATATGCGCTACATGACCTATCACCGACTTCGTCGGGACGGGGAAGCCGAGATCTGCGCGGTGGACAAGCAGGCCGGCACGATGAAGGTGCTGGCGGCGACGCAGGCCTACAATCATCAGCAAGGCAGCATGACGCAGTGGCTGCCGGATGATCGGCTGATCTTCAATGCGGTGGACGGCGGCGAGCTCGTGTCGTGGATCGTCTCGCCGGACGGCGAGAAGGAGCTCGTGCCGTGGCCGATCCAGACCGTGCATCCGGACGGGAGCGAGGCGCTGACGCTGAACTACAAGCGGATCGACCGCTTGCGGGCGGAGTACGGCTACCCGATGCCGGTCAGCAACTACGGGCCACACATGCCGGACAGCGCGGACGGGATCTGGCGCATCGACCTTGCGGCGAAGCGGTGCGACCTGCTGCTCTCGATCGAGCAGCTGCGCCGGATGCAGCCTCGTCCAGAGATGGAGCGGTCGGAGCATAAGGTGAATCACATCATGTATTCGCCTTCCGGGAAGCGCTTCGTATTCATGCACCGCTGGATCGGCGCGCAGGGCAAGTTCTCCCGGCTCTATGCCGGGACGACGGACGGCAAGCAGCCGAAGTTGCTGCTAGACGACCGGATGGTCTCGCACTACCAGTGGCGCGATGACGAGCATCTGCTCGCTTGGGCGAGAACGGCGGCGGACGGCGATCGTTACTACTTAATTAATGTCGTGACGGGCAAGCTCGCGATCATCGGCAAGGATGAGCTGGACCGCTTCGGCGACGGGCATCCTTCCTACTCGCCGGACAAGCGCTGGATCGTGACCGACACGTACCCGGATAAGGCGCGCCAGCGGCATCTGATGCTGTACGATACCGCGGAGCGGAAGCTGGTCAAGGTCGGCCGCTTCTTCTCGCCGTGGAAGTTCGACGGCGCGGTTCGCTGCGATCTGCATCCGAGGTGGAGCCCCGACGGCCGCTGGCTGTCGATCGACTCGGCGCATGACGGCATCCGCAAGACGTATTGCATCGACGTATCCGCCATTACGAAAGGCGGTGAATAATGGATCCGCAAGTCACGGTAATCATTGCGACCTACAATGCTGCCGATCATCTCGACGAATGCTTCGAGAGTCTGTCGCTGCAGACGTACGCCAGGTTCGTCGTGCACATCCTGGACGACTGCTCCTCCGATCTGACGCCGCGCATCATTCAGAAGTGGTGCTCGCGGGACGCGCGGTTCCGGCTCATCGGCGTGAACGAACGGAACATGGGGCTTACCGTATCACTTAACAAGCTGCTTCAGAGCACGGCTACCGAGTTCGTGGCGCGGATGGACGCGGACGATTGCGCGTACCCGCAGCGAATCGAACGGCAGCTACAATACATGCGCCAGCATCGGGAGATCAGCGTCCTTGGATCTTGGGCGGTTGAAGTGAATGACGATGGCAAGGAAGGCGCGCTGCGGTGCGTGCCGCAGCATCATGAAGAGATCCGCAAGATGATCGTTCGGGTCAATCCGATGATCCACCCGTCGGTGATGTTCCGCAGGGCGCCGATCCTCGCGCTAGGCGGGTACAATGAACGCTACCGCTATACGCAGGACTATGCGCTGTGGTTCGACTGCTTGAGCCACGGGCTGAAGATGGCGAACTTGCCGGAGCCGCTGATCCGCTACCGGGTCAACCAGAATCATCTGGGCAAGCGGGGCGTGGCGTACCGCAAGATCGACGCGGCCGTGCGCTGGCACGGGCTGAAGGCGATGGGCGTCAGCCTGCCGGTACGCATCTACGCCGCATCGATTCCGCTGCTGCTCGGCTTGATGCCGTATCGGCTCAAGAAGTTCGCGTTCCGCTATCGGGACCGGCTGGACCCGCGCCACGGGGCTGCAGGCAGCGGTACGCTGGCGGCACGCAAAGAGATCGCCGCAAGCAGGGACCGGTAGGGACCGGGCGTGATCGCGATGCTGTTGCTGACGAAGCTTATTCGACGTCGAATCTTGAACGCTGGCGCAATTTCACTTGAGGTGCTGACACCCGGTCAATCAAGAAGAGTCGGCATGGTGCCCATTGGGCTGCCTGCGGTTGCAAGAGCTCAATCCAATCGCCGGCATAAATAGTGTAAGAAAGTACCACTATTCATTGAGCTTATCCATAATCGAGCGAATAGTGTAGAAAAGTGCAGTTATTGTGAGTAAATGGGCGGGAATGCGTGGATTGGCCGGAATTAGTGGTACTTATTTACACTAATCGTCCGAATACTGCGATACCGGCTGAAATAGCGGTAGGAAATGCAGCTATTGGTTCGCGACGCGGCAGGAACGCCTGGCGCGAGAGGGACGAGCGTGCAAGAAGGCTAGTTAACGGACGAGACGAAGCAACGTGCCGAGGGAGCGAAGTCTGACGACAGGCGAATGACGGAGCGCAGGGCAGTCGACTAGGACGAGCTGTAACAAGCGTGCCGAACGCGCTGTCGAGTCGATTGACGGCTAGGCGCTGATCTGGAGGCTGGAACAGCTGCAGTTCGGAAATGTCGACTTGCATGAAGTGATGGAGCTCATACCCCGCTGTAGTTCGGATCCGTCGAATTGGAGGCAGCTTTTCGGACTATGGCATCTATTATGGCTCTCTAAGTCGGCTAATCCGAACTGCAGCGCCCCTCGACACATGGGCGGCGACTGTAAGTTGGCGAATCCGAACTACAGACGATGGATCGGCGGCGAGCGAAGCTGGTTAGTTAACGGACGAGGTGCAGCAAGCGTGCACAGTGAGCGAAGTCGGACGACGGCGGCATTCCGAGCGAGGCTGATTAGTCGACAAGACGAGCTGCAGCAAGCGCGGCTCGGGGCGAACTGAGCGATGGGGATAGACGTAAAGGCTGGAGGTGAATGCGAGATGATGATTGATTTTCTGAGGGAGATCTATGCGGGGAAGTTGGATTCGGCGCGATGGGAGCGCGAGTGGAAGCAGCTGCATGCGGAATGCAAGACGTTCCAGATGTCGCCGTTCGTCCACCGGATGCTGCGGGACACGGGCCAGACGGACCGCGTGCCGGCGCCGCTGCTGGATGCGCTGAAGCGGGACGGGGAGCAGGTGCTCTTCCACAACATGCTGGTCAAGAACGAGACGCGGCAGGTGCTGGCGGCACTGGATGCAGCCGGGATCCCCGCGATCCCGCTCAAGGGCGTGCTGTTCGCGGAGCGGTACTTCGGGCACTTCGGCGCCAGGGGGACGAGCGACATCGATATCCTGGTCAAGCCGGGCGATCTGGAACGCGCAGCCGACTGCATACGGTCGATCGGCTTCACCCAAGAGGACGCGCATCATTCGCTTCACTACCATGCCGAATTCGGGAAGCCGATCCCCGCCATCGGCGAGAACATGACGGTCGAGCTGCATCATAACGTCATTCGCAAGCATACGGCCGCGATCGGACTGGACAAGCTGTGGCTGGAATCCGCTCCGCTGGTCTGGGAAGGGAAGACGTACGCGTACTGCCGGGAGCTGAACTTCCTGCACACGTTCTATGTCATGTGCCTGCATGCCAGCAAGCATATGATGCTCTCGCTCAAAAACGTGATGGACGTGGCGCACCTGCTGCAGCGTTACAGCGATCGGTTGGATATGCGGCAGCTGGCAGCGATGGCCGAGCAGGACCGCACGCGCAGCAAGGTCGAAGCGGCGCTCGGCGCGGCATGTCGGTTCTTCCCGGAGCTGCGGGACACCATCCGGCCGATCCGCGGCAAGCGAATTCCGCTGCTCGACCTGGAGCTGATTCGCACCGAGGAGCGCGGCGCCAAGAGCATGCGGTATTACGCCTACATCCTGCTCTATCCGCTCTTGACGATGGATTCGTGGCGCTATCGGGCGACGCATGTGAAGTACATGCTGCTGCCGCCCCGCGATCGGATCGAGCGGATGATCGGGGAGGAAGCGGGACGGCGCGATCTGCCGACGCTGTATTGGAAGCTGTACAGCCATCGGTTCCGCTTGTGGCGTTCCCACCGCCTGCGGAGCGCCGGCAGGCGACTGGAATAACGAGGAGGCAATCAGGATGGCTGAGTTGATTATCGGAATCGCAGAGCATGCAATCCGAATCCGCACGGAATCGGAGCGCGTTGAGGGGTGGATGCGGGAGTCGTTCACGACGCTCGATCCGCAGGCAGTAAGCGGCGTGGACTTGACGCTGGAGATCCATGACGAGTGGGGCGTTCCGTTCGAGAACTTCGACGTGGACGTGGATGTGCATGGCGGCACGGTCCGCTATCGGCGGGGCGACTACGAGATTCGCATCGAGGACTCGTATGACTTCGGCTGGATCGGTGCCTACGACATGTTCGCGCTGAAGCATGCGATGATGAACGTGTACAGCGCCTTGATCGTGCACCGGGAGTGGGGACTGTTGATTCATTCCTCCTGCGTGGCAGAGAACGACCAGGCGCACATTTTCACGGGGCATTCCGGCGCAGGCAAGTCGACGGTCGCGATGCTGTCGCTGCCAAGGCCGCTGCTGTCGGATGAGGCAACCGTCGTGAAGGTCGGCAAGGACGGCGCCGTGACGGCGTTCAACTCGCCGTTCCGCAGCGACCTCTGGACATACCACAGCTTGGACCAATGTCCGCTGCGGGGCGTGTTCTTCCTGAAGCAGTCGCTGGAGGTCAAGACAGAGCCGATGTCCACGGTCAAGAGCATGACGAGCCTATTGGATAAGGTGTTCTACTGGAAGTACGATGCCGGCGAGACGGCTAAGCTGTTCCGCTTATGCAGCCGATTAACCGCCTCTGTGCCGTCGGTGGAGCTCTATTTTCAGAAAAACGATTCGTTCTGGGAGATGATATCATGACGCAAGGTGTACTGACGTATGCTTGCAAGCCAGGCGTAGAAGCGATGGAAATGGACGGCGAATGGGTGCTGCTCAATCCGGAGACATGCACGATCACGAAGCTGAACGAGCTGGGCGGCTTGATCTGGTCCAGTCTCCAGCGCGAAGAGGAACTGCCCGCGATCGCACGTGCCATCATGGCGGAATACGAGATCGAGGAAGCCGTCGCCAGAGAAGACTTGTCTCGGTTCCTGGACTCGCTGCAGGCAGTCGGGTTAATCGAGATGAACAAGGCCGGAGCTTAGGGCGATGTTCGGTGCTGTGCGCCGAGCGCTCGGACTCCATGAGCTGAAGACGCCGATCCGGCGGCTGCTGCCCTACGTTCGCCGTTACAAGGGAATCTATGCGGCACTGGCCTTCCTGCTGGCGTTCGACGTCGGCTATGCCATCTTCTTCGCTTGGTTCCTTAAGACGTTCGCGGACCGGATCGCTTCCGGCGACCTGGCCTCGATCGGCGGGCTGTTCCTGCTCGCGGCGCTGATCGTGCTTGTCAACGTCGTGATGGACTTCGGCGAGGTCAGGCTGCAGTTCCAGGCGTCGGATCGCATCCTGCGGGATATCAAGAACGATCTGATGCGTCATCTGCTCCGGTCTACGGTCGCGATGCGGGTGAACGGCCATTCCGGGGACAGCGTCTCGCGACTTACCAATGACGTGTACAAGATCAACGGCGCCGTGGGCAAAAACCTGGTGAATCTCGTCAAGCAGCCGATCGTGGCCGTCGCGGCCTTCGGATACTTGCTGACCTTGAACTGGAAGCTGGCGCTGATCTGCTTCGCCGCCGTGCCCGCCGTGCTCGTTATCGGCGCGGTATACGGCAGACGGATGCGCTCGAATGGCGCGCTGATCCAGCGGAAGTTCGGCGAAGCGAATGCGTACTTGAACGATCTGTTCAACGGACATGTGATCGTGCGGGCTTACCAGCTGGAGAAGCGGATGGAGCAGCGCAGCATGGCTTACAACGACGAGTTGTTCGATCTGGAAGCCAAGGATGCGAAGCTGCAGGGCGTGCTGCACGCGGGCACGGGTGCCGTCAACAACGCGGCGTTCCTGCTATGCCTCGGCATCGGCGCATGGTCGGTTGCCGAAGGGATGTCGATCGGCACGCTGCTGGCGTTCATCGCCTTATTCCAGAGCGTCATCCAGCCGATCAGCACGTTCGCCTTTCAGTGGGGCGCTTTCCAGCGCTCCCTGGCTGCGGTGGATCGCGTCTGCGAGGTGATGGAGCAGCCGATCGAGAACGGCAGCATGACGGAGTACCGCAAGGCGCTTCCCCTTCGCAAAGGGATTGCGCTCGAATCGATCCGATTCCGGTACGAGCCGGATCAGCCGCTCTTCGAGGGCGTATCGGTGGACATTCCTGCGGGACGCTTGACGGCAATCGTAGGACCCAGCGGCGCAGGCAAGAGCACGCTCTTCCATCTGCTGCTTGGCTTCTATCGGCCGAACGAAGGCGTCATCCGAATGGACGGCAAGCCGCTGGACGATTGGGATCCCGGCGCCAGGGCGAGCATGTTCGCCGTCGTGACGCAGGAAGCGTATCTGTTCGACGGCACGATCCGGGACAATATCGCGCTGGGCCGGCCGGACGCGACCGAAGCCGATATTCGGCGGGCGGCGCGCGAGGCGAATGCGGAGCCGTTCATCCTGGAGCTGCCGGGCGGCTACGACACGGAGGTCGGCGAACGAGGCGCGAAGCTGTCCGGCGGACAGAAGCAGCGGATCGCGATCGCCCGCGCCATCCTGCGCGATGCGCCTGTGCTGCTCCTCGACGAAGCGACGTCGGCACTGGACTCCATCACGGAATCTGCCGTGAAGGCGGCGCTGGAGAAGCTGATGGCGGGCCGGACTACCGTGATGATCGCGCATCGCATCTCGACCGTCAGGCAGGCGGACCGAATCCTCGTCATGGACGGCGGGCAGGTCATTGAGCAGGGCACGCACGAGGCCCTGCTGCATAAGGGCGGGATGTACGCGCGGCTGTACTTGGAACAGCAGGACGCCGCAGCGCCTGTCCGGACCGCGAGATGATAGGCTGGAACGACGGCAGGCAGCGCGGCAGCCATATTCTATAAAGGAGGTGAAAAAGAATGAAAAAAGCATACCAAGCTCCACAAATCGTTGAGCACCAAGCAGTTAAGTTCGAAACGCGTCCATCCGGCTGCCACCGTTAATCGGCAGCATGCATAGAAGAGGGGGCTGCAGCGAGGGTTAGGCTGCTTCCAACCCTCTTCTTTGCAGTTGGTGGAAGTTCAAAAAGTCCACAACTGGCCTTTTTGAACACGCACTATCGTAATTTACAGGCAGAGGGGATGACGGCAGCGTGACAGCGCAATTGCTTCGCAAAGCATCCAGCATCCGGCAGTTGCTGGAGCATCGAGGATACATCGAGATTCCTTCGAGGGGGACGAGCATGTTCCCGCTCATCCGGCAAGGCAGCATCTGCCGGTTCGAGCCGGTCTCGCCCGAGGACGCCGCGATCGGCGATATCCTGTTGTTCGAGGACGAACAGTCGGGACTAATCGGCCATAGGCTGCTGCGCAGGGAGCGGATCGGGGGCGAGGAAGTATACATATGCAAAGGCGATTCCAACCGGTACCCGGACGCTCCGGTTCCTAAGGAGCGGGTGCTGGGCAAGCTTGCGCAGATCCGCAAGGGGTCTAGCAGCAGGGCTGCTGATTCTTATGCCCTACGAATATGGGGGAAGTTGATGGTGCGCTATCGGCTGGTGTCATACCTGATGCATCGTATAGCTGTTAGGAACTAGGCGGTTGCTATGTGCGATCGCCTTTTTTGGCATGATCGGGCGGATAAATAGGACTGCTGGTTATACCGGAAGGCGAGAGGGACATGATATACTAATGACAAAATTCGATAGGACAATGGGGTGTAGGGCGATGACATGGCAACTACAACTAGGAAAGTCCCGAACCATGGTCATGATTCTCCTTGCTCTAATTGGTTCACTATTGGTACTGACCACGAGCTGCATGGCCAATACGGCGGACGAGTATGACACGCTGCAAGACAATTGGCGCAACTATCTGACAGGCAACGACGTGTATGACAGCAAGCATAAGGCGATGGCTTCGCACGTGGCGAAGATCGCCGCGATCTCGAACAGTTCCCGTACAGGCGTCTGGGATACGCTGCGATTGAACGATGCCTCCGGACTATGGTCCGATCTGACGAGCACGAGCAATCCGGCACAGATTACGGAGAGCTTCCGAAGGATCGAGAAGCTGGCGATGGCTTACGCGACAGTAGGTTCTCGCTGGTACCAGAACGAGAGTCTCGCGCAGGATATCGTCGCGGCCATGCAATGGATGTCCGAGAATCGCTACATGGCAGAGGCGAATCGTTACGGGAACTGGTGGGAGTGGGAGATCGGCTCGCCGCTCGAGATCGTGACGATTACCGTGCTGATGGACGGCAAGCTCCCGGACTCGCTGGTCAACCGGTACGACGTGGCGCTGCGCACCATCATTCCCGACCCGGCGAAGCGGGCGAACTGCTGCCGTACGCCCGAGGCCGGCGCGAATCTGGCCGAGAAGGCGCTGATCGTTGCCTTGCACGGCATTATCGAGAAGGATGAGACACGAATTGCTCAAGCGCATAGCGCGATTCAGCCGCTGTACAAGACCGTGACGTCCGGCGACGGCTTCTACCGTGACGGCTCGTTCATCCAGCATGCGAACGTGGCGTATACCGGCAGTTACGGCGTCGTGCTGATCGACCGGTTATCGAAGTTCTTGACACTATTGGACGGCAGCCGTTGGGACATTACGTCAGCGCAAGCGAATACGCTTTCGACTTGGTATAAGGATGCATTCGAGCCGCTCATCCAAGACGGCGCGATGGTCGACATGGTGCGGGGTAGAGCGATCGCGCGCGAAGGGTCGAGCCCGTACACGATCGGGCGCACGGCGATGCATGCGTTCCTCCGCATCTCGAAGCTGCTCCCGGCTGACCAGGCCATGGAGATCAGGAGCAGCCTGAAGTACGGTTATAAGGCGAATCGGGTGCTCAACTACACGTACTACGGGCTGGACGTTTCGGGCATGCGAATGGTCGATGCGCTGCTGAACGATTCCACCATCATGCCGAAGGGCAAGCGGATCGCGCACTTCCAATTCCCTTCGATGGACCGCATTATGCATATTCGCCAAGGCTTCTCGTACGGGATCAGCATGTATTCCGATCGTATCCTTAACTATGAGACGATGAACGACGAGAACAAGAAGGGCTGGTATACGGGCAACGGCATGACGTACCTGTATACGACCGATTATGAGCAGTTCGTGGACGGTTATTGGCCGACGATCGATCCGCTTCGTCTGCCCGGCACGACAACGGACGGCAGACCGAAGGCTTCCGAGCGCAGCACGAAGTCCTGGGTCGGCGGCACGGTCATTACCGGGGCATACGGCAGTGCCGGCATGCAGTTCCGGTACAACGATACCGGGCTGACTGGCAACAAATCCTGGTTCATGTTCGATGACGAGATCGTTGCGATGGGCAGCGGCATTACGGCAGACCTGCCGGGTGCCTACGAGACGATCGTCGAGAACCGGAAGCTGTCCGCGGCCGGAGACGAGACGCTCGTCGTCAATGGGGAGACGCAATCGGCCGGGCTGGGCTGGAGCAGAAATTTTGCAGACGTCGATTGGGCACATCTGAGCGGTGCGGTGGAAGGGTCGAGCATCGGCTATGTGTTCCCGAACGATACGCCGCTCACGATGCTGCGCGAAGCGCGCACGGGCAACTGGGCGCAGCTGAGCAAGTCGGAATCGTCCAAGTCGATCACCCGGAATTATATGACGATGTGGCTGAATCACGGCGCGCAGCCTAGCGATGCCAAGTATGCGTACATTCTGCTCCCGAATAAAAGCGCTGCGGCGACCAAGGCCTACAACAGCAACAAACAGGTCCGGATTCTGGCGCAGAATACGAATGTGCATGCCGTGGAAGAGACATCGCTCGGTATCGTGGCGGCGAACTTCTGGAAGGCGGGCTCGGCCGGCAAGATCAGCGTCGACCAGCCGGCTAGCGTCATGATCCGTGAACGGGCAGGCGTTCTGGAAGTGTCGGTCTCCGATCCTTCGCAGCGGTTGTCGACCATTAACGTGACGCTGGACCTGCCTGGCTATTCCGTTCAGAAAGGTCATCGCTGGATGAAAGTGACGAGCACATCGCCGAAGATTACGATCAAGGTCGACGTATCCGCGGCAGCCGGCGAGAGCGCCAGAATGTATTTTGAGAAGCGATAACAAGAATTAAGGAATAGATTAACACCCCTTGCCCTACACTATGGTACAATAGAGAGAAGCATGAATGAAATTCGATCCAGATGCAGGGGTGTGGTTTTCTGAGAAAGCATAAGCCAATGTCGTTCGACGACTTGCTGCTCGAGCTTCAAGGGCAGAAGTCGAGTCAAGCGATGCAAGACCAGCAGTCGCTTAGCCACTTGTTTAACGAGCGCTTCATGAGCAAGCATTCCGAGTTCAAGAGCTTCGCCGAATTCCTCGAGAAGGGCAACTTCCAAGCCGAGACGCGCGAGCAATTAAGCGCGCTTGAGGGCGAGTTGTTCGATCGGCACGTAGCGCGCGAGACGGATTTTGCCGACTGGCAGACGATGCTCGACGCCGCGACGACGGAGAGCAACGCTTAAGTCGCGCAGCAGTCGGCATGTACGAAGGAGCTGTTCCGGTTCACCATCCACTAGTCGATGGGGCCGGGCAGCTCCTTCTGTGCGTTGGCGTGGGGCGATGTTACGGGGAATGCTGTCGTGGCGCGGGGAAGAGATGGCCGCAGGTGAATGCTGCCGCGCCATGTGCCACAGTACGAGGACCACCGTAGCTGTCGTGCCGCGCTGTAACTGTCCCGCCACGCAGAGTTAGCTATCATGTGCCACGCAGTGACTTCATTCCCCACCGTAACGGCCAAGCACCGCCGTATCTGCCACGCGCTCAGCCTTAACGGCCATACAGCTGTAGCAGTAACTACCATGGGCCGCGCTAGTTGTCCCGCCGCGCAGAGCTAGCTATCATGAGCCACGCAGTGACTTCATTCCCCACCGTAACAGCTATGCACCATCGTAGCTGGCACGCGCTCAGCCTTAGCGAAGCAATTTCTCTAATAAGGATACCTGATGCGCTAATCTGGCGTTTTTTTCGTGTTTGGACCGATTAGTGTATCGGATTCTCTAAATAGAGAACGAGCGTTCCTTAATTAGCGAATAGCCCCCATTTTACCATCGGGATACCAATAACCGTCGAAATTTAAAGAATAAGGGTGCGCTATTAGCGCAGTTCCTTCGTTATTGGCAGGTTTCGTCGCGCGGCAAAGGCGAACGTGACCCGAAAATGATAATTGACAGCGATAGTGGCATGGCCTATATTAGTATCAAACAAATGAACACGTGTTTACACCTGGCTCAATTGCACTACATGCCCATCAAGCACTACATGCCCATCAAGCACTACATGCCCACAAGCACCACAAGCACCACAAGCACCACAAGCACCACATGCACACCAAGCCCATCAAGCACCACAAGTCACCTCAAGCACCTCACGCCCATCAAGCCCATCAAGCACCATATACACCTCGCTGCACGAGACGCGACGGCGCGTGACGGTTATGTTGAAGTTCATCCTAGGAAGGAGCCCAACCCACATGAATACATTGAAGCAGCCTCGCCAAGTGGAAGAGCGGAACGTGATTAGCGTACTGGAGACCGTGGATGTTGCAAGCGGCGAACGGCAGGTGCTGGCGGAGTTCGACTACTTGATCGAAGCGCCGAACTGGACGGCAGACGGCAAGCGTCTGATCTACAACAGCCGAGGCCTGCTCCATTCGTTCGATCTGGCTTCACGGTCGAGTGTAGTCATCGACTCCGGCTACGCGAACCAATGCAACAACGACCATGTGCTGTCCGCTGACAATACGCAGGTAGCGGTCAGCCACCATACGGCGGAGGACGGACAGTCGCGGATTTACATTTTCCCGCTTGCGGGGGGACAGCCTGTCCTCGTGACGGCGATGGCGCCGAGCTACCTGCACGGCTGGTCGCCGGACGGCCAGACGCTGGCGTATTGCGCCGAACGCAACGGGCAATACGACATCTATACGATCCCGGCAGCCGGGGGCGTCGAGACGCAGCTGACGGACACGCCCGGACTCGACGACGGTCCGGAGTATTCGCCGGACGGCCGGCAGATTTGGTTCAATTCGACGCGTTCGGGGCTGATGCAGGTGTGGCGCATGAACGCAGACGGCAGCGAGCAGACCCAGATGACGTTCGATGAAGCGAACAATTGGTTCCCGCATGTGTCGCCGGACGGGGAATCCGTCGCCTTCATCACCTATCGGAAAGGCGATGTCGCCCCTGGGGATCATCCCCCGAACAAGCACGTCGAGGTGCGATTGATGTCGAGCCGCGGCGGGGACATTCGCACGCTTGCCGCACTGTTCGGCGGACAGGGGACGATCAACGTGAACTCGTGGTCGCCGGACAGCCGTCACCTTGCATTCGTGAGCTATCGGTTGAAAGAGTAACGCGGCAGTGTGAATAAGCAGGCGCGCAAGAACTGAAGAGAGCATCCTCGAATGTCGAGGATGCTCTCTTCTATGTTGCCGTTTCGGTTCCTATCGGGACTTCCCGCTGCGCTCAAGCCAGAATTCGCATCGTGTTCGCTCGAATGTTGCCTAGCGATTCATAGTCGAGGTAGACGTCATTCCAGAGACACACGACATCTTCTTGGACGCATTGCGAGAGCATATGGGAGAATTGCTGGATCGGTACGGTTGGATGTACAAGGAATTTCACGCGGTAGAAGGCACACCGCTCGAAGTTGAATTGTTCCGTCGCCACGACGATGACGCAGTCGCGGAAGACGCAGCCCGCGAACGTGAATCCGTCAAATCCGATCGTCTCATTCTCGAATGCCTGGTTCATAATTAGCTCCATCTATTATCGCTCCTACTCATGAGATAATGTAGTTGAAGTCTGATAATAGCATGGGCTAAGCGAGATGTATGTCGGAATACAACGGCTGGAGCTGCATATTTACCGACAAAATCAAGCATGCGCGCTATTGCACCATCCGGCCGCCGATCAACACATGCTGCAGGTGCAGACGCGAGTCGAGCAGCAGTACGTCGGCGCGTTTGCCTGGTTCGAGGCTGCCGTAGTCGCGCGCGATGCCGAGCTGCAGAGCCGGGTTCAAGCTGGCCATTCGGCTCGCTTCCGCGATCGTGACGCCGACCTTCTCCACGAGATAGCGGAAGCCTTGCACGGTCGTGAGCGTGCTGCCGGCCAGCGAACTGCCGTCCGCGAGCCGCGCGACGCCGCTTTCGACGACGACGGGCAGCTCGCCCAGTTCGTACGGGCCATCCGGCATGCCGGCTGCCGCCACGGCGTCCGTGACGAGCATGACGCGGTCGATGCCCTTCGACTGGATCAGCAGGCGGATGGCGGCCGGGTGGACATGCTCGCCGTCGGCGATGACTTCCGCCATGATGCGGCTGTCGGTCAGTACGGCGCCGACCGTTCCGGGCTCCCGGTGGTGGAGCGGCCGCATTGCGTTGAACGTATGGACGGCATGCGTCAGTCCGTGATCTGCCGCATCGCGGAGCTGTTCGTACGAGGCGTCCGTATGGCCGCAGGCCGCGATGATCCCGTGCCGGACGAGCTGCTCGATATAGGCATTCGCGCCTGCCGTCTCGGGCGCGAGCGTCTGCAGCTTGATGATACCGGGATAGTCGCGGACCCATTCGTCCAGCCATTCCGTCTGCGGCTGTACCATGTAGGAGGCATTTTGCGCGCCCTTATAGCGCGGGTTCATGAACGGCCCCTCGAGATGAACGCCTAGCAGCTGCGCATAGGGCATGTGCCCGTCTGCCGCGGACCGGTAATCGCGAACACGCTCCAGCACGCCGGTCAACGATTCCCGCGAGGCGGTGACCGTCGTGGCGAGCATGGCGGTCGTGCCATGCTCGGCGTGAAACCGCGTAATCGCGTCCAGCCCCGCGTGATCGGCAGTCATGAAGTCATGGCCCGCGCCGCCGTGCACATGAACATCGATGAAGCCGGCGAGCGCGTAACCGCCTTGCGCATCGAGACGTACCATGTCCGCAGGCAGCTCCGCCAGCACCGGCGGCGGCTCGCCCGCTGTGCCGATCGCCGCAATCCGCCCCTCTCGAAGCAGCATCCAGCCGTCGAGCACGCCGGCCGTCTGGTCAGTTCCCGACGCGCCAGCCGATTGCCCATGCCCCGCCAATAAAGGCGTCACAATCCGAGCATTCTCCACAAGCACCTCAGGTGCATCCATTCCTCCGGCAGGATTCTTATTCATGCGCCTAACAGCCTCCCTGCTTCACGGTCGATTAGTACGACCAGATTCGGATGCGTCTGCAAGAGCGATGCAGGACAATCGGTGGCGATCGGTCCCGTCAGCGCGCGATGCACGATCTCTGCCTTGTCCGCGCCCTTCACGACGAGCAGGATCATGCGCGCCTTCAGAATCGTCCCCACCCCCATCGTAATCGCGAGCTTCGGCACTTCTTCTAATGAGGTGAAATACCGTGCGTTCGCTTCCCGCGTCTCTGCCGCGAGCTCGACGACATGCGTGCCGCCGAGCAAGGCATGCGAAGGCTCGTTGAAGCCGATATGGCCGTTATGGCCCAAACCGAGCAGCTGCAGGTCCGGATATCCCGCTTGCTGGATCAGCTCGTCATACCGGCTGCACTCCGCTGCGAGATCGGCTGCATTGCCGTTCGGGATGTGCGTCCGCTCCGGCGACAGGTTCATACGGCGGAACAGATGCTTATTCATGTAGGAATGGTAGCTCTGCGGATGTTCGGGCGGCAGACCGACATATTCGTCGAGGTTGAACGTGCTCACCTGCGAGAAGCTGACGAGCCCGCGCTGATGCGTCTCGACGAGCTGCTCGTAGATGCCGATCGGCGTGCCGCCCGTTGCCAGCCCCAGTACGGCCGACGGATTCGTCTGCACGACTGAGGCGAGAATGCCAGCGCCGGCCTCATTCAGCTTGTCTTCCGAATCGAATGTTAGGATATTCATGATTCACGCCTCTCTTTCTTGCCTGTATATCGGCGAACGGATTGGTAAGATTGCTCCAGACTCGGTACATAATCATGAAAATATTCGCTGACCAGCCCGACGAACAGCATGTCGACGAGGTGCAGCTGTGCCATCCGCGAAGCCATGTCGCCGCGTCGCATGCCGGCCTCGGATGACGAGGTGAACAAGCGGATCGAAGCGGTATCCGCGAGCGTGCATGAGCCGTAGCGCGTCACCGAAATCGTGAGCGCCCCTTGCTCGGCCGCGCAGCGCAGCGCTTCGATCGTCTCTGGCGTCTCGCCTGAGTAGGAGAAGCCGATCGCCACGTCGCGCGGCGTCAGCGAAGCGGCTGACGTCTGCTGCATATGCGGATCCGAGAAGGCGATCGCGGCCTTGCCGATCCGAACCAGCTTCTGCTGGCAATCCTGCGCCACGATGCCCGATGTGGCAGAACCATACAGATCGATCCGCCGCGCCTCGTGGAGCGCATCGATCGCTGCCTTCAGGATGCTGACATCGACCAGCCGTGCCGTGTCCGATACGGACCGCATGTGGTTAGCCGTGAGCGCTTCGACCATCTGGTCGAGCGGCTGTCCGGCGACGATGTCTTGATAGTGCTCCTGAGCCGGCCGTTCCGCATGTTCGGCCAACTCCATCGCCAGCTTCAACTTGAACTCCGCAAAATTGTCCGCCGCAAGCGACCGGCAGAACCTCGAGATCGTCGCCGTGCTGCTGCCGGACTGTCGAGCGAGCTCGGTAATGGTCATCTGTACCGCATCGCGCGCATGCTCGAGCAGGAAGGCCGCGAGCTTGGCTTCCTGCGGCGGAAGCTGCCCCTGTCTCTCCCGTATGGCTTGCAGCAACGCTATCATCGCATCGTCCCCCGTTGCAGAAATGTGAAAATTATTTTCGAATTTATCATATCAATTTAGATAATAATTTTCAATACACGCTTGGCGTTATTGCCCGGGAAATGGCGACAACTGTTGAACGCGCTGTCGCATTCCATGTTCATGTCGTAAATTAGTAGATTCTCATGAAATTCTAATAGAGAGGGTCAAAGCCTGTCGTGCCAGTACTTTCCGCTCTCTATGGAACATTCTAGGGAATGGCTGATTTGCTATGGTTAATCTTGACCACATGACTAGGAGGGAACAACATGAACAATCTTACACGCAAATTGGCAGTCGTCGGCCTCTGCACCGTAATCGGGTATTCGGCACTCGCAAGCGGACAAGCTCCGGGTCTTCGTACCGCTTCGGCAGCAACCGTCTATGAGACGGAAGTAGAATGGGGCGTGAATATGCGATCGTCCGCCAGCACGAGCGGGCGCGTCATCGATTATCTCAAGCGCGGCGAGAACATTCATGTCATCTCGAAGGTCAATGCTTATTGGCTGAAGGTTACGACCAAGGACGGTAAGACGGGCTACATATCCGCGAATGCCAAATATACCGATTATAAAGGCAGCTCCAGCTCGAATAACGATAACGGATCGTCCAGCTTGAGCGCTTCCGCGAAGGCGAACAGAGTCATCGAACTGGCGGAGAGCTACAAAGGCCGTGTCAGCTATGACTATGGAACACGTAACATAAGCAAGTTGATCTTCGACTGCTCCTCGTTCACGGAATTTATTTTCGCGAAGGTCGGCATCGATCTCAAGTGGGGGACAAAGGATCAGAAGAAGCAAGGGAAATATGTCAGCAAGAGCAGCATCAAGAAGGGCGATCTGATCTTCTTCGACACGGTAGGCAAGAACAACGGCGTCATTAACCATGTCGGCATCTATATGGGCAATGGCAAGTTCATTCACAACAAGCCGTCGGCGGACGGCGTTGCGATCGACAGCTTGAACAGCGGCTGGTGGAAGGGACACTACGTCACGGCACGCCGGGTATTATGATTTTTGGGGTGGATGCATAACGGAGTCAGAGGAGGAGAACATAAGCGTAAAAAAGTGGAGCTGCTGCCATGAACTTGTTAGAAATTCTGAAGGACTCGGTCGTGCCTTTTATCGATGGGAAGAAACCACCGCTCAATATCGGCGAAGCGATGAATCTATGGTTCTACCTCACTGCAACGGAGCAGACGATGCGCGGCGAGCAAGTGGCTTACAATACGGTACAGGACAAAGATCTGAGGGCGAAGCTGGATGACGTCATCCACAATGTGCATCTCCCGATCCGAGAAGAGCTGAGAGAGTTCTTGCAGAAGGAAGGCGTGACGCTGCCGCAGGTGACGCCGGAGAAGCCGATCGGGGACTACCGCACCGTGCCGGATCCCGCCAAGCTGTCCGATGAAGAAGTCGCGAGCCTGCTCAGCTTCAATATCGTGCTGGGCATCAATTACGCGACCAGGGGATTGACCGAGGCCGTGCGGCCGGACGTGGGGATGATGTTCGCCAAGTTCTTCATGAAGAAAGCCGGATTCGCCATTCCGCTCAGGCAGATGATGGCCGAGAAGGGCTGGCTGATCGTTCCGCCGACGTTCAACTCCGCACCCGTGCCAGGCCCTCAATAATGGAACAGTAAACGTCCAGCTCGGCATCACGCTGCTGGACGTTTTTTTTGCGCTGCGTGCCCCGAGGCGCGCATCTTCTAGCCGGTGAAAGTCCGGTCGCGGGAGGGGCCAAGCCCCCGCGTAGCTGGGATGCCTGCGTACGGCGAAATCTGTGCGTAGAAGCGCATCGACGAAAGTA